>NZ_JADBGL010000003.1:0-323841 GCF_037389205.1 Mycetohabitans sp. B46
GGCGCTTCAGCACATCGACCGCGTGCGCCGCCGAGTAGCCGGTCGCCACCATCGGGTCGCACAGAAATGAACGTACGCTCCTGCAGGTCCGGCAGCCGCACCAGGTATTCGACCGGACGATGGTCGTCTGCTCGGTACACGCCGATATGGCCAACGCGTGCCGATGGAATTAACTCTAGCAGCCGTCGGACATGCCACGCCGGCGCGCAGCACCGGCACGATCGCCAACTTGCGTCCGGCGATCACCGTGCGTCGATTTCGACCACGGCGTGGCGATGCGGCGCGTGGTCAGCGGCAGATAGCGGGTAATCTCATAGCCCTCAGCAGCGTGATTTCCGCAGCAACTCGCGGAAGGTGCGCGTGGAGGTATCTCGTCGCGCATGTGCGAGGCTTGTGCTGGATCACGGGTGATCGAGGACGAAAAGGTTTGGAATCGGCTGTTCTGTCTCATGGCGGCGGGCGGGCGGGTGGTGTGGTGCGGGCACGGCAAAGCGTCAAGCTAATTCAGTTTACCCAAATATAGGCGCAAGCCCAATGTGATCGTCAATGTGGCAGTGTGCGTTAACGTGAGGCAGCCGATTCCAATACAATTGGCGCTGGGTCGGCGAACGCGGGGCGCGGCCGCGCGTGGCCGTGCCATCCGACGGCATTGCCGTACGGGGGCAGTAAACGGGCCGCCATCAGGTGAGGAGCGATCGATGGATTTGGGCATCGCCGGACGCACCGCGCTGGTTTGCGCGGCTAGCAAGGGGTTGGGGCGCGGCTGCGCACAAGCGCTGGCCGCCGAGGGGGTAGACCTGGTGATCGTGGCGCGCACGGCCGACGTGCTGCAAGCCACCGCGCAGGCGATTCGCGCGAGCACGGGTGTGCGCGTGAGCGCAATCGCCTGCGACATCACCACCGAGGCGGGCCGGGCCGCCTCGCTCGCCGCATGCCCGCAGCCGGACATCCTGGTCAACAACGCAGGCGGCCCGCCGCCCGGCGACTTTCGCGATTTCACGCATGAAGACTGGCTTCGTGCGCTCGAAGCCAACATGCTCACCCCGATCGAGCTGATTAAGGCGACGGTTGACGGCATGATTGCGCGCGGCTTTGGGCGCATTATCAATATCACCAGTTCGTCGGTCAAGGCGCCAATCGACGTGCTGGGCTTGTCCAACGGCGCACGCGCCGGGTTGACCGGCTTCGTAGCCGGCGTGGCCCGCAAGGTGGCGCGGCACAACGTGACGATCAATAATTTGCTGCCGGGCCAGTTCGCGACAGACCGCCTGCTGCATACGCTAAACGCGCAGGCCGCTGCGCAGGGCATCGACCCAGCTGCATTTTGGCGCCAGCGGGAGAAGGCGGTGCCGGCCGGCCGCTTCGGCGACAGCACGGAGTTCGGCGCGGCCTGCGCCTTCCTATGCAGCGCGCATGCGTCGTATATCACCGGCCAAAACCTGCTAATCGACGGCGGCGCGTACCCTGGCACGTTCTGACGCGTGTGCCTAGCCGATCCCACTCGAAGCATCCACAGGAGGAGGACAGCGCCCATGCTCACCCGTATCGCGTTGATCGCGCACGATCACAAGAAAGACGACATCGTCACGCTGTGTGGCGAATATGTGCGCGTGCTCAGCCGCTGCGCGCTCGTGGCAACGGGCACGACCGGCTCACGTATCGCGCACCGGCATGGCCTGCCGGTGCAGCGCAAGCTGTCGGGCCCGCACGGGGGCGACCTGCAGATCGGCGCGGAGCTGGCCGAAGGTCGCATCGACATCGTGATTTTCCTGCGCGATCCGATGACACCGCAGCCGCACGAGCCGGATATCAACGCGCTGGTGCGTGTATGCGACGTGCATAACGTGCCGTGCGCGACGAACATGTCCACGGCGCGGATGATCCTTGAGCGGCTCGCGCAGCGACTGGACGTGCCGGTTTGAATCTGAATCGATTCGCGCAGCGGGTCAAGGCGATCACAGCGGGCCGGGGCGTGCCTTGCGCCGTTCGGCCTGTTCGTCAGCTTCGGCAACGCGACCGGTCCGCTGACGCCGATCAACGTGGCCGATCTGACGAATCACGGCTCTTGTACTTCACACGTCCGTCGCTGTTTACGCACAGCGCGAAACGCGCAGACCTGCTCCAGATCTCGGGCGAGTTGTTCGACGTCGTGCAGCGCGAGTGGGTGCGGGTTGGGAGCCACCTGCGATACGCGTTGCGCGACGCGGCCAATGCACATCGGGATTGGGAGGGTTGGCGCACGACCGGCTCATCGATCTTGCTGCCCTAGCGCCATCTCGGCGTGGTTGCTGGCGTCAATGATGCGTGCGATTGCGGCGTGTGCTGCGCTGCGTTCATCGGCACGCAGGAACGCGATCTGGTCGAGCGCATGCTGGATGGCATCCGAGGTTAATCCGCTCGCGTTGGGCGGTAGCAGCATGACTGCCTTGTGCCAGGCCGCCGCTCGCGTGTCGACGTGCAACGCCGGAACGGTTTCTAGCAACGTTTGTGCGGCATAAGTCGGGTACTGCGACGGCCAGTGCTCGATCATCGCGTACAGGGAATACAACTGTGCCGGCTGCAGTTCCGGCGGGAACATCGGCAATGCCCGGAGCAGCCCGAGCCACGCTTCGGCCATCGCCGGTTGCGGCAGCGACATCGCGATCTGTCGAATCTGGCCATATTCCGCGATACTTGTCTGACGGCCCAACGCCGGCAGTGCGACACACAGTGCCGCCGTTGCCTTGCCCTGGTCGGACGGTGGAAGGCTTAACAGCGCTTGCCGCAGCGTACGGTACCATTGCGTGGCTTGATGCAGCGTCGCTGCGTCGCGTACATTGAATCCGTACACGAATGCCGGCAATTGAACCGCGAGCGTACTGATCAGCGCCGCCCGCTCGGTCGTGTCAAGCTGCGGGATCCATGCAACGAGTTCATCGTATCGCTGGATGAACCGTTCACGCGGCAGCACGTGCAATTGCGATGCGAGGGCGGATCCATAGCGCGACGGTATCGGATGGCGCTGCCGCACCTGCGCGTAACAAAATTCGTACGCGTTGGCGCGAACACTTGGATACAGGTATTTCAACGTGTTAACCATTGTCCTACTGACCGCATAACTCCCGGCAGACAGTTTCGCGGCAGCGGTGAATACCGATTCGAAGGCTGCTGCTTGCTCGTGCTCGGGAAAGCGGTTGCGCAGTAGTTGCGCCAACAGCGTCAAGATCGGGGTAATGCGCAGCCCAGGCTGCTCGACGATGTCATGCTCGATCTGCGCCAGTAGCGCCTGTACCCCAGCGGCATCGACTACGGTTTTGGCATGATGGGCATGGCGCTTGGATAGAAGCTGCTCGCGCAGTACGGCATGGGTACGTCGTTCGACCATCGACAGGCGGCAAAGATCGCGGGTGTCTAAATAGCGGCCGATTTGGACGATTAGCTCGTCGGGCAAGTCGCAATAGGCGGCTGCTCGCGTGACTGCTGCACCCGCGCGGGGCTGCAGGTGTGTATGAGCCAGCGACGCTGGCCCGGGTTCGGGCATCGGTTGATGCTGTCGTTCCTCTCGTGTCACGGATAAAGCGGCTTCGAGGGCCGCGACCGGAACGTTTACATCGATGTCCATTTATCTCTCCTAGTACCGGCCACTCGTGATGGGCTGGCGGGGGCCATCTATGAACGGTGAGCCTTGATTCAACCGCAACGGCCGCCGCGTGTATCGGTCGCCGTCGATAAGCAGACGGGACTTGACGGATGAAGCGAGCATACTAGCCATATTGTGCGCGCACACTGACATGATTTTGGCGCCGCCTATTTTTTATCGATGCGTTTGGGGCACACGCGCGCGTCATGCAGCCACGCTTGTGCCGGGTCGGCTTCGCGTGAAAGAGCGTCTACGGTGCTCAGGCTCGGGCATACTGGAGCCCGCATGCAGGCGCGGCCTGCCTTTGGACTGTTGTCAATACGTGAATGGAACGCCCCGACCCTGACGAATTGCTCGATAAGCTGCAACGCGAGGAGGAAAAAAAACAGCGCGGCAAGCTGAAAATTTTTTTTGGCGCGTCGGCGGGCGTGGGTAAGACGTTCGCGATGCTGCAGGCGGCACGGCGATGCCGCGACGAAGGCGTTGACGTCGTGGTCGGCGTGGCGGAAACCCATGGACGCAGGGAAACCTTGGCGCTGCTCGATGGATTGCCGTCGATTCCCGCTGCCCGTCATCCGTATCGCGGCAAGGTGCTGCCGGAATTTGATCTGAACGCGGCGCTAGCACGCAGGCCGCAGTTGATCTTGGTCGATGAGCTTGCGCATTCTAATGTGCCCGGCGCACGCCACTTGAAGCGTTGGCAGGATGTGCAGGAATTGCTGGATGTCGGGATCGACGTGTACACGACGCTCAACGTCCAACATCTCGAAAGCCTGAATGATGTAGTGGGCCAGATCACTGGCATTCGCGTATGGGAAACGGTCCCGGACCGGATATTCGATCTGGCCGACGAGGTCACGCTGGTGGATCTGCCCGCGGACGAACTGCTCGCGCGCTTGCGCGACGGCAAGGTCTATTTGCCACAGCAGGCCGAGCACGCGGTACGCCATTTCTTTCGCAAGGGCAATTTGATCGCGTTGCGGGAGCTGGCGTTGCGACGCACCGCGGATCGGGTGGATGCGCAGATGCGCGAGTATCGCGCGGATCAGTCGATCGAGCGCGTTTGGCACGCGCGTGAGCGGATCATCGCGTGCGTCGGCCCGGGCTCGGAGAGCGCGACGCTGGTGCGCGCGGCCGCGCGGCTCGCGGCGAGCTTGAAGGCGGATTGGCTGGCAGTCTATGTCGAGACGCCGACGTTGCAACGGCTGCCGGACATCGTCCGAAAGCGCACCCTTGATGCGTTGAAGCTGGCCGCCGAGCTAGGCGCCGAAACAGTGACGTTAGATGGGCCCGACGCGGCCCGTACGCTGCTGGCTTATGCGAGGATGCGCAACGTATCTAGGCTCGTCGCCGGTGTGCCGCGCACGCGACGCTGGCTTGCCCCGTCGGTCGGCGAGCGGTTGCTGCAATCGGCGTCCGACATCGACGTGACGCTCGTGGGCGCCGGCCGCGCGCACGAGCGGCGTGGCGCACGCGGCGATGGGCGCAGCTTCGCGTCGGCGCTGGGTGACGAGCGCCGCTCGAAGCTGCGTGACTACGCCTATGCGGCGGCGATCAGTGCCGGCATCACGGTGGTGGCGACCGAGTTGTTGCACCGGATCGATCTGGCGAACCTGGCCATGCTGTACCTGCTCGGTGTGATCTTTGCTGCCGCGAGGCTGGGGCGGGGTCCGGGCGTGCTGATGTCGTTTCTCAGCGTCGCGTCGTTCGACTTTTTCTTCGTGCCGCCGCGTATATCGTTGTCAGTGTCCGACACGCAATACTTATTGACGTTTGCCGTGATGCTGCTCACGTCGCTGACGATCAGCCATCTGACGTCGAGCCTGCGCCGGCAGGCACGTATTGCGACGCTGCGCGAGCGGCGCACCAGCGCGATGTACGCGATGACGCGTGAGCTGGGTGCGGCGCTTGCCACCGGCCAGATCATCGAGATCGGCATGCGGCATGTCGCGGAAGTGTTCCAGGCGCGCGTGGCGATCTTGTTGCCGGACAGCAATGACAAAGTCAGGCAGAAGGTCGAGGAGCCAGATCCGGCGATCATGTTGCAGCCGCCGGCACTCGATACCGATATCGCGCAATGGGTCTACGACCAGCAAAAGCCGGCCGGGAATGGCACTGATACGTTGCCGGCCGCTGATGCGTTCTACCTGCCGCTGAAAGCGCCGATGCGCACGCGCGGCGTGCTGGCACTGGTGGCGTCGCGCTTTGAAGACTTGGCCGTGCCCGAGCAGCGTCGCATGATCGATACGTTCGCTGCGCAGATCGCACTCGCGCTGGAGCGCGTGCACTACGTTGAGATCGCGCAGGACGCGCTGGTCAGCATGGAGTCCGAGCGGTTGCGTAACTCGCTGCTATCGGCCATTTCGCACGACTTGCGCACGCCGCTGACGGCCATCGTCGGCTTTGCGTCGATGCTCGCCGAGCAGCAGAGCGGTGGTGCGCCGCCTCGGTCGCAGGCTGAGCGTGACCTGATTGAGGCGATCCACGAGGAAGCGTTGCGCATGACGCGCTTGGTGACCAACTTGCTGGACATGGCCCGGCTGCAGGCCGGCGCGGTCCGGCTCAATCGCCAGTGGTTGATGCTTGAGGAAATGGTGGGCGCCGCCCTCGCCGCGTGTCGCCGGAGCCTGGCCGCCCATCCGGTGCACACGCGCGTGCCGGCCGAGCTGCCGCTGCTGCGGCTCGATCCGGTGCTGATGGAGCATTTGTTCGCCAACCTGTTCGAGAATGCGGCAAAGTACACGCCGGCCGGCGCACCACTGTCGATTGATGCGGGTGTGATCGAGGACGGCGCGCGCCGCTATGTCAAAGTGGCGATCGAGGATAGAGGCCCCGGCTTGCCGCCGGGCATGGAAGCGCGTGTGTTCGACAAGTTTACGCGCGGCGAAAAGGAGTCGGCCAAGCCCGGCATCGGCCTCGGGTTAGCGATCTGCCGGGCCATCGTCGACGCTCACGGCGGTCGAATCGGCGCGGAAAACCGCGTCGATGCGCAAGGCCGCGTGCTGGGGGCACGCTTCTGGTTCATGTTGCCGGCCGATGAGGTACCGCCGGGCGGCGGCGAAGGGCTGGATGAGGCGCAGGAAGAACAGGATGGCGACGCGGTGCGCAGTGACATGCGGTTGACGAGATCATACCGAAATCATGAGTGAGCCGAACGTGACGATTGTCCTGATCGAGGACGAAAAGCAAATCCGCCGTTTCGTGGGCACCTCGCTGCAAGCGCAGGGCATGACGGTATTCGACGCGGACACGGGCCGGCAGGGGCTGGTCGAGGCCGCCACGCGTCGGGCGGACCTGGTGATCGTGGACCTCGGCCTGCCCGATACCGATGGCCTGGACGTGATCCGCGAATTGCGCGGATGGACCGATCTGCCGATCATCGTGTTATCCGCGCGCAGCCAGGAAGAGCAGAAAGTGGCCGCGTTGGATGCGGGGGCGGATGACTACCTGACCAAGCCGTTCGGCGTATCGGAGCTGCTGGCGCGGATTCGCGCGCAGCTGCGCCGGCGCCATCGCGGCGGCCAGGACGACACGCCGCAAGTCCAGTTCGGCGGCATCGTCGTGGACTTGAGCGTACGCCGCGTGACCCGGGATGGCGAGGTGGTGCATTTGACGCCGATCGAATACCGGCTGCTGATCACGTTGGTGCGCCATGCCGGCCGCGTGCTGACGCACCGCCAGCTGCTGCGCGATGTTTGGGGGCCGTCACATGTGGAGCAACATCATTACTTGCGCATCTATATGGGGCATCTGCGACAGAAGCTGGAGCGCGATCCTGCGCAGCCCGAGCACATCATGACCGAAACGGGTGTCGGATACCGGCTCGCCGGCGTGCAGTAGCGGCCTTGCCTGATGCGGGGCTGTGTGGCAGCACGGCCACACTCGGCAGTGCGCACGGCAGTTTGATAGAATCGACGCAACCTGCTGGGCGGACGGCCCGCGTGCAGCGGTTCATATCGGGGACGACCCCCATTTCATCCAGGTGGTAGCCGATGGCGTGGATATTTTTGGTGATCGCGGGCCTGCTCGAAGTTGCATGGGCCGCCGGCATGAAAAGCTCGGATGGCTTTTCCCGGCCTGGCTGGTCGATCTTCACATTGGTGACGGCGCTGGCTAGCTTTGGTTTGCTGGCATTGGCGATGAAACAGTTGCCGCTGGGCACCGCGTATGCGGTGTGGACCGGCATCGGCGCGCTGGGCGCGTTCATTTTCGGCATCGTGATGATGGGTGAGGCGCTGACGCCAGCCCGGGCGGGCAGTGCAGTACTGATCCTGGCCGGGCTGATTGGCTTGAAGCTTACCTCCGGCCATTGAGCGAGCCGGCGCGCGTGCGGCAACTGTCGCTATAATGGTTTCGGGTTTATCCAACACTGACGCTTGCGGCGCGCGCTGCACTGGTCTTTGCCGGTGTGTGCGGGGGGGCGCGCAAGGAGGCGGGAATGCTCTACGCCCTTTCTCTGGCAACCGGGCTTGCGTGGGCAAGCGGGCTGCGCTTGTACCTGACGGTTCTGTTGACCGGCCTGCTCGCGTCGTTCGACGTCGTGCGTCTTCCCGATGCGTTGTCGCTACTGGGTTCGCCGTGGATCATCGGCGCCGCAGCGCTGTTTGCGATCGCCGAATTCCTGGCCGACAAGGTGCCCGCGGTCGACTCGCTATGGGACGCACTGCACACGCTGATTCGCATCCCGGCCGGCGCGATGCTCGCCTATGGCGCAGCCGACCCTGCCGATCCGCGCGTCTTGGCGGCGGCGGCGTTGGCCGGCGCGGTGATCGCCGGCACCGCGCATCTGGTCAAGGCTGGCGCCCGCGCGTTAATCAATCTCGCGCAGCAGCCGCCATCGACCTGGGTCGTGTCGTTTGTGGAGGACACAATCGCCATCGTCGGGCTGTTGCTCGCGTTGTTCACGCCGGGGCTGTTCCTGCTGTGCATGCTGGTGTTTTTGGCGCTTGCTGCGTATGCGTTGCCGCCGTTGTGGCACGGCGTGCAGCTGGGCTTTCGCGGTATGGCGACGGACATGGTGCCGATGCGCCGTCAGTTCGCGCCGTTGCTGGCGCGCATGCCGCGCGGCCGCGGCCCTCGTGGTTGATCGATGCGCGCTCGCTCCTGGCGACGTGTCGTCGGGTTTCCGCCCGGCTTTGGCGTGTCACACGCCCACTCGCTCGGCCTCACCCCGGCCGGTACCGCGATCTTCCCCAGTATGGTTTGCCACGACCCGTCCCTATGCGATGGGCCGCTTCGCGCGCGCAGAGATAGGCGCCGAGCGCGTTGGCTTCGACCATCCGCCGCAGCCGCTCGATATCCATGCTCGCCAGCGGTAACGACGGCGCCACGATGCGACTAGACCGCTTCGCGCTTCTCCGACCACTTGTCGCCGACCGGCGGTACGTAGCGTTGCAGCCTGTCGAGCAACGCGGCGGCGTCTGACTCCACCTGGAGCAGCCCGACGTAGTCGGGCCGCATGAAGCCCTCATGGGCGGTGTGGTGCAGCATGGACAGCAGCGGATCGTAATAGCCGGCGACGTTGAGGAGACCGATCGGCTTTTGATGATAGCCGAGTTGCGCCCACGTGTAGACCTCGAACAATTCCTCGAACGTGCCGGCGCCGCCGGGTAGTGCGACAAACGCGTCGCTCCGGTCAGCCATCATTTTCTTGCGCTCGTGCATGTTCGCGACAACGTGCAACTCGGACAAGCCGCGATGACCGACTTCCTTGTCGATCAACAGCTGCGGGATCACGCCGATCACATGGCCTTGCGCTTGCAGCACGGCATCCGCGATCTCGCCCATCAAGCCGACGTGGCCTCCGCCATAGACCAGTGTGAGGCCAGCTTGCGCGAGCGCGCGACCGAACGCCTGCGCTGCCTGCCGGTATTCGTCCCGACGGCCGATAGCGGAGCCACAGTATACGCATACCGAACTTATCATCGCGCTCCCTTCGGGCGTGGCGTCTCGGCCTTGTCCGTATCGGACTGCGCCTCGCCCTTGCCGTCGCGCGGTGGCAGGTAGTCGGTGAATTCGCGCATCGGCAATCGGCCGGATACCAGGTCGTCGAACAATTGGCGCGAACGCCCGCGCAGATAAGGGGCCATCAGCGATACAATGTGCAGGCTCGCCTGGTGCAATTCGGCCCGGATCGCCTCCTGGTCGTTGTACTTGCGCGGGTTCATCACGAACTGGTACGACAGCCAATAGGTCGAGATCACGCCAATGTTGGTCGAGATTACGCTGATCTCCTGGGGCGTCGCCTCCATCTCGCCGTCAACGATCAATTGCTCGCACAATTGGCGCGCGAAATTGACTTTGTGCGTGATGATCTGCTTGAAGTGCGTCTCCAATGTGCGGTTGCGCGCCAGCAAATCATTGAGGTCCCGATAGAGGAACCGGTACGTCCACAGAAAATCCGCCATGTAGGCCAGATAGGCCCACATCTCGTCGATGGTCGGACGATGGTCATCGGGAAAGCGTAGTCGCTTGCTGATCGCTTGCTCGAACTGAGCGAAGATGCTGTTGATGATGTCGTCTTTGTTGCGGAAATGGTAGTACAGGTTTCCCGGGCTGATTTCCATTTCCTCGGCGATCGTCGTCGTCGTGACGTTCGGCTCGCCGATCTCATTGAAGAGTCGCAACGACAGTTCGAGGATTCGGTCGCGGGTGCGACGGGGCGGTTTCGATTCCATGGCGTCGGCTCTGTGCGCCGGAAACTCCGGCAGGTGGGCTCGCACGGGCGAGATCGCCGAATTATAAACTGCCGTTTTCGCACTGAGGCGTGGGCTTTGTTATATCAGACAGATTGATAGGCTTAGCAGACCTATGTAATCGATTCAGTGGAGCTATGCAGCAGTGTGAGCGCTGCGAGCGGCGGGTCGGCGCGCCATGATTGGTCCGCTTCGGCGGCGCCCGGCAACGGCCCGCCAGGCCGGGAGCGTTCAAACTCGCGCAACAGCAAGCGGTCGCGATATGCGCCGGAGCCGTCATCGGCGTCGGCACAGGTGGCGCGTTCGATGCGGCCAGGGGCACGAAGGGGCCGTCGGGCGTGCCGGCGGGCCGGAACTCAGGTAAGGGACTGCCGTCTGCGCCGGCGTGAAACTGGCGCGACAGTCACAAGACGCGCTTCGCTCTGATTACGGGGCAGCGACAATGCGGGTGCCGGCCAGTCGGTCATGCAACCATTGCCGATTCGGATCCAGCCATTGCGTGCTGGCCCATAGCGCCATCCACGCGAACAGCGCGAGCAGCGTGTGCGAAACCGATCCACCGAGCATCGAATGGAGCGCCAGCGGCGGCAGAAACCATAGCCAGGCAAGCACGTAGCGCAGCATCGCGCGCCCCATCCCGAGCGGTGCGAGCGCATGATCGACGAGCCGCAGTCGCCAAGTTTTCATTGGTAATGTCTGGCCGCCATGGGTCCAGAACCAGACGAAATATGCGCCGACGACGAGGGCGATCCAGCCGGCCAACAGGTTGTGATACGTCAATCCATTGCGCTGCTGGGTCAGCGTGCTGAATAGGTAGCCGGCAATGAAGACGACGCCAAACAGGATCACGCCTTCATAGACCGCGCACAGCAGGCGGTGCCACAGGGATGGGGCACGGCTATGAGGCGGGTGTTCACGCGGTGTATTCACTGCGCGTGATCGTTGAAGAACCACGGCACCGACTGCACCGGTTTTTTCGGCTCGATTGGTGAGTCGGCGGCCGGAAGCGATGCCGGCGCAGCGGCCGACGCTGACGGTGGTGGAGTAATGCCGGATAGCGTGCCCGGGCCGCCCGTTGCCGCACTGGCCGAGGCGTCGGCACGGGGCGCGGCCGCGGCGGCATCGGCGCGTTCGCGCGAGCGCTCAAGTTTGCCCAGGTCCTTGATTTCACGCTTACCACTCGGCGGCGCGCTGACTACGGTCGGGCGCCGTGCTTTCTCGGCGGCCGCTAGCTTGCGCTTCCATTCGTCGGGCAATTGCTGATAGGCGCTCCACGCCTTCTCGCGTGCTTGTACGGAGAGTTCCTTGGACAACTGGTAGTTCTCACGCGCAACGCGCCGCTGCTCCGGCGTCATGCGGATCCAGTCGGCCATGCGTTGATGCAGTCGCTGCTGCTCTTCTGCACGCATTTTTGGATATCTGGCTGCGATTTTCAGCCATTTGCGCTTGCGCGCGTCGCTGAAATGATCCCATTGGGGGGCCAGCGGCGCCAGCGCGTCGCGCTGCACTGCGGTAAGGCAGGCCCAGGACAGGGGGCGGATCGCATGGGCTGTCAGGTCAGCAGCGGCGTGGCCTGTCACTGCTGCCACGCCGCTGCCGACCACCGGTGCTGGCGCGGCGTCAGACGGCGACGCGCGGGACGACGACGCCGAGTGAAAGCGCGGATAGGTTGCCACGAATGCGACAAGCGCAGCAATCACGCCCGCATAAACCACAGCCAAACCGCGCTTGTTGCTCACTCGACATTGCTCCTGGTTGGCGTGTCAGTGCCCGCGCGACAGGTACGCGTGAAAGCCGTGGTCCACGTAGGCGGACAGCGGCAACGCGTCGCTGAGCATGGCTGCGTCGATGGCGGCGATGTCGGCCAGGTGCTGCTGGTTTTCCCAGTAGCGGATCGCGGCGAGCCCGCACACCAGTGCCAGTAGTGGCCAGAACAGGGTCAAACGGCTCCAGCGGGCGCGCTTGTGCGCGCCGCCGGCGTTCGTCGGCACGTTGCCGGCGCCGGCTAGCGCTGGTACGTACACCGGACGCGTGCGGGTATCGGGTTTCTTTCTCGCCAGCGCGACCTGTCGCGCGGCCGCTAGCCGGTCAGTTGTCGCGCGCGGCAGGCGCGCCGCGCGCTCGTCGAGCGCGCGGCGCACTTTCAGTGCAAATTCGATTTCTTTTGTTTCCGGTGCAAAGCTCATAGTGTGATTCCTTTCGCCTTCAACGCGGCAGCCAGCGCGTGGGTGGCCCGCGAGCAATGGGTCTTGACGCTGCCCTCCGAGCAGCCCATTGCGGCGGCGGTTTCGGCGACATCCATATCTTCCCAATAACGCATTAAAAACGCTTCGCGTTGACGGGCGGGCAGTTTTTGGATTGCCTCGTCAATCAGCGCGAGCACCTGCTCCCGCTCGAGCCGCTCGGCGCTGTTCTCGGCCACGGTCGCATTGTCCGAGGCTTCGTAGGTTTCCAGCAGGTCGAACTCGTCGTCATCGCCGTTGCCCAGCGACGAAAACAGGCTGACCCACGTATTGCGCACCTTCTGGCGGCGAAAGTAATCGTTGGTCGCGTTTTGCAGGATGCGCTGGAACAGCAGCGGCAACTCGGCCGCAGGCCGCTCGCCGTATTTCTCGGCGAGCTTGATCATGGCGTCCTGGACGACGTCCAGCGCGGCATCGTCATCGCGCACTGCATACGCGACATACTTGAATGCGCGTCTTTCGACGCCCGCCAGGAAATCGGCGAGTTCCTTGTCTGATGCCATCCGTGTGGAATTCGGCGCGACAGGCGACGCGCGGGAAGTGAGTTGCCGGCTAGCCCGCGCCCTCGGGGCGCACCAACACAACAAAAACGTAAAAACCCGCGGATGCTAGCAAAAAAACAGGGCCTTGTGGGAAGCTGACATCTTTTGCTTGACCCTTGTTATGCGACCCGATATGTTTATAGATTCGCAATACACTGTGATTGTCTCATTGAGGCGATGCTCACGAAGCTCGCTTTCTCTTTAAGACGCGCCGCTTGAACCCGAGCCACAAGCCCGGCAGAGAGCCCCCGATCAATTTTTTGCCGAAAATTTGAAAGGTGAACGATGAATATGCCAAGCGCGGAATGCCCCACGTCGGATCTCTCCCCCCTTGCTGGAACCGAAGCCGGTTCGATCGGCGCAACTGTGCTGATGCGCGCGCTCGCTGACGAAAATGTCGAATTCATCTGGGGATATCCGGGTGGCTCGGTACTCTACATCTACGACGAACTGTACAAGCAGGACAAGTTTCAGCACGTGCTGGTGCGCCACGAGCAAGCCGCGGTACACGCCGCGGACGCCTACGCGCGCGCTACTGGCAACGTCGGCGTGTGTCTGGTGACCTCCGGGCCGGGTGTGACGAATGCGGTGACCGGCATCGCCACCGCATACATGGACTCGATTCCGCTAGTGGTCATCAGCGGCCAGGTGCCGACGGCGGCGATCGGCCAGGACGCGTTTCAGGAATGTGACACGGTCGGGATTACGCGGCCGTGCGTGAAGCACAACTTTCTCGTGAAGGACGTGCGCGAACTCGCCGCGACGGTCAAGAAGGCGTTCTACATTGCCCAGAGCGGTCGCCCCGGGCCGGTGCTGATTGACATCCCGAAGGATGTGTCGAAGGCGCCGTGCCACTATGAGCCGATCAAGCACATTGCGTTGCGCTCGTACAACCCGGTCACGAAGGGCCATTCCGGTCAAATCCGCAAGGCCGTCGCATTGCTGCTGTCCGCGAAGCGTCCGTACATCTATACCGGCGGGGGGATCATCCTGGCCGAGGCCTCGCGCGAGTTGAACCAGTTCGCGGACCTGCTTGGCTACCCGGTCACCAACACGCTGATGGGCCTGGGCGGCTATCGCGCGACGGATCGCAAGTTCCTTGGCATGCTCGGCATGCACGGCACGTACGAGGCTAACATGGCGATGCAGCACTGCGACGTGCTGATCGCGATCGGTGCCCGCTTCGACGACCGCGTAATTGGTGATCCCGCGCATTTCGCGAGTGCGCCGCGCAAGATCATCCATATCGATATCGACCCCTCGTCGATCTCCAAGCGAGTGAAGGTTGACATCCCGATCGTGGGCGACGTAAAGGAAGTGCTCAAGGAATTAATCGAGCAGTTGCAAGCCGCGCCGCACGGCCCGGACGGCGCTGCGTTGGACGCGTGGTGGCAGCAGATCGAGCAGTGGCGTGCCCGCGATTGCTTGAAGTACGACCGCGACAGCGAGATCATCAAGCCGCAGTACGTCGTCGAAAAGCTTTACGAACTGACCGGCGGCAATGCGTTCGTGTGCTCGGACGTGGGTCAACACCAGATGTGGGCGGCGCAGTTTTACCGCTTCGACAAGCCGCGCCGCTGGATCAATTCCGGAGGGCTCGGGACGATGGGCTTCGGTCTGCCGGCCGCGATGGGCGTGAAGATGGCGCATCCGGACGCCGACGTGGTGTGCATCACCGGCGAGGGCTCGATCCAGATGTGCATCCAAGAGCTGTCCACGTGCAAGCAATATGAGACGCCGATCAAGATCGTGTCGCTGAACAACCGCTACCTGGGCATGGTTCGGCAGTGGCAGCAGCTCGAGTACAACAAGCGCTATTCGCATTCGTACATGGACGCGCTACCGGACTTCGTGAAGCTTGCCCAAGCGTATGGCCATGTCGGCCTGCGCATCGAGCGCAGGGCGGACGTCGAGCCGGCGTTGACGGAGGCGTTGCGGCTCAAGGATCGTACCGTGTTTCTTGATTTTCAGACTGACCCGACCGAGAACGTTTGGCCGATGGTTCAGGCCGGCAAGGGCATCACCGAGATGCTGCTTGGCGCAGAAGACCTCTGACGAAGCGCGTGTCGGTGCGCGCAGTCGGTGCGGCACGCGCCGACATGCGCGACGTGCAGCGCGCAGCGTGCCGCGGGCGCCGCCGGGTACAGGGACATCGAAACTGGAAAGAGAAACGAGATGCGACACATTATTTCCGTGCTGCTGGAGAATGAACCCGGTGCGTTATCGCGCGTGGTCGGCCTGTTCTCGGCGCGTGGCTACAACATTGAAACCTTGACCGTTGCGCCGACCGAGGACCGTTCGCTGTCGCGCATGACGATTGTGACGATTGGCTCGAACGACGTGATTGAACAGATCACGAAGCATTTGAACCGCCTGATCGAGGTGGTGAAGGTGGTCGACCTGACCGAGGGCGCCCACATCGAGCGCGAGTTGATGTTGATTAAGGTGCGGGCGGTCGGCAAGGAAAGGGAGGAGATGAAGCGGATGTCGGATATCTTCCGCGGCCGCATCATCGACGTTACTGAGAAGACCTACACGATCGAGTTGACCGGGGCGAGCGATAAGCTTGACGCGTTCATCGAGGGGATCGATGCCACGGCGGTCCTGGAGACGGTACGCACTGGCGGTTCGGGCATCGGCCGCGGCGAGCGGATCTTGAAGGTCTGACCTGCTGACCTATCCTGGTGCCGCGGCAAGCGGCGTGGTGCCGGGAGCAATGGACTCTGAATTGAAGCGACAATACGCGAAGGAAATCACATGAAAGTTTATTACGATAAGGACGCCGATCTCTCATTGATCAAGGACAAGCAAGTCACGATCATCGGCTACGGCTCGCAAGGCCATGCGCACGCGCTGAACTTGCGCGACAGCGGCGTAAACGTGACGGTGGGACTGCGTCGCGGCGGCGCGTCGTGGGCGAAGGCCGAGACCGCTGGCTTGACCGTGAAGGAAGTGGCCGAAGCGGTGAAGGGTGCCGACATCGTGATGATCCTGCTGCCGGACGAGCAGATCGCCGACGTCTACAAGCGCGACGTGCATGAGCACATCAAGCAAGGCGCGGCGCTCGCGTTCGCGCATGGCTTCAACGTGCACTATGGCCAAGTGGTGCCGCGTGCCGACCTCGACGTGATCATGATCGCACCGAAGGCGCCGGGCCATACGGTGCGCGGAACCTACACGCAGGGTGGCGGCGTGCCGCACCTAGTTGCGGTCGCGCAGGACAAGTCGGGCGCGGCGCGCGACATCGCGCTGTCGTACGCGGTGGCCAACGGCGGTGGCCGTGCGGGCATCATCGAGACGAACTTCCGTGAGGAAACCGAGACCGACTTATTTGGCGAGCAGGCCGTGCTGTGCGGCGGCACGGTCGAGCTGATCAAGGCTGGCTTCGAGACGCTGGTTGAAGCAGGCTACGCGCCCGAAATGGCGTACTTCGAATGTCTGCACGAGTTGAAGCTGATCGTCGACCTGATCTATGAAGGCGGTATTGCGAACATGAACTACTCGATCTCGAACAACGCCGAATACGGTGAATATGTGACCGGCCCGCGCGTGATCACCGACGAGACGAAGAAGGTGATGAAGGATGTGTTGCGTGACATCCAGACCGGCGAGTACGCGAAAAGCTTCATCCTCGAGAACCGCGCCGGCGCGCCGACGCTGCAATCGCGGCGGCGCCTGACGGCCGAGCACCCAATCGAGACAGTGGGCGCGAAGCTGCGTGCGATGATGCCGTGGATCGCGAAGAACAAGCTGGTTGACCAGTCGAAGAACTGATCTCGCGCGCTTACATCACGCGCGTGCCCTCGCGCGTTTGAGCCGTCCGAGGCGTCATGCCCGGGCGGCTTTCTTTATGCGCGCGCAGGCCGCGGCCGCGACAGGTGGCCGGGGTTTGTTATCCTTCTATTTTCTTGGAACTGGCGTTGCCTATATGACTTATCCTCACCCGATCATTGCCCGCGAAGGCTGGCCCTTCATTGCTGTCGCGTTCGTCGTGACGCTGCTGATCCATGCATTCGTGGGCTTCGGCTGGGCGTGGCCCTTCTGGCTGCTGACGCTGTTCGTCGTGCAGTTCTTTCGCGATCCGCAGCGGCCGGTGCCGCAACAGCCCAATGCCGTGTTGTGCCCGGCCGACGGACGGATCGTTGCGGTTGAGACGGCGCACGATCCGTACGTGAACCGCGACGCGCTGAAGATCAGCGTGTTCATGAACGTGTTTAACGTTCATTCGCAACGCTCGCCGGTTGACGGCGCGGTGACCCAGGTCGAGTATTTCCCCGGCGCCTACCTGAACGCGGCAATCGACAAGGCGTCGCTGGAGAACGAGCGCAACGCGATCGTGCTGCAGACCGCAGACAATCACCTCGTCACCTCGGTGCAGGTGGCTGGATTGATCGCTCGGCGCATCCTGTGCTATGTGCGCACTGGCGAGCCGCTTGCCCGCGGCCAGCGCTATGGCTTCATCCGCTTTGGCTCGCGCGTGGACGTCTATCTGCCGTTGGGCAGCAAGCCGCGGGTGTCGATTGGCGAGAAGGTGCAGGCGTCGGCGACGATTTTGGCCGAGCTTTGAGCGACGCAAGGAGGGTTTGATGGCTGGTTTCAAATCGCGACGCCCGCGTGCGGGCGGGCCACGCCTGGCGCGGCCGTTCCAGCGCAACCGCACGGTGCAGGAGCAGATCGCGCGGCGCAGCCTGCGGGCCGAGCGCCAACAATTGCTGCGCAAGCGCAGCGTCTACCTGCTGCCCAATGCGTTCACAACCGCCGCATTGTTCTGTGGTTTCTTCGCCGTGGTGCAGGCGATGAACGTGCGCTTCGAGATCGCCGCGATCGCGATCTTCGTCGCAATGGTGCTGGATGGTATGGACGGACGCGTGGCGCGCATGACGCATACGCAAAGTGCGTTTGGCGAACAATTCGATAGCCTGTCGGACATGGTGTCGTTTGGGGTTGCACCGGCACTGGTGATGTACGAGTGGGTGCTCAAAGATCTAGGCCGCTGGGGGTGGCTTGCCGCGTTCGTCTATTGCGCCGGCGCCGCGCTGCGCCTGGCGCGCTTCAATACGAACATCGGCGTGGTCGACAAGCGCTATTTTCAGGGTCTGCCGAGTCCGGCCGCTGCCGCGCTGGTGGCCGGCTTCGTGTGGCTGGCCACCGATAATCGGGTGCCGCTCAAGCTCGGCTGGCTGCCTTGGGTCGCATTTGGCCTGACGATCTACGCGGGCGTCACTATGGTCTCCAATGCGCCGTTCTACAGTGGCAAGGCGCTCGACGTCCGGCATCGGGTGCCGTTTGCGGCGATCCTGTTGGTCGTGGTCGCATTCGTGCTCGTGTCGTCCGATCCGCCGCTGATGCTGTTTGGCCTGTTCGTGGTGTACGGTTTATCCGGCTATGTGCTGTGGATGGGGCGCGCGATATCGCGCCAGCCCAATCCGGCCGCGTCGGGTACGGCCAAGCCGGCCGCCCACGAGCCCATCCCGGACAAAGACAACGAGCACCGCGCGGACAAGCGGCCATAGCCGCCGGCTATATTGGCGCGATGGCGCGGTCAGGTCGCGTTGCACGTTGGCCTGATTGACGCTATAGTTGGCTGAATGTATATGGCTGCACGGCTTCTACCCTCCCTACCGGTCGGCGCGCTATCCCACGCGCCGGCATCGGCGCGTCTATTGCGCTGAATCGGTCCCGCCTCCGCTTCGTCTCGCCTGTTCGTGCCGGCGTCACCTGCGGTGGCGTCGACAGATGAGGTGGCCGCTTACCCCCACTGATTCGAGCCCGGAGACTGACATGGCAGACAAGTTGATCATATTCGACACGACGTTGCGTGATGGCGAGCAATCGCCGGGCGCGTCGATGACGAAGGAGGAAAAGATCCGCATTGCGCGACAGCTCGAGCGCATGAAGGTTGATGTGATTGAGGCGGGCTTCGCGGCCAGTTCGAACGGGGATTTTGATGCAATCCAGGCGATCGCTTCGCAGGTCAAGGACAGCGTGATCTGCTCGCTGGCGCGCGCCAACGACAAGGATATCGCGCGTGCGGCCGACGCGCTCAAGCCGGCGGGGCGGTTCAGGATCCATACATTCATCGCGACTTCGGCGCTGCATATGGAAAAGAAGCTGCGCATGACGCCGCAGCAGGTGTACGAGCAGGCGCGGTTGGCGGTGCGTTTTGCCCGGCAGTTCACGGACGACATCGAGTTTTCGCCGGAGGACGGCAGCCGCTCGGACATGGATTTCCTGTGCCGGGTGCTGGAGGCGGTGATCGCGGAGGGTGCCACCACAATCAACATTCCGGATACCGTCGGCTATGCGGTGCCGGACAGCTATGCGGCACTGATCCGGCAGATTCGTGAGCGGGTGCCCAACTCAGACAAGGCGGTATTCTCGGTGCACTGCCACAATGATTTGGGCATGGCAGTGGCGAACTCGCTGGCGGCGGTGAAGCTGAGCGGCGCGCGGCAGATTGAGTGCACGGTGAACGGACTTGGCGAGCGGGCCGGGAACACGTCGCTGGAGGAAGTGGTGATGGCGGTGAAGACGCGCCGTGACTACTTTGGGCTGGAGGTGGGCATCGACACGACGCAGATCGTGCCGGCCTCGAAGCTGGTGTCGCAGACGACGGGCTTTGTCGTGCAGCCGAACAAGGCGGTGGTGGGTGCCAACGCGTTTGCCCATGCGTCGGGGATTCATCAGGACGGGGTGCTCAAGGCGCGAGACACGTACGAGATTATGCGCGCGGAAGACGTGGGCTGGAGCGCAAACAAGATCGTGCTCGGCAAACTGTCGGGCCGCAACGCGTTCAAGCAGCGGCTGCAGGAATTGGGCGTGGCGCTGGGCAGCGAGGCGGAACTGAACGCCGCGTTCGCGCGCTTCAAGGAGCTGGCTGATCGCAAGGCGGAGATCTTCGACGAGGATATCTTGTCGATCGTCAGCGAGGAGGCCAATGCCGCGCACGGTCACGAGACCTATCGGTTCGTGTCGTTGTCGCAGCGTTCGGAAACCGGCGAGCAGCCGCACGCGATGGTGGTGTTCTGCGTTGACGGTAGTGAGACGACCGGCGAGGCGCACGGCAACGGTCCGGTCGATGCGACGTTGCATGCGATCGAGTCACGGGTCAATAGTGGTGCGGAATTGATTCTGTATTCGGTCAACGCGATCACAGCCGGCACGCAGGCGCAAGGCGAGGTGACCGTGCGGCTGTCGAAGGCGGGGCGTATCGTCAATGGCGTCGGCACCGACCTAGACATCGTCGCCGCATCGGCAAAGGCCTATATTGCGGCGCTGAACAAGCTTGATCCGAACGCCGAAAAGCTCAATCCGCAGCATTCGTAGTGGTGTGGCCGCACGACGCAGGCCGCCATCCGTGTTGCGCGTCGTACGTCGCCATCTGTGCCATGCGTCACATGTCACCATCCGTGCCACGCGCCGCTGTCCGTGTCGCGCGTCGCTGCGCGTCGTCGGGGCGCGGGCGCCCGGACAGGCACCGTTGTTCGCCGCCAGCATCGGCGTGGTCGCCGCCCGCGCTGGCGCGCCGCTAAAATAGGGCGTGCCGGTGCTCTGGATCGTGCAGCGGATCAGGCGTCTTCTGCGTGAGCCGCAACACACCGGCGTCGTCGAAGTAAAAGTGGTACAACTGGTACCAGACGCCGTCATCCATGTAGCGATAACTCCATACTTCCCGCTTCATCCGCGGGAAATAGGCGGTTTCCTCCGGTTTGCCGAAGCGAATCAGCACATCGTTCTTCGTCCACTTGCCGATTTCTGCTTGGTAGAATTCGCTGTTTTGTAGCACCTGCCGTACGTTGACGAGCTTGCCCGTGCTGTCGACGTCGGCCGCCGTTGTGGTCTCGCCCATCGGCTGGGTCGGCCACATCAGCCGCTTGCCTCCATTGGGCAGGTTATACACTTCACGGGGGGCGCCGAGCCGCGCGATCAGCATCGACGCATCGTCACCGGGTCTGAAGCGCTGCCACGGCTGTACGCAACCGCACAGCGCCAGCACGGCAAGGCCGGCGGCGATTCGTGCTCGAGCGGGCGTGGCCCAGGCCGGCCACGCGGGCGAATCCGATAATGACATGGTCCGAACTCCTTTTTCCGTTGCAGCAATTTTGACATGCATTGACGCAAAAGATCGCATCGGCCTTGCCGCGCGAGGGCGCGCTGGCCTATGATCCGCGCTTTGATGTGAACGGCGAGGACCGGATGGGCAGCCAGTGGTGCGGACAGAATCGGATGAATAAACAGGTAGGTGACTTGCCGGCGGGCGGGCCCGTGGCCGTGGCGCGCCGTGCGCATGGGCGCATCGCGCAGTCCGTGCGTGCCGGATGGCGGCGCTTGCGCGGCGTGGCCATCGTGTTGCCGATGTCGATGGCGCTTGCCTGCGCGGCGCACGCACAAGCAAACGCCGCGGGCGCGGCGGCCGCGCCCGGCCTGGTTTCGGGGCAGCGCGGGCTGCCCGCTGGCGGGCCGACCGGCGCGCCGGTGCGGCTCGCGCTAATCGAAGGGATGTCCGGCGCGTTTGCGAATGCGGGCGCGGCAGTCGAGCGTAACTTGCGCTTTGCGATCGAGCGGGTCAACGCCCGCGGCGGGGTGATGCTGCGAGACGGCGCGCATCCGTTGCAGTTGGTTGTGCTGGACAGCCGAGGGGCCACGGACGAGGCGCTGGTGCAACTGCGCGCCGCTGCCGACGCGCGGATGGCCTTCGTGCTGCAGGGCAACAGCTCCGCGGTGGCCGCGGCGCTGGTCGCCGCGATTAATAAGCATAATGTGCGCGAACCGAACCGTCGCATGCTGTTGCTGAATTACTCGGCCGATGATCCGGCGCTGACCGAAGCCGACTGCAGCTTCTGGCATTTTCGCTTTGACGCCCACGCAGGTATGCGGATCAACGCGTTGACCGAGGTAATGCGCCGCGACCCGTCGCTCAAGAAGGTCTACCTGCTTAACCAGGACTACAGCTTCGGCCGCCAGGTAAGCTCGCTGGCCCGCTCGGCGCTCGCTTCGCAGCGGCCCGACGTGGCGATCGTGGGTGACGAGTTCGTGCCGGTGGGGCGGGTCAAGGACTTTGCGCCGTATCTGGCGAAGATCCGGGCGAGCGGCGCCGACGCGGTGCTGACCGGCAATTGGGGCAACGATCTGACGCTGCTGGTGCGCGCGGCGCGCGAGCAGAACCTGAAGCTGCGGTTCTATACCTTCTATGGCAACAGCCTCGGCGCGCCGGCGGCGCTCGGCGATGCCGGCGTGGGCCGCGTGATCGCGGTGGCAGACTGGCATCCGAATGTGGGCGGGGCGGCGTCTGACGCGTTCTACACGGCATTTCGGGCGCGCTATCCGGCGGCGTCGGACGATTATCCGTTGCTGCGCATCAGCGTGATGATCGACATGCTGGCTCACGCGCTCACGCGCGCCGGCTCGGACGACGCATTGGCGGTGGCGACCGCGCTGGAAAGTTCGCGCACCAGCTACGGCAGTGGTTTTCATCCATCGTGGATGCGTGCTGACGATCACCAACTAATCCAACCCCTTTATGTCATGCAGATGGAGAAGGCGGGTACCGCACATGTGCGCTTTGACAATGAAGGTTCTGGCTATGGTTTTCGCACGCTGCTGACACTCACGCCCGAGCAGACGGTGCCGGCTAGCACGTGCCGGATGCGCCGTGTGCGCTAATCCCAGGCTGCCCCGGCTATGCTACAATGAGGACTTCGCTGTAAACCCACGGCACGGCCTTTCTTCCGTGACCGCTTGTTGATTGATAAAGGAAAATCATGCCTGTAGCGAATATCAACAAATCGGAAGTCGTCGCGCAATTCGCGCGCGGCACAAATGACACCGGTTCCCCGGAAGTGCAGGTCGCGCTGCTCACGAGCCGTATCAACGAGTTGACGGTGCACTTCAAGGCCCACATGAAGGATCACCACAGTCGTCGTGGCCTGCTGCGCATGGTGAGCCGCCGTCGCAAGCTGCTCGATTACCTGAAGGCCAAAGATGCTGACCGCTATCGTGCGCTGATCGAGAAGCTGGGTCTGCGTAAGTAAGCGGCTCGATTGCAGACTTTTGCCTGCAACTTGCAAAAGATGCCTGCGTCAGCATGCTGATGCAGGCATTTTGTTTTTAGCGTTTCCGATGTGATCGGTGTTCCGCACGCGCATAGGCGCGTGCGACGGTCCGGCAAGCGAGGCGGGGTTTTGTGTCATTCCAGCGCGGCAGCGGTGCCGCTGTCGCGCTGGAATGACATAACACTTCCCTGTTTTCGAGCGGCCGGCAAGGGTTGGGGAACGGTCAATGGACCGGCCGCGCGCATGCGCGGTGTCTCGAAGGAGTGAAAATGTTTAATAAAATCGTCAAAGAATTCAAGTGGGGCCAGCACAACGTGCGGCTCGAAACGGGCGAGATCGCCCGTCAGGCAAGCGGTGCGGTAATTGTCGATGTTGAGGACACTGTCGTGCTCGCGACGGTGGTGGCGGCCAAGTCGGCCAAGCCGGGCCAGGACTTTTTCCCGCTGACCGTCGACTACATCGAGAAGACGTATGCGGCCGGCAAGATCCCGGGCGGCTTCTTCCGCCGCGAAGGCCGTCCTTCCGAGGGCGAGACGCTGATCTCGCGGTTGATTGACCGCCCCCTGCGTCCGCTGTTCCCGGAAGGCTTCTATAACGAAGTGCAGGTCGTGATCCATGTGCTGTCGATCAACCCGGACATTCCGGCGGACATCCCAGCGATGATCGGCGCATCGGCGGCGTTGGCGATCTCCGGTATTCCATTCAATGGACCGATCGGTGCGGCGCGCGTCGCCTATATCGACAATCAGTTCGTGCTCAATCCGACCCGCTCGCAGTCCAAGGCATCGAAGCTGGACCTGGTGGTTGCCGGCACCGAGCGTGCGGTGCTGATGGTCGAGTCCGAAGCGGAGCAGTTGCCGGAGGAGGTGATGCTGGGCGCGGTCGTGTTCGGTCATGAGCAGATGCAGGTGGCGATCGATGCGATCCACGACCTCGTCAAGGAAGGCGGCAAGCCTGAATGGGACTGGCAGCCGGCGCCGAAGGACGAAGCGCTGACGGCGCGCGTGACGGAGTTGGCGCTCGCCGAGTTGCAGGCGGCATACCAAATCAGGCAGAAACAGCAGCGCTCAGCCAAGCTGAAGGAAGTGTATGCGGCGGTCACGGCCAAGCTGGCCGAGCAAGCCGCAGCAACGGGGGCGGCTGTCGTCGATGCCGCGACGGTCGGCAACATCCTGTTCGATCTCGAGGCGAAGATCGTGCGCAGTCAGATCCTGAACGGCGAGCCGCGTATCGACGGGCGTGACACGCGCACCGTGCGTCCGATCGAAATCCGGACCGGCGTGCTGCCGCGCGCGCACGGCTCAGCGCTGTTCACCCGGGGCGAGACGCAAGCGCTGGTGGTGGCCACGCTCGGCACGAAGGGCGATGAGCAGATCATCGACGCGATCGAAGGCGAATATCGCGAGCGGTTCATGCTGCACTACAACATGCCGCCGTTTGCGACCGGCGAAACAGGTCGTGTCGGCTCACCGAAGCGCCGCGAGATCGGTCATGGCCGGCTTGCTAAGCGCTCGCTCGTCGCGTGCCTGCCGGGCGATGACGAGTTCGGCTACACGATCCGTGTCGTGTCTGAGATTACTGAGTCGAACGGCTCATCGTCGATGGCGTCGGTGTGCGGCGGCTGCCTGGCGCTGATGGACGCGGGTGTGCCGATGAAGGCGCATGTGGCGGGCATCGCGATGGGGCTGATCTTAGAGGGCAACAAGTTCGCGGTGCTGACCGACATCCTGGGTGATGAAGATCACTTGGGCGACATGGACTTCAAGGTGGCAGGTACCGCGCAGGGCGTGACTGCGTTGCAGATGGACATCAAGATCCAGGGCATCACAAAGGAAATCATGCAAGTCGCCCTCGCGCAAGCGAAGGAAGGCCGCTTGCACATCCTAGACAAGATGACCTCGGCCGTGCCGTCAACAACAAACCTGCAGCTGTCGCAGTTCGCGCCGCGGATGATCACGATGAAGATCAATCCGGAAAAGATTCGCGATGTCATCGGCAAGGGTGGCTCGGTGATCCGGGCGCTGACGGAAGAAACCAGCACGACGATCGACATCTCCGACGACGGTATCGTGACCATTGCCAGCACAAGCCCCGAGGGCATGGCCGAGGCGAAGAAGCGCATCGAGAACATCACGGCGGAAGTGGAGGTTGGCCAAATCTACGAGGGTGCAATCCTGAAGCTGCTGGATTTTGGCGCGATCGTGAACATCCTACCGGGGCGCGACGGCCTGTTGCATATTTCCGAGATCGCGAACGAGCGGATCAAAGACATCAACGACTACCTGAAGGAAGGCCAGCAGGTGAAGGTCAAGGTGATCCAGACCGACGAGAAGGGTCGGGTACGGTTGTCTGTGAAGGCGCTGCTCAACGAGGTGCCGATCACGCCGCCTGCCACGACGCCCCCCTCGACACCGCCTGCATCGCGGCCTGCGACACCGTCGACGGAGCAGGAGTAACGCGGGCGGGGTGGCGGTCAGTCACGCCGCGCGGGTTTGACAAGATCGCGCGCGTGGCGCCGCCGCGCCGCATTCGGTTCGCACGGCCGGAGTGCTTCGCGCGCTGCCGGCCGTTTCTCCTTATCATTGTCGGCAACCTGGCGACGCAAAGTTCCGCATGAAAGCAATCGAGATTACCGAATACGGTGCACCCGAGGTGTTGAAGCCCGGTGAGCGTCCCATGCCGGCACTTAAGCCCGGCGAAGTGCTGATCAAGGTGGCGGCAGCCGGGGTGAACCGCCCGGACGTTTTTCAGCGCACGGGTCATTACCCTGTGCCGCCGGGCGCGTCGGACATCCCCGGCCTGGAAATCGCCGGCGAAATCGTCGAGGGTGATCTCGACGGCGCAAACAATCCGTTTGGCCTAACGCGCGGGCAGCGCGTGTGCGCACTGGTGCAAGGCGGCGGATACGCGGAGTATGCGAGCGCGCCGCTTGCCCAGTGCCTGCCCGTGCCGGCGGGCTTGTCGCACGTGCAGGCTGCGTCGTTGCCCGAGACGTTCTTCACCGTCTGGAGCAATGTGTTCGATCGCGGCCGGCTGGGCGCGGGCGAGGGCGGCCCCCAGGAGGCGCTGCTGGTGCAGGGTGGCGCCAGTGGTATTGGGGTGAGCGCGATCCAAATCGCGCATGCGCTCGGTCATCGGGTGTTTGCCACGGCCGGCAACGCACAGAAGTGCGCCGCGTGCGAGGCGTTGGGTGCCGAGCGCGCGATCAACTACAAGACCGAAGATTTTGTCGCCGTCGTCAAGTCGCTGACCCATGACCGTGGTGTCGACGTGATCCTGGACATGGTGGGCGGCGCCTATGTGGGCCGTGAGTTGAGTGCGCTGGCCGACGGTGGCCGCATCGTGCTAATTGCGTTGCTCGGTGGCGCCAACGTGCAGCTCAACTTGGGTGAGGTCTTGCGCCGGCGCTTGACATTGACTGGCTCGACGCTGCGGCCGCGTTCGGTGGCGTTCAAGGCCGCCATTGCTGCGCAATTGCACGAGCGGGTGTGGCCGCTGATCGAGCAGGGCGCGATCAAGCCGGTGATCCACCAGGTGTTTCCAGCCGAGCAAGCGGCCGCGGCACACGCGATGATGGAGAGGGGCGAGCACATCGGGAAAATCGTGTTGACCTGGTGAGCGATGCCGGTTTGACCGCGACTCGTGCCGCACAGTAGAATTGCGCGTTTGTGCACGGCTTTTGCTTATTGATTGACGCCTACGCGTCACAGATCCACGAGACCCATGTCGAAGCAACAACGATCGAAGCTGGTAGTCGGAAACTGGAAGATGCACGGCCGCGTCGCCGACAACGATGCGCTGCTGCACGCGCTCGTGCAACGCGTGGCGACACTCGGGTCGCAGGTGCGGCTTGGCGTGTGCGTGCCGTATCCGTATCTCGCCCAGGCCCAGGCACGCCTTGCCGGTACGCCCATCGCGTATGGCGCACAGGATGTATCCGCGCATACGCAGGGTGCGTATACCGGTGAGGTCGCTGCCCCGATGGTTGCCGAGTTTGGCGCGACGCTGGCGATCGTCGGCCACTCAGAGCGCCGCGCGTTGCATGCGGAATCGTCGGAGTTAGTGGCGGCCAAGGCACGGCGTGTACTCGAGGCCGGCATCACGCCGATCGTCTGCGTCGGCGAAACGCTGGATGAGCGGCAGGCCGGGCAGACCGACAGCGTCGTGCGTGCGCAGCTTGCAGCGGTGCTCGACGCGTTGGACGAGGCCGATGTGGCGCGGCTGGTGGTGGCATACGAGCCGGTCTGGGCCATCGGTACCGGGCAGAGCGCGACGGCGCAGCAAGCGCAGCAGGTCCACGCCGCGTTGCGGGCGCAGCTCACGGCCAACGGAGGGGCGCAGGTGCCGCTGCTGTACGGCGGTAGCGTGAAGCCGGGCAATGCGCAGGAATTATTTTCGCAGGCGGATATCGACGGCGGCTTGATTGGTGGCGCATCGTTGTCCGCAACCGATTTCCTTGCGATCGGCGCGGCGGCCGCCGCGGCACTCGCCGGGGATCCGGCTCATTCTAGGTGATGCACATGTTGTTTTTGAAGACGTTGATGATCGTGGTGCAGGTGCTGTCGGCGCTCGGCGTGATTGGGCTCGTTTTGCTGCAGCACGGCAAGGGTGCCGACATGGGTGCGGCATTCGGTAGCGGGGCGTCGGGCAGCTTATTTGGCGCTAGCGGGTCGGCCAACTTCCTGTCGCGTACCACGGCGGTTCTCGCCACCGTGTTCTTCGTCAGCACGCTCGCGCTGACGGCGCTGGGCAGCTACCGCCCGGAGGCCGGCGGCGGCTTGCTAGGCGGTGCGGCGTCACTGTCGACGAGCGCACCGGCAGCGGGTTCGGGAGTAGCCTCCGGTGTCGCGGTGCCGGGCAGCGCAGCACCGTCCGCGGGCGCGTCCACGCCGGGACAGGATGTGCCGAAATAACGCGGAAGTTGGCAAAACTATGTTTCCCGCGGCGGATAGAAAAACGTATTTTGTGCGTTGAACAAACGACCTAACCCAGTTACAATCTCAGTCTTGAAGCGATTCGCGGTAACAGTGGTAACAAAGGGTTAATGCTCCGAGTGGCCGCCCGGATTGCAGACAGTGCCGACGTGGTGAAATTGGTAGACACGCTATCTTGAGGGGGTAGTGGCGAAAGCCGTATGAGTTCGAGTCTCATCGTCGGCACCAACGTTATCCAATGCCAGCCGCTTGCATTTACGCTTCGGCTGGCATTTATGTTTTGAGCGCTGCTTCCGTCGCGGTGTTGCGACGTCGAAGTGATGCATCCGCGCAGTATCTTGGTCGGGGCGGTCGGACCGGCCGACACCTTGAACCAACCGATAGAGGATAGTCTTGAACCTCGCTGCCTATTTCCCCGTCCTGCTGTTTCTTCTCGTGGGCCTTGGTTTGGGGATTGCTTTGGTCAGTATCGGCAAGCTCCTGGGTCCGAACAAGCCGGACAGCGACAAGAATTCCCCGTACGAGTGTGGTTTCGAGGCGTTCGAAGACGCGCGCATGAAGTTTGACGTGCGCTACTACCTGGTTGCCATTCTCTTCATCATTTTTGATCTGGAAACGGCCTTCCTGTTTCCTTGGGGCGTTGCGCTGCGCGACATCGGCTGGCCGGGCTTTATCGCGATGATGATCTTCCTGCTCGAGTTCCTGCTGGGCTTTGCCTATATCTGGAAACGGGGTGGCCTGAACTGGGAATGAACGCAAATCACGCTTGAATGTCGGGCGCAAGGCTTGCCGCCCGTCTGGAGTCGAAAGCAATGAGTATCGAAGGGGTCTTGAAGGAAGGCTTTGTCACCACGACGGCTGACAAGCTGATCAACTGGACGCGGACCGGTTCACTATGGCCGATGACGTTCGGGCTCGCCTGCTGCGCGGTTGAGATGATGCATGCCGGTGCTGCACGCTATGACCTGGACCGTTTCGGTGTCGTGTTCCGGCCGAGTCCGCGTCAATCCGACGTGATGATCGTGGCCGGTACGCTATGCAACAAGATGGCGCCGGCGCTGCGCAAGGTCTATGACCAGATGGCCGAGCCGCGCTGGGTGATCTCGATGGGCTCGTGCGCGAATGGCGGCGGCTACTATCACTACTCGTACTCGGTCGTGCGCGGATGTGACCGCATCGTGCCGGTCGACGTGTACGTGCCCGGCTGCCCGCCGACCGCCGAGGCGCTGGTCTATGGCGTGATCCAGTTGCAGGCGAAGATCCGCCGCACCAACACTATTGCCCGGCAGTAACGCGGAGCCCCCCACATGGCAAGCAAACTCGAGACCCTGAAGGCGAACCTCGACAAGGCGCTCGGCAGCAAGCTGAAAAGCGCGACGGAGTCGCTCGGGCAATTGACGATTGTCGTCGCCGCCAGCGATCTGATTGACGTCGCGACGCGGTTGCGTGATGACCCGACGCTCGGCTTCGAGCAATTGACCGACCTGTGCGGCGTCGATTATTCGACGTACGGCGATGGCGCATACGATGGTCCGCGCTTTGCCGCGGTGTCGCACCTGCTGTCGATCCGCAACAACTGGCGATTGCGCGTGCGGGTCTTCGCGCCGGATGATGACGTGCCAATCCTGCCGTCGCTGATCGACGTGTGGAATTCGGTGAACTGGTACGAGCGCGAGGCGTTCGATCTGTACGGGATCGTGTTCGAAGGCCATCCCGATCTGCGTCGGATCCTGACCGACTACGGTTTCATTGGCCACCCGTTCCGCAAGGATTTCCCGCTGTCCGGCTATGTCGAGATGCGCTACGACGCGCAAGAAAAGCGTGTTGTCTACCAGCCTGTCACGATCGAGCCGCGCGAGATCACGCCGCGCGTGATTCGCGAAGAACGCTATGGCGGCCTCAAGCACTGAGCGTCTGCCCGGCCGGCTGCGGACCGCATGCGCTCGCGCAAGCGGTCCGTCCGAGTCATTGAATTTCTAGTAAGCCCGCGAACATGGCTGACATCAAGAACTACACGCTGAACTTCGGTCCCCAGCATCCGGCAGCGCACGGTGTGCTGCGCCTCGTGCTCGAGTTGGACGGCGAGGTGATCCAGCGGGCCGATCCGCACATCGGTTTGCTGCATCGCGCGACCGAAAAGCTCGCTGAGCACAAGACGTTCCTCCAGTCGGTGCCGTACATGGACCGCCTCGACTACGTGTCGATGATGGCCAACGAGCACGCGTATGTGATGGCGATCGAGAAGCTCGTCGGTATCGATGTGCCGGTCCGGGCCCAGTACATCCGCGTGATGTTCGACGAGATCACGCGGATCCTGAATCACTTGATGTGGATCGGTGCCCACGCACTGGACGTCGGCGCGATGGCGGTGTTCCTGTACGCGTTCCGTGAGCGCGAGGACTTGATGGACGTCTACGAGGCGGTGTCTGGCGCGCGCATGCACGCGGCGTACTATCGGCCGGGTGGCGTCTATCGTGATCTGCCGGACACGATGCCGCAATACAAAGCGTCGAAGATTCGCAATGAAAAAGCGCTCGCCCGGCTTAACGAGAACCGCCAGGGCTCACTGCTTGATTTCATCGAGGACTTCACGAATCGCTTCCCTGGCTGCGTCGATGAATACGAGACGCTACTGACCGACAACCGGATTTGGAAGCAGCGACTGGTCGGCATCGGCGTCGTCACGCCAGAGCGTGCGCTGCAACTGGGCATGACCGGGCCGATGCTGCGTGGTTCGGGGGTTGAATGGGACTTGCGCAAAAAGCAGCCGTACGAAGTGTACGACCAGCTTGATTTCGACATTCCGGTCGGCGCGGGCGGCGACTGCTATGACCGCTATCTCGTGCGCATCGAAGAGATGCGCCAGTCGAACCGGATCATCAAACAGTGTATTGCATGGCTGCGCAAAAATTCGGGCCCGGTGATGGTCGACAATCACAAGGTCGCGCCACCGTCGCGGCTGAACATGAAGTCGAACATGGAAGAGTTGATCCACCATTTCAAGCTCTTCACAGAAGGCATGCATGTCCCCGAGGGCGAAGCGTACGTCGCCGTCGAGCACCCGAAGGGCGAGTTCGGTATCTATCTGGTGTCGGACGGCGCGAACAAGCCGTACCGGCTGAAGATCCGCGCGCCTGGCTACGCGCATCTATCCGCGCTTGACGAGATGGCGCGCGGTCACATGATCGCCGACGCGGTCACGATCATCGGGACACAGGACATCGTGTTCGGCGAGGTCGATCGGTAGCGTAACAGCTTGGAGCATCGCGCATGGCGCGATGCTGTCGTATCAAGGAGCGTCAGGTCTGCCGGTAGCGGTTCGCCGGCAGGTTTTCGTTCGGTAAGCATTGAATGAGTCGTGTCTGAAAATGATCTCAGCTGAAGGCCTCAAGGAAATCGATCGCGCGGTGGCGAAGTACCCCGCCGGTCACCAGCAGTCCGCCGTGATGGCGGCGCTTGCGATTGCGCAGCGAGAGCGGGGCTGGCTGTCGCCGGAGCTGATGCAATTCGTCGCCGACTATCTAAAGATGCCGGCCATCGCGGTACAGGAAGTCGCGACGTTTTACACCATGTACGAGACCGCGCCAGTCGGTCAGCACAAGATCACGCTGTGCACGAACCTGCCGTGCCAACTGGGCGGTGCGCAGCAGACCGCGGAATATTTGAAGCAGAAGCTGGGAATCGACTTTGGCGAAACGACGCCGGACGGCAAGTTCACGCTGAAGGAAGGCGAGTGCTTCGGCGCCTGTGGCGATGCGCCGGTGGTGTTGCTGAACAACCATCGGATGTGCAGCTTCATGAGCCGCGAGAAGATCGACCAGTTGCTCGAGGAGCTGTCCAAATGACGTCTTTGCACGATCGGCATATCAATCCGCTGATTCTCGCGGGCCTGAACGGCGAGAACTGGCATTTGCAGGACTACGTCGCGCGCGGTGGCTACCAGCAACTGCGCCGCATTCTCGAGCAGAAGATTCCGCCGGAGCAGGTGATCGCGGACGTAAAGGCGTCTGGCCTGCGCGGCCGTGGCGGGGCGGGGTTCCCGACGGGGCTGAAGTGGAGCTTCATGCCACGTCAGTTTCCCGGGCAGAAGTACCTGGTGTGCAACTCCGACGAGGGCGAGCCCGGCACGTTCAAGGACCGCGACATCCTGCGCTGGAATCCGCACGCGTTGATCGAAGGCATGGCGATCGGCGCGTACGCGATGGGGATTACCGTCGGCTACAACTACATCCACGGCGAGATCTGGGAAGTCTATGAGCGCTTCGAGCAGGCGCTGGACGAGGCACGTGCTGCCGGCTATCTCGGTCATAACATCTTGGGCAGCGGGTTCTCGTTTGAGCTGCACGCGCACCACGGCTATGGCGCCTATATTTGCGGCGAGGAAACCGCGCTGCTTGAATCGCTCGAGGGCAAGAAGGGGCAGCCACGCTTCAAGCCACCGTTCCCGGCCAGTTATGGCGCGTTCGGCAAGCCGACGACGATCAACAACACTGAGACGTTCGCGGCGGTGCCGTTCTTGCTGGCGATCGGTCCACAGCAATACCTGGAGTTGGGCAAGCCGAACAACGGCGGCACGAAGATCTTCTCGGTGTCCGGCGACGTGAACTTGCCGGGCAACTACGAAGTGCCGCTCGGCACGCCGTTCGCGAAGCTGATGGAGTTGGCCGGCGGCGTGCGTGGCCAGATCAAGGCGGTGATCCCGGGTGGCTCATCGGCGCCGGTGGTGCCGGGCGAGCAGATGATGCAGACCGACATGGACTACGACTCGATCGCGAAGGCCGGCTCGATGCTCGGCTCCGGCGCGGTGATCGTGATGAACGATACGCGCTGCATGGTGCGCTCGCTGCTGCGCCTGTCGTACTTCTACTACGAGGAGTCGTGTGGGCAGTGCACGCCGTGCCGCGAGGGCACCGGCTGGCTGTATCGGGTCGTGCACCGGATCGAGCATGGCCAGGGGCGCCAGGAAGACCTAGACCTGCTGAACTCGGTCGCGCAGAACATCATGGGCCGCACGATTTGCGCGCTGGGCGACGCAGCAGCGATGCCGGTGCGCGGCATGTTGAAGCACTTCTGGAACGAATTCGAGTATCACGTCGAGCACAAGCATTGCCTCGTTCCGACGCAAGGCGGCATACCACGCGATACAGCGCTCGCCGCGACCGCGTGAGCGGGCGTCGCAAGTCGCCACAGCCCGCCGTGAGCGGGCGCACAGAATTAGGTTAGGGACCCTTCACCATCATGGTTGAACTTGAAATAGACGGCAAGAAGGTCGAGGTGCCGGAAGGCAGCATGGTGATCCAAGCTGCGCACAAGGTCGATACGTACATTCCTCACTTCTGCTATCACAAGAAGCTGTCGATCGCGGCGAACTGCCGGATGTGCCTGGTCGAGGTCGAGAAGATGCCGAAGGCCGTGCCGGCATGTGCGACGCCGGTGTCCGCCGGCATGGTTGTGCGCACGACGTCGGACAAGGCGGTGAAGGCGCAGCAGTCGGTGATGGAGTTCCTGCTGATTAACCACCCGCTGGATTGTCCGATTTGCGACCAGGGCGGTGAATGTCAGCTGCAGGACTTAGCAGTCGGCTACGGCAAGTCCGCGTCGCGGTATTCAGAAGAGAAGCGCGTCGTGTTCCACAAGAACGTCGGGCCGCTGATCTCGATGGAAGAGATGACGCGCTGCATCCACTGCACGCGCTGCGTGCGCTTTGGCCAGGAAGTGGCCGGGGTCATGGAGCTTGGCATGCTGGGCCGCGGCGAGCACTCGGAGATCACGACGTTCGTCGGCAACACGGTCGACTCCGAGTTGTCGGGCAACATGATCGACCTGTGTCCGGTCGGTGCACTAACCAGCAAGCCATTCCGCTACAGCGCGCGCACGTGGGAATTGTCGCGTCGCCGCTCGGTCAGCCCGCACGACTCAGTCGGCGCGAACCTGATCGTGCAGGTGAAGAACAATCGGGTGATGCGTGTGCTGCCGCTGGAGAATGAGGCGATCAACGAGTGCTGGATTTCAGACAAGGATCGCTTTTCGTACGAGGCGCTGAATAGCGCGGAGCGCCTGACGCAGCCGATGCTGAAGCAGGGCGGCAAGTGGCGCGAGGTCGATTGGGAAACCGCGCTGACCTACGTCGCAAACGGCTTGAAGCACATCAAGGCCGAGCATGGCGCGAACGCAATCGCTACGCTTGCCAGCCCGCACAGCACACTTGAGGAATTGTTCCTGCTTAAGACGCTCACGCGTGCGCTGGGGAGCACGAACCTGGATTTCCGGCTGCGCCAAAGCGATTTTTCTGTGCCGCTGCAGGGCGTGCCGTGGCTTGGCATGCCGATCGCGACGCTGTCCAGCGTCGATTCCGCGTTCGTGATTGGCTCGTTCCTGCGCCGCGATCATCCACTGCTGGCGGCACGGCTGCGTCAGGCCGCCACCGGCGGCGCCAAGGTGAGCTGGCTGCACGCGAGCGCCGATGATTCGCTGATCCAGGTCGCGCACAAGATCGTCGCGGCGCCGTCGGCTTGGGTTGACGCGCTGGCTGGCGTGGCCGTTGCAGTGGCCGAGATCCGTGGCGTGGCGCTGCCGGCCGAACTCGACGGCGTGCAGCCGGACGCGGCGGCGAAGGATATCGCCGCCTCGCTGTCGAACGGCGAGCAGCGCGTGATCCTGCTGGGCACGAGTGCGGTGAACCATCCCGAATTCGCGAAGCTGCACGCCATCGCGCAGTGGATCGCGCACACGAGTGGGGCGACGCTCGGCTTGCTGCCGGAGGCCGCCAACACGGTTGGTGCCCACGTGATCGGCGCGCTGCCTGGCGACGGCGGCGTGGATGCCGCGCAGGCGTTCGCTTCGCCGCGGCGCGCCTATCTGCTATTCAATGTCGAACCGGAATTCGACGTCGCGAATCCACGGCAGGCCTGCGCGGCGCTGGCACAGGCCGACATGGTCGTCGCGCTGTCGTCGTTCAAGACCGGCACCGACTACGCGGACGTGCTGCTGCCGATCGCGCCGTTCACCGAGACCGCTGGTACGTTTATCAACGCGCAGGGCACGGTGCAGCCGTTCACGGGCGTCGTGCGCCCGCTCGGGGAGACACGACCGGGCTGGAAGGTGCTGCGCGTGCTGGGCAACCTGCTGGGGCTGCCGAACTTCGAATACACGAGCGCTGAGGACGTGGCGGCTGCGGCGCTGGAAGGCGTGGACGTGCAGGCGCGTCTGTCGAACGCGACGCACGCGCCGCTGGCGCGCGGCGCATCGACGCGTGCGGCCGGCGCATTTGAGCGGATTGCCGACGTGCCGATCTACGACGCCGACCCGTTGGTTCGCCGGGCACCGTCGCTGCATCTGACCGGGGCCGCGAAGGCTGCATTGCGCGTGTCATTGCCAGCCGCGCTGTTTGACCAGCTCGGGCTCAAGGAAGGGGATGCCGTACGCGTGCGGCAGGGCGAGGCGTCGGTGACGCTGCCGGCGCTGCGCGATGCGAAGCTGCATGACGCGGTCGTGCGTGTGCCGGCGGCGACGTCCGCCGCGGCCAAGCTCGGCAGCCTGTTTGGTGATCTGCTGGTGGAGAAGGCTTAAATGGGCGTGTTCGAAACGATCAATGCAACCGGCAGCCAGTTGCTGGGCGTGGCGTGGCCGACTGTATGGGCGCTGGTGCGCATTCTCGTCGTGTCGGTCGCGATCCTGCTGTGCGTCGCCTATCTGATTTTGTGGGAGCGCAAGCTGATTGGTTGGATGCATGTGCGGCTCGGGCCGAACCGCGTCGGGCCGAAGGGGCTGTTGCAGCCGATCGCCGACGTGGTCAAGCTGCTGCTCAAGGAAGTGATCCAGCCGGCGCAGGCCACCAAGTGGATCTACCTCGTCGCGCCGATCATGGTCGTGGTGCCGGCGTTTGGCGTCTGGGCGGTGATTCCGTTCCAGGCCGAGGCCGTGCTGGGCGATATCAACGCCGGCTTGCTGTATGCGATGGCGATTTCGTCGCTTGGCGTGTACGGCGTGATCCTTGCCGGTTGGGCATCGAATTCGAAGTACGCGTTCCTCGGTGCGATGCGCGCGGCCGCGCAGATGGTGTCGTATGAAATCGCGATGGGCTTCGCGCTGGTTGTCGTACTGATGACGTCGGGCAGCTTGAACCTATCCGATATCGTGCATTCGCAACAGCGCGGGTTGTTCGCCGGGCTCGGCCTGAACTTCCTGTCGTGGAACTGGCTGCCACTGCTGCCGATGTTCGTCGTCTACTTTATCTCTGGCATCGCCGAAACCAACCGGCACCCGTTCGACGTCGTCGAAGGCGAGTCGGAAATCGTCGCCGGGCACATGATCGACTACTCGGGAATGGCGTTCGCGCTGTTCTTCCTCGCCGAGTACATCAACATGATCGTGATCTCGGCGCTCGCCGCGACGCTGTTCCTCGGCGGCTGGAGCGCGCCGTTCGAGTTTCTGTCGTTCATTCCGGGCATCGTCTGGCTGGTGCTCAAAGTGTTCTTCCTGCTGTCGGTGTTCATCTGGGCTCGCGCGACGTTCCCGCGTTATCGCTATGACCAGATCATGCGCCTGGGCTGGAAGATCTTCATTCCGGTATGTGTCGTGTGGTTGGTCGTGGTCGGTTTCTGGATCATGTCACCGCTGAACATCTGGAAATAAGGTGTCGCCATGAACGCAATTCAGAATTTTTTCAAGACATTCTTCCTGACCGAGTTACTCAAAGGGCTCGCGCTGACCGGACGGTATGCGTTTCAGCGCAAGATCACTGTGCAGTTTCCCGAGGAAAAGACGCCGATTTCGCCGCGCTTTCGCGGACTGCATGCGCTGCGCCGCTATGAGAATGGCGAGGAGCGCTGCATCGCATGCAAGCTGTGCGAGGCGGTCTGTCCGGCGCTGGCGATCACGATCGAATCGGAAGTGCGCGCCGACAACACGCGCCGCACGACGCGTTATGACATCGACCTAACCAAGTGCATCTTCTGCGGTTTTTGCGAAGAGAGCTGCCCGGTCGATTCGATCGTCGAGACGCAGATCCTCGAGTATCACGGCGAGAAGCGCGGCGACCTGTATTTCACGAAGGACATGCTGCTCGCGGTCGGCGATCGCTACGAAGCCCAGATTGCGGCGGCGAAGGCGGCCGACGCACCGTACCGGTGAGCGTCGCGGGGCGCCTCGCCCCGACGCACGAGACGATAACGATACGCCTAACGATGATCCGGTAAACATGGAATTCACGACCGTCCTCTTCTACATCTTCGCGCTGCTCATGACCGTGTCAGGGCTTAAGGTGATCACCGCGCGCAACCCGGTAAGCTCGGCATTGTTTCTGGTGCTCGCGTTCTTCAACGCCGCCGCGATCTGGATGCTGCTCGAGGCCGAGTTCCTCGCGATCCTGTTGGTGCTCGTCTACGTCGGCGCCGTGATGGTGCTGTTCCTGTTCGTCGTGATGATGCTGGACATCAACCTCGACGTGTTGCGGCGCGACTTCCGCCGCTTTGTGCCGATGGCGACGATTGTCGGCGCGATCATCGTGATTGAGACCGCGCTAATCCTTTGGCACGGTTACGGCGCGACCGTCTCGCCGGTGCATGATGCCGTGCAGGCGACGCAAGCAGCCGAAGCCGGAGGCGCGCTGTCAAACACCCGTATGATTGGCCGCATCATCTACAGCGACTACATCTTCGCGTTCGAGGTCGCGGGCCTTGTGCTGCTGGTTGCGATCGTCGCGGCGATCGCGCTGACGATCCGCGACGGCAAGGACGTGAAGCGCCAGCGCGTCAGCGAGCAGGTGCGGGTGCGGCGCGAGGATCGCGTGCGGCTGGTACGAATGGCTGCCGAAAAGCCGGCGCCGGACGCCTCGACGCAACCGGCGGCGCCAGGCAACACTGGTGCTGGCGCGGTCGGCAGCACCCGCTGACCGGGACAAGGAGAAAAAAACCATGTTGAGCCTCGCCCATTACCTCGTGCTCGGCGCGATCCTGTTTGCGATCTCGATCGTTGGGATCTTCCTGAACCGCCGCAATGTGATCATCATCCTGATGGCGATTGAGTTGATGCTGCTCGCGGTGAACACCAATTTTGTCGCGTTCTCGCACTATCTCGGCGACGCGCACGGCCAGATCTTCGTGTTCTTCGTGCTGACTGTGGCCGCGGCCGAAGCGGCGATCGGCCTCGCGATCCTGGTCACATTGTTCCGCAGCCTCGACACGATCAACGTCGAGGATCTCGACCGGCTCAAGGGTTAAGGAAAAAGGCCCTGACTGTTATGGCAACGACACTCAATCCCAATCTGCTGCTAGCGATCCCGCTGGCGCCTCTGGCCGGCTCGCTGATCGCCGGCCTGTTCGGCAAGACCATCGGCCGCCACAACGCGCATCGCGTAACGATCCTCGGCGTGGCGATCGCATTTGTCATCTCCGCGCTGGTGTTCCTGAACGTGCTCGATGGCGCCAGCTTCAATGGCACAATCTACGAATGGGCGACGCTGCCCAGCATCGTGCCAGGACAGGGCAGCTTGAAGCTCGAAATCGGCTTCCTGGTCGATTCGCTGACTGCGATGATGATGTGCGTGGTCACCTTCGTGTCGCTGATGGTGCACATCTACACGATCGGCTACATGCAGGAGGATCCAGGCTACCAGCGCTTCTTCTCGTACATCTCGCTGTTCACGTTCTCGATGCTGATGCTCGTGATGAGCAACAACTTCCTGCAACTGTTCTTCGGGTGGGAAGCGGTCGGGCTGGTATCCTACCTGCTGATCGGCTTCTGGTACACGCGTCCGACTGCGATCTACGCGAACCTGAAGGCGTTCCTCGTGAACCGCGTTGGCGACTTCGGCTTTCTGCTTGGCATCGGCCTGGTGCTCGCGTATGTCGGCTCGTTGAACTATGGCGACGTCTTCGCGCATCGCGACGCGCTGACCAGCGCAGGCGTGCTGCCGGGCACGCACTGGCCGCTCATCACGGTGACGTGCATCTGCCTGTTCATCGGCGCGATGGGCAAGTCCGCGCAGTTCCCGCTGCACGTCTGGCTGCCTGACTCGATGGAAGGCCCGACGCCGATCTCCGCGCTAATCCACGCCGCCACGATGGTGACCGCGGGCATTTTCATGGTCACGCGGATGTCGCCGCTGTTCGAGCTGTCCGACGCCGCGCTGTCGTTCGTAATGGTAATTGGCGCGATCACCGCGCTGTTCATGGGCTTTCTGGGCATCGTGCAGAACGATATCAAGCGGGTCGTCGCGTACTCGACGCTGTCCCAGCTCGGCTACATGACCGTGGCGCTCGGCGCCTCCGCTTACTCGGTTGCGGTATTCCACCTGATGACGCACGCGTTCTTCAAGGCGCTGCTGTTCCTAGGTGCCGGCTCAGTGATCATCGGCATGCATCACGACCAGGATATGCGCAACATGGGCGGGCTGCGCAAGTACATGCCGATCACGTGGATCACGTCGCTGGTCGGCTCGCTTGCGCTGATCGGCACGCCGTTCTTCTCCGGCTTCTATTCGAAAGACTCGATCATCGAGGCGGTCAAGTTGTCGCACTTGCCAGGCTCGGGATTCGCGTACTTCGCGGTGACCGCCAGCGTGTTCGTGACCGCGCTGTACTCATTCCGGATGGTTTTCATGGTGTTCCACGGTCCAGAGCGCTTCCGCAGCGTGCATCACGACGGCGATGGGCACGGCCAAGGTGCGGCACATCATGGGCATCACGCGCACGAGCCGCACGAGACGCCGTGGGTGGTCACGCTGCCGCTGGTGCTGCTCGCGATCCCGTCCGTCGTGATCGGTGCGATTGCGGTGGGCCCGATGATTTTTGGCGACTTCTTCTCGCACGGCGTCGCGTTCGACAAGGTTGTCTACGTTAGCGAGCACCACGAGGCGCTGCGTGAGATGGCCAACGAGTTCCACGGCTGGCTGCCGATGGCGGTGCACTCGGTATCGAGCTTGCCGATCGGGCTCGCGTTGGCCGGTGTCATCGTCGCCTGGTTCCTGTACCTGAAGCGGCCGGACATCCCGGCGGCGATTCGCCAGCGCTTCTCGGGCATCTATACGCTGCTAGACAATAAGTACTACATGGACAAGATCAACGAGGTCGTGTTCGCCAAGGGCGCGGTCACATTCGGCAAAGGACTCTGGAAGGAGGGCGATGTCGTCGTGATCGACGGCCTGGTCAACGGCAGCGCGCGCGCGGTCGCGAAGTTTGCCGGCGTGATCCGCTTCCTGCAAACCGGTTACATCTACCACTACGCGTTCGCCATGATTATCGGCATGCTGGGGTTGCTGACCCTGTTCGTTACGCTGAACAAATAACGCGAGGACAGGTATGCACGCTCATTTCCCTATTTTAACTTTTGCGATCTGGCTGCCAATCGCTTTCGGTATCGCCGTTCTTGCAGTCGGTTCAGACAAGACACCGGGTGTCGCGCGCTGGACAGCGCTGATCGGTGCGGTGATCAGTTTCCTCGTCACACTGCCGTTGATCAGCGGCTTCGACGCAAGCACGTCGGCGCTGCAGTTCGTTGAAGTCGCGTCGTGGATCGAACGCTTCAATATCACGTACCACCTCGGTGTTGACGGGCTGTCGATGTGGTTCGTCGTGCTGACCGCATTCATCACGGTCATCGTCGTGATCGCCGGATGGGAGGTGATTACGGATCGCGTGGCGCAGTACATGGCCGCGTTCCTCATCCTGTCGGGCCTGATGGTGGGCGTGTTCTCGGCGGCTGACGGGATGCTGTTCTATGTGTTCTTCGAGGCGACGCTGATCCCGATGTACCTGATTATCGGTGTCTGGGGCGGCCCGAACCGCGTGTATGCGGCGTTCAAGTTCTTCCTGTACACGTTGGCTGGCTCGTTGCTGATGCTGGTCGCATTGATCTACCTGTACACGCAGTCGCAATCGTTCGAGTTGTCAGCCTGGCACGCGCTGCCGCTCGGCATGACGCCGCAGGTGCTGTTGTTCGCCGCATTCTTCCTCGCGTTCGCAGTGAAGGTGCCGATGTGGCCGGTGCACACATGGTTGCCCGACGCGCACGTCGAGGCGCCGACCGGCGGCTCGGTCGTGCTGGCGGCGATCATGCTGAAGCTGGGCGCGTACGGCTTTCTGCGCTTCTCGCTGCCGATCGCGCCGGATGCGAGCCACGTGCTGGCGCCGGTCGTGATCACGCTGTCGCTCGTCGCCGTAATTTATATCGGCTTCGTCGCCTTGGTGCAGGCTGACATGAAAAAGCTAGTCGCGTATTCGTCGATCGCGCACATGGGCTTTGTCACGCTCGGCTTCTTTCTATTCAGCCAGCTCGGCGTCGAAGGCGCCATCGTGCAGATGATCTCGCACGGTTTCGTGTCGGGTGCGATGTTCCTGTGCATCGGCGTACTGTATGACCGCATGCATTCGCGCCAGATCACCGACTACGGTGGCGTCGTCAACACGATGCCCAAGTTCGCGGCGCTCGCGATACTGTTCTCGATGGCCAATTGCGGGTTGCCGGGCACGTCCGGGTTTGTCGGCGAATTCATGGTGATCCTGGCGGCCGTGAAGTTCAATTTCTGGATTGGATTGCTCGCGGCGATCACGCTGATCCTGGGTGCCGCATACACGCTGTGGATGGTCAAGCGCGTCTATTTCGGCGCCGCCGCGAACGATCATGTCGCGAAGCTCGTCGACCTGAGTCGCCGCGAGTTCTGGATGTTGATGGTGTTGGCGTTGCTCGTGCTGTATATGGGCATCTACCCGAAGCCGTTCACGAACGTGATGCACGAATCGGTGATTAACCTGCTCTCCCATGTCGCGCAGTCGAAGCTGCCGGCGTTGCCGCAGTAAGGGAGGATTAAAAACACTATGCAAAACGCTCCTCTCAGCGCCCTGTTGCCCGACGCATTCCTGATGATCGTAACTGTCGTCGCATGGCTGAACGACATCATCACCGGCAAGAAGGGCCGCGGCCTGACCTATGTGATCGCGGTCGCGTCTGGCTTAATCGCCGCGCTCTGGTATGCGGTAATTGCGGCCGATCCGCATCCGCACTACTACTTCTCAAACATGTATGTGGTCGACCCGTTCGCGAGCCTGATGAAGTCGTTCATCTCGCTCGGTTTTGCGGTGTCGCTGATCTATTCGCGCAAGTACCTCGAGGAACGTGACCTGTTCCGCGGCGACTTCTATCTGCTGGCTCTGTTCTCGCTGCTTGGGCAGCTGGTGATGGTGTCGGGCAACAATTTCCTGACGCTGTACCTGGGATTGGAACTGATGTCGCTGTCGTTGTACGCGATCATCGCGCTGCGTCGTGACGTGCCGCAGTCCAACGAAGCGGCGATGAAGTACTACGTGCTCGGGGCGCTGGCGTCCGGCTTCTTGCTGTACGGCATCTCGATGATGTACGGCGCGACCGGCTCGCTCGAGTTGCAAGACGTGTTCACCGCGATCGCGTCGGGCCGCATCAACTATGCCGTGCTGCTGTTCGGTGTGATCTTCATCGTTGCTGGCATTGCGTTCAAGATGGGGGCCGTGCCGTTCCATATGTGGGTACCCGACGTTTATCATGGCGCGCCGACCGCGATGACGTTGCTCACTGGCGGCGGCCCGAAGGTCGCGGCCTTTGCGTGGGGACTGCGCTTCCTGGTGATGGGGATGCTACCGCTGGCGGTCGATTGGCAGGTGATGCTGGTGATTCTGGCCGCGCTGTCGTTGATCGTGGGCAACATCACCGGTATCGTGCAACGCAACGTGAAGCGGATGCTCGCTTACTCAGCGATTTCGAACATGGGCTTCGTGCTGCTTGGCCTGCTGTCCGGCGTCGTCGATGGCAAGGCGAGCGGTGCGGCGAGCGCATACGGATCCGCGGTGTTTTACAGCATCACGTATCTGCTGACGACACTGGGCTCATTCGGTATCGTGATGCTGCTTGCGCGCCGCGATTTTGAAGCCGACACGCTGGACGACTTCAAGGGCTTGAACAAGCGCAACCCAGTATTCGCGTTTGTGATGTTGTTGATGATGTTCTCGTTGGCGGGCATCCCGCCCACGGTTGGCTTTTATGCGAAATTCGCGGTGCTCGAGGCTGCGGTAAATGCAAACTTGACGTGGCTGGCGGTGCTCGCGGTCGTCACGTCGCTGTTCGGGGCGTTCTACTATCTGCGCATCGTCAAGCTGATGTACTTCGACGAGCCAGTTGATGCGACGCCGATCACTGCATATGGCGGCAATCGTGCACTGCTCGCCCTCAACGGTCTTGCGGTGCTGCTGCTTGGCATCGTTCCGGGACCGCTGATGTCGAGTTGCCTGCAGGCGGTGCGCCAGACGCTGTCGCTGTAACGGCGGCTGTCAAGATGTCACCCTCTGGCTGGTTTATCGTTCTGGTCGCGCTGCTTGGCGCGAACCTGCCGTTCGTCAACCAGCGGTTACTGGCGATACTGCCGGTACCCGGTGCCGCGCCGGGCGCACGCAAGAGCGCCTGGTGGCGGATCGCTGAGTTGATCGTGCTTTACTTTGTCACGGGGCTGCTTGGCTTTGCGCTCGAGGCGCGGGCCGGCAATCGCTTTGAGCAAGGGTGGCAGTTTTACGCGGTCACCTTTAGCCTGTTTGTCGTGCTTGCGTTTCCCGGCTTCGTTTACCAGTATCTCGTCAAGCGGCGCGCCGCGTGAATCGGCGACCGCTCAAAAAGGTGCGACATGACACGCATTCCGACCGACGACACCCATCTGGTCGAGACTCGTCTTGATGGCCAAACTCTATATGACGGCCATTTCCTGACGCTCAAGCGTGACACCGTACGGTTACCGGACGGCAAGACGGCCACGCGCGAGTTCGTCGAGCATCCCGGTGCGGTGATGGTATTGCCGCTGTTCGATGACGGTCGCGTGCTAATGGAGCGCCAGTATCGTTATCCGCTTGGCCGTGTGATGGTAGAGTTCCCGGCCGGCAAGCTCGATCCGAAAGAAGGGGCGCTCGCCTGCGCTCAGCGCGAGTTGCGCGAGGAAACGGGCTATCGCGCGAACGAGTTTGTCTACTTGACTCGCATCCACCCGGTCATTTCGTATTCGACCGAGTTTATCGACCTGTACTTGGCGCGTGGCCTGACTGAAGGTGAGCGTGCGCTGGACGAGGGTGAGTTTCTGGAGACGATCGTCGTCGAACTGGCTATATTGCACGAGTGGATTCGGCGCGGGGAGGTGAGCGACGTGAAGACGATCATTGGTGCGTTTTGGCTTGAAAAAATCTTGTCTGGGGTTTGGTCGGAAAATACCGCGCAGGTAGTCTGACGCCGGTGTGGCTGGTCGAAGCGCGCCGAGCTGGCCACGGTAGCACCGTCGTAGGGGGCTTGGGTAGCATCGCCAGCGGCGCAGGGGAATGTCGATACAATATAGAAACATCGCGCATGCGGCTCGATCGGTGTACCGTCGCGGTACGTGCAATCGCGCTAGTATGATTCGCCATGGCCAATGCCCACGCCTGATTGGCCTGCTCTATTTTTATGCCGCGCAGCAGATACGGCCAGACCTTGTGCTTCGCATGGCGTTGGCTCGTGTTCGGCTTGTAGCACAGCGCCTCGACGCCCATGCCCTCATCAGCGTGCGCACGCGCCGACGGCCGATTTCATGTCTTTCTGAACAACAAAAAATACTTGATAGCGCTGTATCACAAGAAAGACTGGATACTGTCCTAACAGACAAAAAGAAGATGCTGGAAATTTTTGAAACTTGGGCAGGCTCAGAGCCTTGCATACAAGGCTCCTGACATCTGAGCGGCCCGCTCTTGGCCTACAGCGCAAGCAACGTCAGATGCCTGGCTCCATCGCGACACTGCGCTGGTGCGTCGCATGTAACGGTTCTGTCGTCTCTTCGTCATCTGACGACTCTTCTGCAAGCGGATCGTCCAGTATGATCTGTAAAGACTGTTTTTTATCAGAAGGTTGCGTATCGGCGGGTGCCCAATTTTCAGTCATCCATTTTTCTACGCATTGCGTCACGCTTCCCGGTAGATTCTGTCGCGTCGTTGACTGTGGCTGTATCGCGTGACACAGTGCTGCTTTGCGCGAATCCATTGACGTCGGTTGAGCCACGTTAATCAGCGAAGTCGATGGCGCTGGCGCCGCATCGCTGTGCGCTTTGTTGGTCGCTTTCTCGCGCAGCACTTCCCCAAGCGCTTTTCCGGTCGCGCTGTCACTTGTCTTTCCCGATGCTTCACGCATCGTTTCTGAAAGCTGTGCACCCGTTGCGGCCGTTCCGCCTACTTTTAAGCCGATAGAGACAAGTTTGGCGACTGGATGGGGGATCATGCCGATTGCTGTCGCAGCCGTATGAGTGGCGGCTAAACCGGCTGCGGCCGCAGTCGTCTCATGCGAGATACGGTGACTCATTGCATCCGCGACGTGCTGGACACCTTTGGGCGTGGTGGTGACGCTGGCGATGGCTGCACTCGCCGCTCCTTTCGCTGTCTTGTACGCTCCTTGAACCGTATCGGTTGCAACTGCGTGAGTCAGTTTAGTCGCTTCTTGCGGTGTAATTGAGGCGTTTCCACGGGCAATATTGGCGGCGCCTTGCAGCGTTCTAGCATCATCCTTCAAATCGTGAAGAGCTTTTTCAACATTGTGCATTGACTGGGACGGTTGCGTTATCACCGTCTGAAATTTTTTCAATAGGTTCACGCGTTTATTATATTGATTGGCAATACCCTCGGTGACAGGATTGGCCTCTTGCGCGGGGGCGATACGCTGGCTGATATCATGAAGGCGTTGGTCACCTGTTCTTAGTAGAGAATGGGGAACTTTGGATGGGCCTGGCGCCTGAGCCTGCTGCGTTTCGCTGGAATTTTTGTGAGTTTTGGACAGACGGTCGATCACTGCACCGCCCACAAGACCACCCCCCACCTTAACCGCTGCTTTCCCCAATTTGGCTGCTAACATGCCGCCCCCCGCGTTGATTGACCTCGCCTACTGATCGATTTGTACGCCTTCAGGTAGATTTCTTCATACTTGGTGCTGCGCCACATCCGCTTAACGAACACGTTATCACGCTAGCTTCCTTCGCCGTCCATCGACAGTCCGAGGTCTCGGCCCAGCACGGCCTCGGTGAACACACGTTCGCCGTAAAATGGCTTTGCGCGGCCACCTCTCATCTCATGTTCAGGCCATTTCTACTGCCAGTGTGGATGAGGTTTCACGAAATAAATCTTCCTCTTTGGGACGAATAAGCTGTTGAACCGTCCCGTCGGCCGCGGGCAAATTCGCACCGCGGATCAGCACAACAGGCGATCCTTCATCGGCTTGTCCCATTAGGAAAGACGCTGCTGCGGCGAGTTCATCGGCCACTGCCACCTGGGTTGTCCGTAAGAGCTGCCCAAACAGATCCGGCTTCCCAATATAATTTTTAAGCGGGGAAAAGCCCGCTACACCGATTGCGCATCCTGCCGTGCCATGGCGCCACACCCTGCCAAAACTATCGTTGATGATGACGTGGACATCGACGCCGCACAAATGGTGAAATTGTTTTTTCAACTGGCGTGCGCTGTGATCCGGGTCTTTCGGAAGCAAAAGTACACTGTCTTCATCACCTACATTGGAATGATCGATACCGGCATTCGCCATCACGCATCCGAGGCGGTGAGCGGTGATCAGTACACCGTCCTGCCTGTGTGCCACGATTTCTGCCGACTCCGATAGGATAAGTTCAACAAGCCGTGGATCTTTATCCACTTTTTGTGCTAAATCGATAGCTTGCTTGCCGGGTTTGACAGAAGATAGCGCAACCCATCGTCCTTCGGACTTCGAAATGATTTTTTGTGCAAGCACTAACACATCGCCATTTTCTAGCGCGATATCGTTTTTGTGGATCGCTTCCGTAATAATCTGGCCAAGATCATCCCCAGTTTGTATCAAGGGAATGCCACCGATGGCGGATACAGTCATGCTTCTTGCTGTTTGTGTAGCGTGGCTCATCCTCTCAGTTCCTCACCTTCCCGTTAGTGGTAAAAAGATTCTCAGAAAAAATGGGCGCAGTCAATAACAAGTGGCTAGACAATTTGCTTGCTACTATGCCAGCATGTCGTTGAACTACGGCAATGCAGTGCTTGTACGCAAGCTAGCGGCACTCACGAAGGAAGCAGACGTACCAATTTGTTGTGCAATAGGTACCTAAGCCGGGTAATTGTTTCGATTGTTTTGAACTCGACGCAGTTGTCCTGATTTTCCGGAAAGTGAAACAATATGAGATGCAATGGGATGTCTCCTGTTTCTGTCGCCCCGCGCAATACCGGCATCTGGGCGGTCGTGCCGTTGAAAGCGCCTGAGTGTGCTAAAACCCGGTTGGCTGGCGTTTTGACTCATGCTGCGCGCCAAGCGTTGTTTTTCTCTATGGCGCGTCATGTCATTGGCACGTTGCGCGCATCGCCTCGGATTGCTTCCCTATTGGTGGTGACGCCGTCGGAAAGTACGGCGGAAATGGCTCGGGCAGCCGGTGCCGAGATCTTGTGGGGACCACCGGACGAAGGCATGGCGAATGCCTGTTCGCGAGCAATGAACCATATTGCGGCGGCAGGGGGAGAGCGTGTGATGTTTGTCCCCGGTGATTTGCCGCTGCTGGATGAGGCCGCCATCGACATGTTGAGCCGTGCACCGGTCGACGCGATTGGCATGGCGCCGAACCGGGACGGTCATGGCACGAATGGACTGATTTGCCGACCCGGCGCTATTCCATTGTTTTTCAGCGGGCCAAGCTTTTCCGCCCATCAAAACGCCGCTCGGTGTGCCGGAATAGATGTTTGGATTGTCCGTTCAAGAGCGTGGGCGTTGGATGTTGACTTGCCTGCTGACCTTGAGGAATTCGAGTCTTCCATCAAAGACGCCAAGAGGAGGGTGCTATGCCAAATTTAGTAAGCAATCCTGTTTCCCGAATGATCCAAGAGATCGAACGTTCCGCTAAGGGCAATCAGCCAAGGCTAGATGACAAGGCTTTGGCGTATGAGCTTGAAGCGGTGCAAGATTGGCGTGAGTTGGCCAGTCTGGCATCGGCATGGCGAGACATCGGATGGGGCAACGTCATCACCTATTCGCGCAAGGTCTTTATTCCGCTCACCCATCTTTGTCGAGATGTCTGCCACTACTGTACCTTTGCCAAAGCGCCACGAGTGATTGGCCAAGCGTTTCTTACCGTGGACCAAGCGCTGGACATTGCGCGGGCGGGTGCTGCAGTAGGCTGTCGCGAGGCTTTGTTTACGCTCGGTGATCGGCCCGAAGCGCGTTATGCCGCTGCACGTGAAGCGCTGCAGCAACTGGGTCATGCTACAACAGCTGACTATGTTGCTGAGGTCGCGCAACGTGTACGCGCTGAAACCGGGCTGCTGCCCCACTTTAACATGGGCGTGCTAAGCGCTACGGAATACCAGATGCTGCGGCCTCATGCGCCTTCCTTCGGGCTGATGCTAGAGACGGCTTCTGAACGTCTTTCAGAGCGTGGCGGGCCGCATTACGGCTCTCCCGATAAACACCCCGCAGCGCGGCTTGAAACGCTTCGTCTTGCTGGCGAAGCGCACATACCGATTACCTCAGGCATATTGATTGGCATCGGGGAGACACGCCGAGAGCGGCTTGAATCACTCTTTGCGTTGCGGGATTTGCATGATCGCTATGGTCATTTGCAGGAAGTCATTATTCAGAACTTTCGCGCAAAGCCCGGCACCAAAATGGTCAACGCGCCTGAGCCGTCAATGGACGAATTGTGTTGGACAACAGCGGTTGCCCGGTTGGTGCTGGGTTCCGCAATGAGCATTCAGGTGCCGCCTAATCTTTTCGACGGTGACCTAACCGACTTGATTCGCGCGGGAATTAATGATTGGGGCGGCGTCTCGCCGGTCACGCCTGATCATGTTAATCCGGAAGCGCCGTGGCCGCACCTTGACCGCTTAAGCGAGGACACAGACCGGGGCGGGAAGACGTTGACCGAGCGGATAACCGTCTATCCTGCCTATATCGAAGAACGTGATCGTTGGATCGACCCGGGCCTGCATGCTGATGTGCTGCGCCATTCAGATTGCAGTGGGTTGGCAACAAACGATAGCTGGAAAGCAGGCTCCAAGACGATGGGGGATATCGCTCGCCTGGCAGTGACGACCACGGCGTCTCAGGTTGATCGTGTGGGTTCGCAGACGATCGATATCGTCGAGAAATGCGTGGCGGGCGATCGCCTCGAAGAGGCCGAGCTTGTGCATTTGTTCAATGCACGCGGTCATGATTTTACGCACGTGACGCACACGGCGGATCGTTTGCGCAGGCAGACAAGGGGCGATACGATCACTTACGTGGTCAACCGGAACATCAACTACACAAACGTCTGCCAATACCATTGCAATTTTTGCGCTTTTTCACGAGGACCGATACAAGAAGACTTGCGCGAAAAACCCTACATCGTTGACCTCAACGAAATCCGTCGCCGCGTCAAAGAAGCGTGGGATCGCGGGGCGACGGAGGTTTGCCTGCAAGGGGGCATTCATCCCGACTATACGGGACACACTTACCTTGATATCTGCGAAGCGGCTAAAACAGAATGTCCAGGCATGCACATTCACGCCTTCTCGCCCCTTGAGGTGATGCATGGTGCAACTACCCTAGGAAAGTCAATCAGCGCTTTTTTGTCTGATCTAAAAAGTGCTGGATTAAGTACTTTGCCTGGGACTGCTGCCGAGATCCTGGACGACGAAGTGCGGCAACAAATCTGCTCGGACAAGTTGAATACGCAAGAATGGTTGACTGTCGTGCGATCGGCCCATGAGTTGGGATTGCGCACTACGTGCACGATCATGTTCGGTCATGTCGAATCGTATAAGCACTGGGCACGACATATCCTCAGGCTTGCCGAGCTGCAACGCGATACAGGCGGGCTGACTGAATTTGTTCCATTGCCCTTTGTCCATGAGGAAGCACCATTATTTAAAAAGAAAGGCGCGCGTCAGGGACCGACTTTACGAGAAGCCATTTTGATGCATGCAGTCGGGCGTCTGGCGTTTCATGGCCTGATTGACAATATTCAAACGTCTTGGGTAAAGATGGGTGAGCAGGGGGCACAGCTTTGCTTGCAGGCAGGCGCCAACGATTTGGGCGGTACCCTAATGAATGAGTCGATCAGCCGCGCAGCCGGTGCAGCCCACGGACAGGAAATGCCGCCCACTGCCATGGAAGCGCTGGCCGCCAGAATTGGGCGCAGTGCGATGCAGCGTACCCCTCTTTATCGTGATGTCAGTCCTGAGCGGCAGCAGGCTTCGTATGCTGCTCCTGCCTTGGTGCCTGTGCAGTTCACTAAGGCCGGACGCTTGGTGCGTGGGCGCGGCCATCAGGTCTTGAGCGAAGCGGAACAATGATTGGGCCTGCCTAGGTGGATATTGGGCCTGCCTAGGTGGATTCATGGTGTGGCTTGCATGCTGGCGGCCTCAAATCGATATTGTAAGAGCACTCACGCAACGCTTCGCATCATGGATTCACCAAGTTGCTCAATCATCCATATTAAATCAGACAGACGCTATTCGGCCTGACAGGATCGGAAGGGCGATCTGTTCGAGTCAAAAATGCTTGACCTTTACACAGGAAGATAATGGCAAAGTATGTTGCGTTGTGTGGCGGGGTGGGCGGCGCTAAGCTGGCCTATGGTCTAGCGCAGGTGCTTTCTGCTGACGAGTTGACAATCGTTGTGAACACGGGCGACGATTTTGAGCATCTTGGCTTGCTCATCAGTCCAGATTTGGACACGGTTGTCTATACGCTGGCCGATGTGGCGGATGCAACAAAAGGGTGGGGGCGGGCGAACGAGAGCTGGTCTTCGCAAGAAGCGCTGGCTCATTTGGGCGGACCGGTCTGGTTCCAGCTGGGTGACAAGGACCTTGCGCTTCATCTCTATCGGCGCAGCTTGCTTGACGGTGGTGCCAGCTTGTGTGATGTAACCGAGACCATTGCGAAAGCGCTCGGTGTCAAGCATTCGATCGTCCCGATGTCTGACGATCCGGTCAGAACCATCGTTGAGACAGAAGAAGGCGATTTGCCTTTTCAGACGTATTTTGTTAAACGGCGATCTGAGCCACGCGTGTCGGGGTTTCGCTTTGAAGGGGCGTCATCGGCACGATTATCGTCGCCATTTGAAGCAGCGCTGAGTGCGCCCGACCTGGATGGCGTGATCTTATGTCCTTCCAATCCTTTCGTCAGCATTGGACCGATTCTGGCATTACCAGGCGTGCGTGACAGGCTGCGCGCCTGCAATGTACCTGTTTTAGCTGTTGCACCGCTTGTCGGCGGCGAAGCAGTCAAAGGCCCATTGACTAAGATGATGCATGAACTGGGAATGGAGGCTTCGGTTGGCACGATTGCTTCTCTTTATGCCGATTTCCTTGATATTTTGGTGATTGATCCGTTGGATGAGCGCGATGATGATCTCTTGCGCACAGACCTTATGGTAGCTAATAAAGTCAAGACGCTTATGAAAACGCCTGATGAGCGTATCGCGCTTGCGCGACATGTACTGACTTGCGTTGAACACTACCGAAGCAATCGACAGATGGCCCACGCTGCACAGCATCGCGCCGCATGAATCCCATTGACCATGATTTTTTATGAAGTAATTTGATTATTATACAGAAATAGAAAAATGATCAATGGCATGCGGTACGGCAAACGCTTGCTGAACCACTCACGAAGAATGCACTATCCATTACGCATGCGTCGCCTTTGGGCTTTTGTTTCTCCCTTGTCGTCTTCGAATCGGCGCGGCGACTGGCAGACCATCGCTGCACTCTTTCCTTACTTGATGGTTTATAAAGGGCGCGTCGCATTTGCGCTCGCCTGCCTGGTTGGCTCAAAACTCGCTAATCTAGGCGTGCCGGTTGTGATGAAGGCGATTGTCGACCATTTATCGGAAATTGAGCGGTTGACGGTGCAGGAATCGTCGTTTTCCGTGTTCCACGGCGTTGGCTTTCTGATTGTCGCTTATGCAGTTGTGCGCTTATCAAGCTCGCTTTTTGCTGAACTGCGTGAAATTATCTTTGGGAAAGTGGCTTACAGCGCGGCGCGACAAGTGGCTCTTGCAGTATTCCGGCATCTGCACACACTATCGTTGGGCTTTCATCTTGAGCGGCAAACGGGAGGCTTGTCACGCGATATCGAGCGAGGGACACGTGGCGTCAAGACGCTTGTTTCCTATTCGCTCTACAATATTTTGCCAATATGCGTTGAAGTCATATTGGTGCTCATTTTTTTTGCTGTCCGCTACGACCTTTACTATACGATTGTTACGCTATCCGTGCTTGCGGCTTACATCACATTTACCGTAATGGTGACGGAATGGCGTACGCGTTTAAGGCAGGAAATGAATGCGCTTGATTCGCGCTCCAATACGCTAATGGTCGATTCACTTATTAATTACGAGACAGTCAAGTGTTTTGGTAACGAGCAGCATGAAGCACAGCGCTATGATGAAGGCATGACGCTTTATCATGATGCGGCGATTCGATCGCAAAGATCGCTTTCTTTCATGAATTTTGGTCAGCAGTCGATTATTGCAATTTGTATGATCGCCGTTTTATGGAGGGCGACGCAACAGGTGGTGGACAAGCAGTTGACATTGGGTGACTTTGTATTAATCAATACATTTATGTTGCAAATATATATTCCGCTAAGTTTTTTGGGGAATATGTATCGAACTTTGAAGCAAAGTCTAACCGATATGGAGCAGATGTTTTCGCTGCTAAAGCTTAGGCGTGAAGTTGACGACGTTCAAGGTTCATCTCCGCTTGCTGTACGGCGTGCTGAAGTATGCTTCGAGCATGTCAGTTTTTCATATGAGCCGCAACGGCAAATTTTGCGGGACGTAACCTTTACGATTGCAGCGGGTACGACGACCGCAATTGTTGGACACAGCGGCTCAGGTAAGTCGACACTCGCACGGTTGTTGCTTCGCTTTTATGATGTAGAGCATGGCGCTGGTCGTATTCTGATTGATGGCCAAGACATTCGAGCTGTGACGCAAGACTCGCTACGCGCGACCATTGGCATTGTGCCGCAAGATACGGTGCTTTTTCGTGACACGATCTATTATAATATCGCATATGGCCGGTTGTCTGCGTCGCCAGAAGAAGTGATGGCGGCTGCACGCGCCGCTCATATCCATGCTTTTATTGCAAGCTTGCCCGCTGGCTATTCCACGATAGTGGGTGAGCGCGGCCTAAAATTATCTGGCGGTGAAAAACAGCGCATCGCAATCGCCCGCACGTTGCTAAAAAATCCGCCTATTCTGATTTTTGATGAAGCGACTTCAGCACTCGATTCCCGTGCCGAGCGCGAGATTCAGCGCGAGTTGAAACAGCTTGCCCGTCATCGTACAACGCTGATTATTGCGCATCGTCTATCTACAATTACGCATGCGCAACAGATTCTTGTCATGGATCAAGGCCGTATCGTTGAGCGTGGCACCCATAGAACATTGCTGAATGCAGGTGGCTTATATGCACAAATGTGGGCATTGCAACATAAGCAGCCTGAATAAAAGCGTGTAAATAAAAAAGATTTTGCTTTGATGGGCGGCGCTTACCACGTAAGGCGGTGGATGTATTGTGGTAAGCGCCGGTTATCTATAATGCCAACGGGCACTGAAGCTCGTTCTTGTCGAAATAATGTCCGAAACGATTACGCTTAGCCCAGATATAACGCTCATTTTCCTCGCGTAGCGCAACCCCGAGGTCAACGCGCTCGCATACCGGAACGCCGTGGCGCCGCAGCGCCTCAAATTTATCGGGATTGTTGCTCATCAGCCGTACCGACAGGATGCCGAGTTGGCGCACGATGCTCGCTGCGCAGTCATACTCGCGCGCGTCATCCGGCAAACCCAAGTCGCGATTGGCATCGACAGTGTCACGTCCTTGCTCTTGAAGTTCGTATGCCAGAATTTTGTTGCACAAACCAATGCCGCGTCCTTCATGGCCTTGCAAATACAATAGCGCGCCGACTCCCTCGGATGCGATATGGCGTAGTGCAGCGTCCAATTGTTCACCACAATCGCAACGCAGTGATCCTAATACATCACCAGTAAGGCACTCAGAGTGCAGTCGTGTCAGTACTGATTCACGTTGGTAAACATCGCCCATTACCAGCGCGAGATACTCATTGTCATCGCTTTTCGAACGAAATGCGTGGGCAACAAAATTCCCGTAACGAGTCGGCAGTGCCGCTTTGCCGACATGCGTCACGTATTCGCTGCTTCTATCATGGCATTGTAGTAGCATCGGATCACCCCGGGAGGCTGAAGTGGTACTGCTGCAATACACAAATTTTGCTGTATCAGACAAAACTTAATCTTTATTCAGCATTGCTCACTTAACAAGCGGAACCCAACATGCCAGAGGGACCTATGTGCTTAGCGATCGCTATGTCATGTTGGATACCCTAACAGGGCAGCGTGCAATGGTGTTTTTAAGCTATGTCGTTGAGCAGGATTGCATACTTGTATGAAAATGGCAATAGAAAATTACAGGTGGCATAGCCCGTTGCGGGAGCGTGCGCTATACGGGCGGCAAGTGATACATGCGTGAGTTCCGCTGTAGATAATAAAGTATTATTTGATGGCAGATTGCCGTAATTGTTGCTCTGTTGTTCCATCTGGCACGGTAACGCGTCAGTGGATTCAACCAGTTGTTGCAACGACTTCGAATGAGCGGTGTTATAGGGGACGACCACGGGGGGCATGGCGGGTAGTGAGCGGTTGGGGTTGCGCCATGCGCAAACGCGCTAAAATGGTCGGCCACGGTCCGATAAATTTTCAAACGATCGTGCACATTGCGCGGATGGCGCTACATTGGATCGTACATTGAATGGGTATGAAAGTTCTCGATTTAACCTGCGAGCACGCGCACCGGTTCGAAGGCTGGTTCCAGTCGGCTCAGGACTTCGAGTCGCAACTGGAGAAGCAGCTCGTCGAGTGTCCGATATGTGCCTCGAAGACAGTGCAGCGCGTGCCATCGGCGCCCCGGTTGAACCTGTCGGGTGCGACCGCGCCGGCACAACGCGATGGCGCATCGGGTGCGGGCGAGCAGCCGATGAAGGTGGGCGAATTGCAGGCGCAGTGGCTGCAGATGATGCGGCAGGTGATCGAGCACACCGAAGACGTGGGTGAGCAGTTTGCTGAGGAAGCGCGGCGGATCCACTATGACGAGGCGCCAGCCCGCAGCATCCGCGGGGTCACGACGCCCGACGACGCGCGGGCCCTTTTGGACGAAGGCATCGACGTGATGCCGCTGCCGTTGCCAACATTGCTGAAAAAGCCGCTCCAATGATTTTGAGCGGCCGGCACGCGCCTGGCCGCCGCCTGCCGGCTCGGCTTATTCAGCGCTGCGCGTACTGCGTGGCGCCGAACAGAACGTCGCGTGCCTTGTCGTCGGTCAGCGCCTTGCGCGCGGATACCAGCACTTCGACGCCCCGCTGCACCGCGGGCCGCGCATTGATGCGTTGCTGCCATGCGCTCACGTTCGGGAAGCTGTCGAGATGGATTCCCTGGTTCTTCCATGAGCGCGTCCACGGAAATGCCGCGATATCCGCGATCGTGTAGTCATCACCGGCCAGATAGAGATGCTTGCTGAGCTGTTTTTCCATCACGCCATATAGCCGCCGCGCTTCGTTCGTGTAGCGATTGACCGCATATTCGATCTGCTCCGGTGCATAGATCCGAAAGTGGTGCGCCTGTCCGAGCATCGGGCCGAGTCCGCCCATCTGGAACATTAGCCACTGTAATGTCGCATAACGTTGGGCCGGATCGGCAGGCAGGAATTTCCCGGTCTTCTCCGCGAGATAGATCAGGATCGCGCCCGATTCGAACAGCGCGATCGGCTTACCACCGGGACCATCGTGATCGACGATCGCCGGGATCTTGTTGTTCGGGCTGATGGCCAGGAACTCGGGCTTGAACTGATCGCCCGCGCCGATATCGACCGCGTGGACGGTGTAGGGCAGCGCCAGCTCCTCGAGCAAGATGTGGACCTTGTGACCATTCGGCGTGGCCCAACTGTAAACATCAATCATATGGCTTATCGAGGCGCGTCCCCCGTGCGCGGACCCGGCCCGCGCGCGCTTTCGGCGCCCCATCCTGTAGAAAGTTGAATGTTTGCATGACCCCGGCAGCGCATCGAGCGCTGTCGGCTGTAAGGTGCACACCATTTAAGCATAGAACCGGCTGGGTTGCAGCGTCACGGGTCAGGCTCACAGGTGGAACGCACCGTCTGCGTCTTCCAGATATAGCACGAGCGACTGCGGCCAGTGCGCCGGCGCGTCCGGATCGATCGCACAGCCTAATTCATCGTAGTACGTTATGCCGCCATGGTGCATCAGTAGATGCGCCTGCGGTGGGCGGACAATTGACGGGAAGATTGACGCCGTACACTTCGTCGTGGTGCCGGTGCGATGCGCGCGGCACGGGCCGGGCCGCGCATCGCACCGGCGGTCATTTGTAGCGGGCTTCGCGTTTTTCCAGGAACGCGTTGATCCCTTCGAGACTATCGCGATGATGCAGCGACGCGACGAAATGGTCTCGTTCGGCGACCAGATGCTCGGCTAGCGGTTGCCTGGGGGCATCATCGACGAGCGCCTTGATTCGGGCCACCGCGTTTGGCGATAGCCGCGCCAGCTCTTCGGCCCATGCGAGCGCGGTCTCCAACGCCGTGCCTGCCGCGCTGAGCCGGTTCACTACGCCTAGCGCGGCCAGGCGCGACGCCGGCACTGGCTTGCCTTCCAGGATGATCTCGGTGGCCAGCGCGCGCGGCAGTGCCCGGGACAGAAACCATGAGCCGCCGCCATCGGGGGTGAGTCCGACGCGCGCATACGACATCACAAATTTCGCGTTGTCCGCCGCCACCAGCAGGTCGCAGGCGAGCGCGAGCGAGAAACCCGCGCCGGCCGCGGCCCCTTCGATCGCGGCGATCACTGGCTTGCGCGAGGCGCGGATCGCGCTGATCCACGCGCCGAGTAGGTCGATGCTGTCGGCCTGCACGGATGGATCCTTCGCCCGGTTCTCTAGCAGCCGGTTCAGGTTGCCACCCGCGCAGAAAAAACCGTCGGCGCCAGTTAGCACGACGGCCCGGATCTCCGGGTCGCGCTCGGCCGAATCGACCGCCTCGATGCCGGCGGCGTATATATCCGGGTGCAACGCGTTGCGTGCACCTGGATTGGATAGGGTAAGCACGAGCGTTGCGTCCCGGCGGGTGGCGAGCAATTCGGCGGTCATCGGTGGACTCCTTCATGTTGAGGGGTGTCGCCCTTGATCTGCAGCAGCGACAAGCCCAGTTGTGTGCGGCGTGCCAGTCAGGGCGACGGCCGGTAACTCAGTCACCGTGAAGATCGTGGGGTCGACTCACGGCAACCGCGAAGGCAAGGGGTACGCGGGGCGACGTATCGGGCGGGCGATGCGAGGCGTTCATGGCGAAGCGTCGTGTGGATAGGGGAGGGCCGTCCGACCGGACGGTCGGCTCTAGTGAGCTTATTGTACGGTGGGCTCGCGCGTCGCGTCGCCTGCCGATGCCGGCTGGGCAAGGCCTGTGGCCGCGACGAAGGGGGCCGGCTGCACAATGCGCAAGTCAAAATCGCGCGCCATCCGGCGCGCCATCTTCAACAACGCTTTGTCTTTGGTGATCAGCCACTGTGCGGCTGCGACATGCGCCAATTCGAGGAATTTCTGGTCGTCGCGGTCGCGGCACAGCGGCAGTGCGCGCGGCATGGCGTGGGCTGTGTGCGCACTTGCGCCCGCATTCGCCCCTGTTTCCGGCACGGGTGTTGCGGTGCCCTCCTTCACGTGTAGCGCCGGCGCGACGCGCGCGCAGAGCCGGGCGAGCCGCGTAAGTGCCGCCGGCTTGTCGATCGCGTAGCGCACGAACTGCGGGTAGTCGAGCACGTGCTGCAACTCGTTGAGGCAGCGCTCGTCCTGCACGGCGTCGAGGTCGCCGTCCTGCAGCGCGGTTGCAATCGGGCGGGTCGTGGGATCATCAAATACCAGGATGTCGATCCACACGTTTGTGTCGAGCACCACGCGTGGACGGACGGAGGCAGACGCAGGGGTGCTCGATGGGGTGACAGAATCCGTCGGCGGCGGCGGGGCAAAACGGGATGGCGTCATTCTCGATACAATGGCAACGCTCGCGGTCGGTCACGCCGCGCGATGCTTTTTTGTCAGCCTTCTATGATAATCGTTTTATCGCCCGCCAAGTCACTGGACTATGATACCCCGCCCCATGTGCACAAGCATACACTGCCGGAATTCCTTGACGACTCGGCCGAGTTGATCGCGCAGTTGCGTACGTTCTCGCCGCAGCAAATTGGCACATTGATGCGTCTTTCTGATCCGCTCGCACGGTTGAACTACACGCGGTACGGCGACTGGTCCCCCGCGCGGTTCATGCCACCGCATGCCAAGCAGGCAATGCTTGCGTTCGATGGCGATGTCTACGACGGGTTCGACGCGCGGTCCTTGTCCGCTGCCGACCTAGCGTATGCACAAAGCCATATACGTGTGCTTTCCGGCTTGTATGGGCTGCTGCGTCCGCTCGATCTGATGTTGCCGTACCGGCTAGAAATGGGCACGCGGCTCGCCAATCCGCGCGGCAAGGACCTGTACGCGTTCTGGGACGACAAGATCACCGCGGCGCTGAACGCGCAGCTCAAGCGCGCGCGTGGTGCGCGGGTATTGATCAATTGCGCGTCGGACGAGTATTTTCGCTCGGTCAGGCCGCGTCAGCTCGACGCTCCCGTGATCACGCCGGTGTTTGAGGACTGGAAAAACGGTCAATACAAAATCATTAGCTTCTATGCCAAGCGCGCGCGCGGCGCGTTCGCCCGCTTTGCAGTCGTGAACCAGATCGATGAGCCGGCCAGGCTCGTCGCGTTCGACGCCGACGGCTACCAATTTGATGCGAAGGCATCGAGCGATTCAACCTACGTGTTTCGTCGCAAGCAGGCCAGCTGACTTCATTCGTTGCGGATCCGACCCATGAGCATTCACATCAGCAGTCAATTCGATTCAGGAGCAATCGATGTCGTATCGTGCGAGCGCGCGGACGACATCCGGCTGCGGTTGCGCGCCGACACGCAGGCGGCGTTTGCGCAGTGGTTCTATTTCTCGCTGAGCGGTGCAAAGGGCGTGGACTGCACAATGACGTTCGAGAACGCGTCGCATAGTGCATTTCCAAACGGATGGCACGGTTATCAAGCTGTCGCGAGCCATGATGGCATCGACTGGTTCCGGGTGTTCACCACGTATGACGGTCAAGTGCTGCGCATCTGTCATCGGCCGGCGCACGACCGGATCTATTACGCGTATTTCGAGCCCTATCCGTATGCGCGACATGCGCAGTGGGTTGACACGCTGGCTCAGCAGCCCGGCGTGCGCCTAACCGAACTGACCCGCACCGTGCAAGCACGTGCGCTGGATTTGCTGACCGTTGGCGAGCCGGCGCCGCACAAGCGCAACATCTGGATCATCGCGAGGCAGCATTCGGGCGAGACGATGGCGCAGTGGTTCGTTGAGGGGCTGCTCAAGCGCTTGTGCGGCCTTGGCGATTGGCGGGGCGACCCGCTGGGCCGCATTGTGCTCGAACGCGCGGTCTTTCACGTGGTACCGAATATGAATCCGGATGGCAGCGCGCTGGGTAACTTGCGCACCAACGCCGCCGGCGCGAACCTAAACCGGGAATGGTTGCAGCCTGACCCGCGCCGCAGCCCCGAGGTGCTGGCCGTACGCGACGCCATCCATGCGAGCGGTTGCGACATGTTCTTCGATATCCATGGCGATGAAGCGTTGCCATACGTCTTCGTCGCTGGCTCGGAAATGCTGCCCGATTTCTCTGACGCACAACGCCGCGTGCAAGACGAATTCATCGGCCATTTCAAGCGCGCTAGCGCGCACTTTCAGGATGAGCACGGATATGAGCCTGGGCGTTACCAGCAGGATGCGCTCAAGCTCGCCTCCAAGTATGTCGGCCACACCTTCAAGTGCCTATCGCTCACGCTTGAAATGCCATTCAAGGACGATGCGAACTTGCCCGACCCGCGCGTCGGCTGGAATGGCGCACGCAGTGCGTCGCTGGGCGCGGCGATGCTGCAGGCCATCGGCTGGCAACTCGACGCGATGTGATGTGACGCGCTGCGGCATCGTGCGCGCAGCGTTTGTCACACCCGGGTGCGTGCACGGCGGGCTCAGCGCCGCCGGCCTTTTTTGCCAGTGCCTTTGCCCGCCGCCTTCGCTGGGCTCTTGCGGCCCGAGCCGCGCAGTGCCTTTTTGGTCTTGCCGGCCTGGCGGCTTGGCGCAGCGCGCTTGAACGGCGCGACCGGATCGTTCCAGCTAAACGCGAGCATTTTTGCGTCGACATAGCCGCAGCGGAATTTTAGCGCGTTGGGCATCGTCGAGCCATCCTTGCGCACGCCGACCCCTTCGACGGTGACGATCGAATCAACCTTGATCCGTTGCTTGCCCCGGTCGAACGAGCCATTCCATGGCTTGACCTCGGCGTGCGCGGGATCGAACGAGCTGCGTGGAAACTCGACGTGGTTGAACGCGCTCGACGTACCAACGACAAAGTCGCCGTGCGCCGCGCAGTCCGCGACTAGCGGATTGGCTCTCATTTGGGTGATGAATTGGTAGACCAGTTCGTTGTGATGTTCGACTTGGTCGGCGCGGGCCATCGTGGGAATGGCGATCGCCATGGCCGCGAGCGCGCATGAGGCCATGGCGCCGATCAGTCGCTGCATTGGGCGCGACGTAGAGTTACGATCCATCTAATTTTGGTTGCTAGGTGCCGTGAAAAAAGCCGCGGTCAAGGTGAGCGGACGTGCGGCCAGTGGATTCGCACGCGGTGTCAGGTCCGGAATTGGATACGCTCAGATGCCCGCGGTTGGGCTGGGGCTCCATCTTAACGCAAAACGGAAGGTGTGCCGTGGCGGACCGGTATAGCGCGCGTGGCAACCATTGCACGCGATAGCGCGGATCGACAGGCCGCTGGGTCAGGCGCGCGGGCCCCGGTCCACGTGGCTACGATCGAATCGGTAGCGGCGTACATTGTACGTGGTGACCCACGCCGGGCGATAGACGGCAAACAGCGCGGTCAACATGCCGCAGAACCACGCTTCGCCGGAGGCGAGCACGATGACGGCTATCCCGTAGCTGGGCGGGATCACGGCCGTATCGCCGTGGGCCAACATCAACTGCAGGCCCAGTGCGCCGGCACAGGCGGCGCCCAGCGCCAGCGCGGCGGTCACGAAGCCGTGGCCGAAGATGAACACCAACAAGGTTCGCGGTAACCATGCGGCAATGGCCCGCTGTAGCATTGTCGAAACGAAGACTGGCACTGCCCCGAATATGACAAAGGTCAGACCCACGCCATGCCACGGTGTGCCGAGGATTGCCGCCACGAGCGCGCATATGGCTGCCATCGACACCAGCGCGAGCGACCAGTCGAACAGCGTGACCATCAGTGTCGCGCCAAGCAGATGCATCACCGGGCCATCGTTCAACCATGCGTTTGTTGCCCACATGACCGCGATCGCCACAGTCATGCCAAGCCACAGATGCTGCAGCGTGTCGTCGTGCAACCGCGCAAAGGACTGCTTCCGCGCCGCGAGCGCAAGCAGGGCCACGGCGGCAAGGTTGCCGCCTATCGCCAACCACAACGGTAACGACGTATAGAGGAATCCCATACCAGACATATTACTCGCTGCACGGCTCCCGGTGGAAGCAGATCGCACATCTGCACGCGGCGTTGCGATTCAGCGACGCTTGCGCGGAATTACCTTGTAGGGCACGCCGTCCGGCTCCGCGGCTTGCAGTACCGTGTGGTCGCGCCCATTGGCTGCGTCGCGCCGCCGGTGCTCGCGGGTGGCCGCGCGCAGCGGCGTCGGCCCGGCCTCGCCGTAGACCGGCTGCCGTGCCTGCTGGGTCGCATCGCGCAGCACTTCCAGCGCGCCAGTCTGCCAGCCATTGTAGATCGCCACCGCAGCCGCGCGGTTAGTCGCGCCGAGCTTCTCGAAGATCGCGCCGAGATGGATCTTGACCGTTCCTTCGCTGATGCCCAGCGCGCGTGCGATGCTTTTGTTGGTCGCACCCATGTGCACGAGCCGTAGGATTTGCTCCTGGCGCGGCGACAGTAGGCCGGGCGACGCACCTTGGCGCCGGCAGGCTGCTCGGTTCAGCGAGCTGTCCTCGTACGCATTGATCGGCACGACGGTGGGCGTGTGCAAATTCAGCCCACTGGGCGGTACGTAGTGCCCGCCGAGCAGCACGATCTCAAACGCGCGAACGATGAGGCGCGGATTGAGGCGCCGCGGCACGACGCCGAGCACGCCAGCGTCAACTAGCGATCTGACCCGCGCCGGGCTGTCATCATCGACTAACGCCGCGATCGGCAGGTTAGGATAAAGGCGCCGGAGATCAAAGATATCCTGCACGCTCATTCCGTCTTGCCAGTCGATGACGAGCATGTCCGGGCAGGTATGTTGCAGTATGCGCTGCGCTTGCCGCCAATCACGTGCATCGTAGAATGATGCATGTCGATTGATCTGGCGCAGCAATGTTTTCAGCCCTTCGCGCCTCTCGGCTTGCTCATTCAGCAAGCAGACTTTCATGACCACTTCCCCCTGACTGAGTCAACACAACCGCGCCGCCGCGTTGGCCAGCGCGGCGGGCGTCAGAGATCAATGATGGCAAGAACAGCGGTAGGCCGGCATTAGCCGAAAGGCCAGTCGGGCCGCGTCGCGACGGCGCTTCGGCCGATAACGCGACGCACGTGGCGGGCGGGAGAAACGCGGGTCTTAGTGGAAGTGAGGTTGCGCTGGTTCGGCATCCTCAGGCATTTCAGCATGCACGATCTCGCCGAGTGGGTCGGCATACAGGGGCACGCCGCAATCGTCGCAGTACTCCGGTTCAAAGCGTGCCGCATGACGGCGGATATCAGTGACACCGATTTCCTTGAGCAATCCGATGACATCGTCGAGCATGCCGCCGGCCGGATCCTCGTCGGGCGGCACGTCGTCATCCGGGCCGAGATCGCCGTTCTCGCGGCCGTACAGTGGCCATACCACGCCGTAGATCACGTCGTTGCTGCCGCGCCGGGTGAAGGCGACTCGATATTCGTCTACGCGCCGTTCGCCGAAACCGGCGACAACCGCACGCAGTTCATCCGGTTTAGCGCCGATCGTATCGCCCAAATACCTGACTGCGGTGCGCACGGTATGTGGGCGGATTTGCTCGTCCGCGTCGCGGCAAGCTGAGTAGTACGCGTCCGGCAGCAGGCAGTCGAATTCGCAGCCGGGCAGCACGCCCGATAGGTTGGGGCCGCCTTGTGCACGCCATTGTTCCAGGCATTGCCCGCGCTCGACACGTGCGCCGTTCTCCTCCTCCTGCCAGCGAAACAGCGGCTCGCCGGCCGGCGCAGCGACCACGGATAGCAAAAATCGCGGATCGGCGAGAATCGGCGACGTTTCAGGAAGATCGCCGAGATTCATCTTGATTGTGCCGCCGCTCAGTGCCACTTGGCCCAGTTGCTGCGCGAGCCGGAGCGTCTCGACATGATGGCGTGGTAACTGGTCGATGCTGTACAGATACGGCGCCAACGCGACACGCGCCCGCGCCGCGAAGACATGCGCTTGCAACTGCGCACGCAGCGCATCGACGACGTCGCCTTTTAGCGGGCCGGACGGGATCATGTAGCGTGTCCAGGCGAGCACCGGCGCCGCGATCAGCAGCACGTCGTACGGTTGACCGTCATGCTCGATGCGGAACGATTCGCTATGAGTCTCGGCCATGTCAGCGAGGGCGCCATAGGCGTCCGCATGGTTTTGCTTCAGATGGTCTAGAGCGGCATCCAGCGTCGTTTGGTTGCCATTGCGGATCACTTTTTCAATGAGCGCATCGAGCTTTGCTTCCCAGAAGCGGTCTTCGATGCGGCTGCCGGACGCGAAAAGCGCGAGCGACAGTCCGACCAGCTTGTCGGCGTCGGGTGGAAGACGTTTAGCGATACGCGAGCGCATGGTGTGCCAATTCAGGTGCGAAGAACCTTATATTTTAGTCCGGATCGGGGCTGACGGCACATTTTCCGTCGTCTATGGAGGCGGGCTTTCGCGCAATGGCGCCTCTGCGATGCCGCAGCAGGGCCGCGTCGTGTTGATGTCGTGACGCTTGCGTGATGCACGCGTCTTTCGGGCGCGCTGCCACGAGTTCCAGTCGCGAGGAGGCCCAAACAAGCACTGAAGGACGGCAGAGACGACGGTCTCATGTGTGCTGCGACGCCGCGTCTCGGCGCAGGCCACCAGCGGCCAGCCGCGCTCGGCTGGGCGGCGTTGCGCGGTGCGACATCGCGGCCAGGGCGGACTTTGGATTGTTTTGATGCCCCGCCTTTTGCGGGCTCGCTGCACCGCCACATCGTGCCGACCGTGGAAGAGCCTGCCGCAGATCCGCCGGCTGGCACTTTTCCTGCATTAGTGTGCTAGTGCGCAAGTAGCGGCCGCCGCGCAATCATGCGGGCATAACGGACGCGGCGAGCCAAGACCTCGGCACGCAGGCATAGCGTACATAGCACACTTATGCACGTGGCACGTGGCACGTGGCACGTGGCACGTGGCACGTGGCATGCGGCACATGGCACATGGCACATGGCACATGGCACATGGCACATGGCACGCGTGGCGCCCAGCGGGACCATTTATTGATTTAGCGTCGCACAACTAGGATGGAGGCACAATCGTGAACGACACCACTCCCGTACAGCAGCTCAGCATGAAAGCCGCCGTTTGGCGCGGCCGCAAGGACATCCGCGTCGAGCAGGTGCGGGTTCCCGACGCGCCCCCGCCAGGGTGGGTCAAGATTCGGGTGCACTGGTGCGGTATCTGCGGCTCCGACCTGCATGAATATGTGGCGGGACCGGTGTTCATCCCGGTCGAGCGTCCTCACCCGCTGACCGGACTGAAGGGCCAGTGCACCCTCGGGCATGAATTCAGTGGCGAGATCGCTGAGATCGGCGCCGGTGTAAGCGGTTTTCACGTCGGCGAGCGGGTCACGGCAGATGCATGCCAGCATTGCGGTACGTGCTACTACTGCAAGCATGGCCTATACAACATTTGCGAGAACCTGGCATTCACCGGCCTGATGAACAACGGGGCGTTTGCCGAGTACGTGAATGTGCCGGCGGAACTGCTTTACAAACTGCCGGATGATTTTCCGACCGAGGCGGGTGCGCTGATCGAGCCGCTCGCCGTTGGGCTGCACGCGGTGAAGAAGGCTGGCAGCATCGTCGGGCAGACCGTGGTGGTGGTGGGCGCCGGCACCATCGGATTGTGCACGATCATGTCCGCCAAGGCCGCCGGCGCTGGCCGTATCATCGCGCTCGAAATGTCCACCGCGCGCAAGAAGAAGGCGCTGGAAGTCGGCGCCACGACGGTGATCGACCCAAGTCGGGATGACGCGGTAGAACAGATACGCGCGTTGACTGGTGGCTATGGCGCGGATGTGTCGTTTGAGTGCATCGGCCATCGCACCACAGCCAAGTTGGCGATCGACGTGATTCGCAAGGCCGGCAAGTGCGTGATGGTCGGTATCTTTGAGGAGCCGAGTGAGTTCAATTTCGTTGAGATTGTCTCGACCGAAAAGGAAGTCATCGGCTCGCTGGCCTACAACGGTGAATTTGCCGATGTGATCCGCTATGTCGTGGACGGGCGCATCGACGTGCAGCCGCTGATCACCGGTCGCATCGCGCTGTCCGACATCGTGAGCAAAGGCTTCGAGGAGTTGGTCAATAATAAGGACGCAAACGTCAAGATCATCGTGTCGCCAGTTGCCGCCTGACGCGCGAAGTTGAAAAAGCCTGGCGCTGTGGCGTCGGGATTTTCCACTGCCACACCGGTACAGCCGGTCCGGTGCGGCGCCTGCAACGACGTGCGTCATGCTGCCAGCAACTGACGCAGTACGAACGGCAGGATCCCTGCCGTGCTTATAGTAGTCCACTTCGATCGGCGTATCGATGCGCAGCAGCACCGGCACCTTCTTTACGCCGTTCTTGCCGCGGATAACCAGTGTGACTTCCTGTTGTGGCTTGAAGTCGTCCGTCAGACCTTCAATATCGTAGATCTCTTCGCCGGTGATGCCCAGCGACTGCACGCTGTCCTCATTTTCGAACTGCAGCGGCAGCACGCCCATGCCAACCAAGTTCGAACGGTGGATGCGCTCGAAGCTACGCGCGACGAGACCGCCTTCACGCCGAGCAGGTCGGTGCCCTTGGCCGCCCAGTCGCGCGACGAGCCGGTACCATACTCTTCGCCGGCAAACACGATCGTCGGCGTGCCTTCGGCGATGTACTTCATCGCGGGTGAGGAGGTGGTATGTCGTGGTCAACTAGCTTTGGACAGTCAAATTTCAGACAGTCAGATAGTTTCTTTCTTTGCCGCGCTGGGTGCCTGTCGCAGCTTGATTGACGGCGATTTACGCCCTGCGATGCCTGCGCCAGAGATGCCTTCTGCCTCGAACCTGCTTTGCGGATCGTGACATAATGGTGTCTTAGCAAACGGTATGCTGTTTAGTGCAGTTAGTGCAGTTAGTGCAGTTCGATGCCACGCTTAACGTTAACGTGCCTAAGCAGGGCGGTGAGCCACTGTAGCCCGTTGGATAAGGACATTATGAGACGTGGCGGATTGTGACAAATCCCGGCCAGGGTCCGGATTCAACTGCATGGTGTGCGCACCGTCATTGATTTCCAGGAAGCCGGGCGAGCGTCAAAACTGATCGACGTGATGCTGTAAAGCTTGTGGTCGCTGCGCGTCGCAAACCTGTCAGCGGTGTAGGTGCCCAGCGTCGAAGATAAAACGTTTCGCGATCCCGGCTCGCCCGGAGGCCAGCGCCAAGGACGATCTGAAGCGTGCGTGGCAACGGCTAAAGGCCTTTCTACTCTTGCCCAGGGTCCCTATACAGGCCGGGCCGCGACTGAGGATCAGCACACCGCTGCTGGCTGAGCGCGTTTGCGTTTGGCAGCGCCTGGCCACCCGCCACATGAGTAACTCGCGGGGGCTATGCAACGGATTGCAGCCGACTTGTGGCGCTAGATAGCAGCAGGCTTATTGGGCAGGCCCCTGTAATGCGGTAGCCAACCCGCGCATATCAGTGTGATCCACCGTCGAGATTGGCTGCTACGTCATCCTCAGAAAATTCAAATAATATGTATTCGAAAACTGAAAAACCGATCCCATTGACACGGGGAATCATATCAACCCCTGGTCTAATACACTCTCCCAGCAGCGCTACTTTAGCGTAGCGAGGAAGGCCGCATCTGTAGAAGACTTGATTCCTGCGATTTCATCCTCCTCCTGCGCCCCCGAAGGGGGGCGTCCATACCATCTATCTAACAAGCACCTCAACATGCAGCTCGTCTCGATTACGGTGCGCAAAAACGCTGTCAATGCCACCTTCTGGCGCTTTATTCACTTCGGCTCGCTTCGAGCTTTCGACCTTATTGCAACAACGCCCGTTATATTTTAAGAAATTCCATCATTTATACCCCTGAAGGCAATAGCTTGTCGAGCAACGCAGACGAGAAGATACGGTTAGGGTCGTATTTATTGAGTGTCCTGATAGCTTTATCCCAATCTTTCTCCGGGCCGATTTGGCCTTCCCTATAAATATTCGGGATCGTTGTGCTAATCGTCGTGTAATCCTCCCAAGCTGACGAATCTGTATATGCCCAACCCTTAGACCATTCTGGTCGCACTGTTGCATAGGAGCCTGCATAATTTGAAAACATCCACTGTTCTGTTTCGTGATAAAATTTATTCGCGTGAGGTGTCCCAGGCAAAGTCAAAATATCGAACCAAACCGCAATATCCCAATCTGGTCTATCCAAGCGCGGCTTAAGCATAGACAGGGCAGCAGTGGCACTACTAGGACTCACATCATTTGGGTTATCCAGCCCTGACACCCGAATTTCGAGCGGGCCATTGATTGGGTATTGGCTTTGTTGCTGATACGCATTAATGCGCTCCTGATAGTTCTCGACGAACTCGCTAATGACGCGCTGGACGTTAGCCCGGCTGGTAACGACTGCATAGCCATTTGCAGTAACCCGCAGTGTGCTGGGTCGAATGTATTGTAGTACGTTTCTTGACCATCCCCAGATATCCAGGCTATGCGTGGTAATCAAGCCTGCAGTTGTAATTGCCAACTGCTTTTGACCAAAAAGTGGGGTAATAGTCATCTCGTTGTCAATGACAATACGCTTGATTAAATCAGATAATTCTGTAGGAATCCAGTCTGAAAATGGATAATTGTTCGACTTCGTGACAGTGCGCGAGAATAATGGCTTATTTGGCTTTATACTCCAGACTTTCAGCCATGGATTGCTTGTAAAGGGGAACCAGATTATCTCTATTCTGCCAGATTTGTCAAGAAACGATTCAATTGTTCTCTTGGATGTTCCAGATTTTGCAAATAATTCCCTGGCAGAAATCTTGTCGCGAAATGATTCAATTGTTCTCTTGGATATTCTAGGTTTGGCAAATAATTCATTGGCAGGAATATTAACGTAGCTCCGACAGCGTAAGCGCTGATTTTTTCCAACTTGCATCGTTACCTCGACAATGCAAGCTCGTCCGATATGTGTGAGGAATGCGCTAATATCTGCCTCTTCGCGGGAAAACGTCCGCAATATATATTCTCTCTTTGTTTCATCATACACTACCGCGCTTAACGATAGAATAAGGTTGCTTAAAGAGCCATAGGTATGTCCTGATGATAATTTCTCCCCTTTTGCTGGCACAGCAGTGCCATGCGCACCAATTGCTAATGCACCTCCCAACGTAATGTCGCCAGGAGCAGGTACGGCTGTCATTCCTAGGCCTTCTGCTTCCAGTTTTTCGAGCAAGGCCTCCATCGATATGCCTGTTTGTGCGGTTACTCGAGCTGGCTTTGATGTCGTGTCAATTGATACGGCGTTTAGGTGCTTCGTCATGTCAAGCAAAACGACTGAAGAAGCCTTGCTATCCGAGTCCATTATTAATGGAGACCAGTTATGCATATATCCACGTGGACGAATATTATAATCATTTGATCTCGCCCAGTTTACGATGGAAACGATGTCGCTAGACGTTTTAGGCACCGCTGTCCATACTTTATCTACAAATATTTCCCTGCTCCAGTTCTCGTAAGCCTGCTGATAAATTGATATTCCAGCTGGGAAATTTACTAATATTTCACTTGCATTGGCTGATATTTGATAAATTGGCGACCACCCTCCAGCAACGATGCCCGAAGTGGATAACATGACCATATCGGAAATAAACTTCCGGCGGGAACTCGTAAAACCCTTCTTTGTGGAATTATTTTTCATTTTTAACTCCTATTTGTTAAATAGTAAAAAATGAATAAATGAAGGAAAGAGGCTGTCCGGACGGCCAGTTAAAACCCTTCCACGTTCGGTCGTGCAAATTCCTCTACATTGTGGAATGGGATGAGGTTGTTATTTAACGCTCTTTTGTTTTTTATGCAAGGGTTTTGGTAGATTTTTTGAGTTGGTAACTGTGCCCATCTAACTCGAGCAGATAGCAGTGATGCATGAGCCGGGCCGGGATCGTGGTGCTTATTGTGTTGCCGCGATGCGGCGGCCAAGGCACAAATACCGCAGCTCGTTGGGTTGCGTCGCGATAACGAAAAAATGTCGAGTTAGTTGCTAGATAGTCGAGCCTGTAAAGAGTTTGAAATGCTGTTGCGGTAACGCGCAGAAGCCAATCGAGGGCTTATGCAACTGCCAGAAAGATAATCCAATAGGGGCAATTTCTAGGAGTTTTAAACATTGCCGATGAGCGCGAGCCAGACAAGTTCTTGTAGGACACCGGATTTTTTTCATAGCCGCTTGGACGCGATGATCGATCTGCGGCACTCGCATGAGAGTTAGATGCCAGTGACCTGAAGAACGCGCTGACATCGCCGATGAAGTGCGCCATCGAACTGAACGAGGTGGAGAAACGAACTTTGCGAGAGCTTGCGCTGCGGCATCCGTATGAAGACTTCCGGGTCAGAGGGCAAGGCTTGTTGCTGCTCGATGCAGGTCAACGGATACACGAGATCGCGACCCAATTGAATGTGCAAGACTGTGTACAACTGGACGAACGCTTGGCACGAGAAAGGGCTGTGCGGTTTGCTCAACGGTCATAAGGACGGGCGCCCCATTCGCTCGGCGAAGACAGGGTTGCCACGACTGTTGCGTGCGCGCAGACGCAGTCCATGACACTCAAACAGCTTGCCCAATGCATCGAGTTGCTCATGGGGCGCTGTTGCCCCGTCGGCTTAAAACATCGGCACCCGCAGAGGTAGTTGCGCCGGCCGATAGCCACGCCGCGCAGGGCGCGTTCAGCGGGCAGGCTATCGATCTCAAGTCGTCCGTCATCGCAGTAGCGCTTCAGCGTCTCCTAGCGGTTGAGCGCATAGAGAATTGCGCGGCTTGTATCCGGTTTATGCGAGAGCGTGGCAAGCATCTCGCTTAGCCAAGTATGAAGCTGATCGAGCAAAGGCTTAGCGTGCAACTGGCGATAGGCGCAACGCTCGTCGGCAGGCTTGCCGCGGATGGCTTCTTCGACTTTATAGAGCGCACCGATTCGCTCGAGTGCCTCAGTATTGAAGGCATTCGGCCGTGCAATGTGGAGCTTGTAGAGCTGTCGTCTCGCACGAGCCCAACAAGCTGCTTTGAGCCCACGAGGGGCGCGGGTAGTACAGGTGCGTCACCATCTCGAGTCCTCGTTGGGCGGGTGCCGGTTTCTTGAGCATGACCTTCATTAAACGACAAAGCCCTGGACTAGGCCAGGGCTTTGTCAGCAGTCTGAGCCCGATGCAGGACGCCGGGCTCTCAATTGCCGCACCGTCAGCCGTTGCACGGTGCGGCACCAGCAGCAGCTCGCATCAGGCGGCGAGCAATTGGCGCAGCACAAACGGCAGGATCCCGCCGTGCTTATAGTAGTCCACTTCGATCGGCGTATCGATGCGCAGCAGCACCGGCACCTTCTTCACGCCGTTCTTGCCGTGGATAACCAGTGTGACTTCCTGTTGTGGTTTGAAGTCGTCCGTCAGACCTTCAATATCGTAGATCTCTTCGCCGGTGATGCCCAGCGACTGCACGCTGTCCTCATTTTCGAACTGCAGCGGCAGCACGCCCATGCCGACCAAGTTCGAACGGTGGATGCGCTCGAAGCTACGCGCGACGACTGCCTTCACGCCGAGCAGGTCGGTGCCCTTGGCCGCCCAGTCGCGCGACGAGCCGGTACCATACTCTTCGCCGGCAAATACGATCGTCGGTGTGCCTTCGGCGATGTACTTCATCGCGGCATCATAGATCGACATCTGTTCACCGCTCGGCTGATGCACGGTCAGGCCGCCCTCGACGCGCGTGCCGTCCGGCTTGGCTGGGATCATCAAGTTTTTGATCCGCACGTTCGCAAACGTGCCGCGCATCATCACGTCGTGATTGCCGCGCCGCGAACCGTAGCTGTTGAAGTCGGCCTTTTGCACGCCGTTTTCTTTCAGCCAGCGGCCTGCCGGTGAATCTTCCTTGATCGAGCCAGCGGGGCTGATGTGGTCGGTCGTCACCGAGTCGCCGAAGATGCCCAGCGCGCGGGCGTTCGCGATCGGCATGATCGACTTGGCTGGCTGCATCGAGAAGTCAGTGCCGAAGAACGGCGGCTCAGCGATGTAAGTTGACTTCGGCCAGTTGTATACCTGCCCTTGGGTGCCCTCGATCCTGCTCCACAGATCGCCCTGCTTCGTCAGCTGCGAATAGTTCTCTTTGAATTTCTTCGCATCGAGCGCGTACTTGAGCAGCTTGTTGACTTCATCGCTCGACGGCCAGATGTCGCCCAGGTAGACGTCACGTCCGCCCTTGCCCTGGCCGACCGGCTCGGTCATCAGGTCGCGCGTGATCGTGCCGGCGATGGCGTACGCGACGACCAGCGGCGGCGACGCGAGGAAGTTCGCACGGATGTTCGGGTGGATCCGCGCCTCGAAGTTACGGTTGCCCGACAGCACCGCGGCGGCGACTACATCGTTTTTCACGATCGCGTCGTTGAGCGATGGCGTCAGATCACCCGCATTGCCGATGCATGTTGTGCACCCGTAGGCGGCGACTGTGAAGCCAAGCTTTTCCAGGTACGGCAGCAGGCCGGTGGCGTTCAGGTATTCGGTGACGATCCGCGATCCCGGCGCGAGGGACGTCTTGATGTGCGGTGCGACGCTCAAGCCGGCGTCGACGGCCTTCTTCGCGAGCAAACCCGCGGCGATCAGCACGCTCGGGTTCGACGTGTTTGTGCACGACGTGATCGCCGCGATCAGCACGTCGCCATGCTTCAGCTCAATGCCATCAGCAGTCTTGTAGACCTTGCCCAGGTCCTGCGCTTTTTTCGCAAAGCCGTTTTGCGCGACCGGCAGCGAGAATAGGTCGGCGAACGTGCTCTTCACGTTGCCGATCTCGATACGGTCTTGCGGGCGCTTTGGGCCGGCGAGCGACGGCGCGACTGTGGCCAGGTCCAGCGTCAGCGTCTTCGTGTAGTCGATCTGTCCGGCGCGCGGAATGCCATATAGCTGCTGCGCCTTGAAGTAGTTCTCGAATGCGGCGATCTCTTCCTTCGTGCGGCCGGTGCCCTTGAAATACTCGATCGTCTTGTCGTCAATGGGAAAAAAGCCCATCGTCGCGCCATATTCCGGCGCCATGTTGCCAATCGTCGCGCGGTCCGGCAGTGTCAGCGATGCCGTGCCTTCGCCAAAGAACTCGACGAACTTGCCAACGACCTTTTCCTTGCGCAGCATCTCGGTGATTGTCAGCACCAGGTCCGTCGCCGTCACGCCTTCGCGCAGCTTACCCTTAAGCTCGACGCCGACCACGTCCGGTGTCAGAAAGTACACCGGCTGGCCGAGCATGCCGGCCTCAGCCTCAATGCCGCCCACGCCCCAGCCGACTACGCCGATGCCGTTGATCATCGTCGTGTGGCTGTCGGTTCCCACCAGCGTGTCAGGGTAGTACACAGTGTCGCCATCCACGCTCTTCTTATGTACGCCGCGAGCCAAGTACTCCAGATTCACCTGGTGCACGATGCCCACGCCCGGCGGCACGACCTTGAACGTATCGAACGCCTGCATTCCCCACTTCATGAACTGATAGCGCTCTTTATTGCGATCGAACTCCAGTTTCATGTTCAGATCCAGCGCATCCTTTTGCCGGAAATAGTCGATTTGTACTGAGTGGTCAACGACCAGGTCGACTGGCACCAGCGGCTCGATTAGCTTCGGATTTTTGCCGGCACGCTGTGCGACACCACGCATCGCGGCGATATCGGCCAGCAGCGGCACGCCGGTGAAGTCCTGCAACACGACACGCGATACGACGAACGGGATCTCGTTTGTGCGAGCGGCATTGGGCTGCCACTTCGCCAACTGCTCGACGTGCTCTTCGGTGATCTTCTTGCCGTCATAGTTGCGCAGTACGGATTCGAGCACGATACGGATCGACACAGGCAGGCGGTCGATCTGGATGCCGAGTGCCTTGCCGAGCTGGGGCAGCGAATAGTATTTGCCGTTGCCTGAGCCGCTGTCAAATGCCTTGAGCGTTTTGTGGAGATTGTGGGCCATGGTGTTTCCCTTGGGTTGATACGCGTGGGTTCAGTCAAATCACGTACAAATCGACATACTCGTTGACGGGCATCGCCTCAAGGCGGGCCGGATCCAGCGAGACATCGACAATGGCGTTGCGCTGCTTGTCGGCGAAGCGACGCGCAAGCTTCGCGCGGAACTTGCTGATTAGCAACGGGATGCCGTCGGCGCGGCGGCGCGGGTGCCCGATCGGTTACTTGACCACCACCTCGTCGAATTGCGTGCCGTTGTCCATTTCGACGATTAGCACGCTCGGGTAGCCCATTTCGCCGGTGCGTGCAATCAGCGCCAGACGCACCGCGCGGGATGTCGCGTCGCCGGCTGCTCATGACTTGCGCGAGCCGGTATTGGGCGCGTGCCGATAGGTGCGCAGTGGATGGCCGTCGACGAATCAGTGGATGGCTATCGACGAATGTCAGCGTCAGCGCATGGATCCACTCGTCACGGGTCAGTCCGAGCCATTGCCCGACTACGGCCGTGGAGGCCACCTTGACCATCGCGACGAGCACGTCCTTTATTGTCAGCGGCGCGCGGCCGGCGGCTAGCGCACAGCGCGAGAGCCAGTCGCCGGTGGCCAGGATGCCACTAAGGTTGTTCGACGGACGCCCCCATTCGGCGGCGCGCCACGTATCGTGGAAGTCCAGCCAGCGGATCATCGCGCCGAGGTTGAATGCCGCTTGCACCGGATCGGACACGAACGAGGTACTTGGCACCCGCGCATCGCACGGCACAATCGTGCCGTGCACCAGCACGGAATCCGGTTCAGGTCGCACGTTCGAGATCGTCGGGGACATGGCGGGGGCCCTGGTGTACTGCCCAGCGTCGTTCAGTTACCTTGTAGCAGGCCCGGGCGTTGCTTGAGCGCCTCGGTCTGGATCGGCGCCGGCGCGCCGGCGATCATTTCGGATGTCTTGCATTCGTCGGCCAGTCGAGCGCTGTTCTTGTCAGAGAACAGCATCGCCTTAGTCGGGATCACGATCAGATCCAGTCCCGTCGCCGCGTCGTGGAAGCGATCGGCGCCGGTGGTTGTCTGCTCGCGCGGTAGCTTGTAATTCTTGCCTGCCCAATGCACGGTGACAATCTGGTCGCGCTTCATGTCGCCACTCAGGAAAAACGCGTTGTTGTCTGCGCAGCGCCATTGTGTTGCGCCTTCCGGCACCGAGTCGGCTATCGTTTTCGCGGCGGCTTTCTTGGCGGTGCGCTTCTTGGATAGTCGATGGCTCGGCTCAGGTTTCTTTGCTCTGGATTTTGTGCCGGATTGGGCGCCAGATCTTGTGCTGGATTGGGCGCCAGATTGGGCGGACGCGGAACGGGCGCCGGTTGCGGCGGCCGTGGTGGCGCACGCGTCGGCAGTCATGAATAGCGGGGCACAGAGCACGCCGATGGCGGTGACGATAGCGAGTGTCTTCATCTGTATCAATACCTTGAAAATGGGCGTCGACCGGGCGCGCGGGCGGCGCACGCCGTGGGGCGGACGCTATTCTCGCCTATTCAACAATGGGACCGACATTGGGGTTGTCGTTGCGGTGCGATTCGCCGCGGTGGCGCCTGACTCGGTGTTTCCAGCAGGCGTGAACCAAGCGGCGACCTCGCGCGCAAGTGGCCGACCGGCCGCCTGCGCACGGTGCAGTACGCACCAGTAATAGCGGTAGCTCGCTCGGTCGTGCAGCGTGTCGCGGTGGCGAATGGGCCCCCATTGCGCCTGCTGCGCGGCAAGCAAAATGTCGGTGGCTAGCGCCAATTCGTCGTCGCGCGGAGCGAAGGCGGCGACGATCGGCTCGATCTGTGCCGGATGGATGCTCCACATCCGCGTGTAGCCGAATTCGTCGCGGGCTCGCGCGGCATCGTGCGCGACGCGTTGCGCGTCGCGCACGTCGGTCGTCACGTTATGCGACGGCACCTTGCCGTGCGCATGGCAGGCCGCGGCGATCTCGAGCTTGGCGCGGCGCACCAGCGGATGGTCGAATTGCCCCGGCGAGCGCATCGCGGCGTCAGCAATCGCGCCGTGATGCGCGGAGACGAAATCCATCAGGCCGAACGACAGCGATTGCACGGCTGGCAGCGCGGCCAGCGAAAATACCGAGTCGAGCGCGGCATGCGTCTCGATGAGCAAATGAACCGGGATGGGGGCGTGCAAACCGGCCTCGCGGCGTACCGCGTCGATGAAGGCGCATTGCTCGGCCGCCTCGTGCAGCCCACGCACCTTCGGCAACATGATGTACGCGGGCGAGTGCCGTGGCGCATGCAGCACGATGCGCACGTCGTCGCGCCAATGTGGATGATCGTACGCGTGGATGCGCACGCCGACGCGGCCAAAGCGGTTGGCCTCGCCGTGCAATAGCGACGCGACCAGCGCCGCGTGCTCGGCCTCGCGCCCGACCTGTGCGCCGTCCTCGCAATCGAGCGTGATGTCGAACACCGGCCCAAGCCGCTGCTGCAACTCGAGCGACTTGCGCATCAGCTTCTCGCTGCCCGCGTAGTGATCGCACGCGGGCAGCAGGGCAGGCGGCGCTTCGCCGTCGAACAGAACATCGGCAGGCGTCAAAGCGTGCATTGTCGGCGTGAAGCGCGTGCCGGGCTTAGCCGAGCAGATGCTGCACGCCGTCACGCTCCTCGAGCAGCTCGTTGAGCGTGGCGTCCATCTTCTCGCGCGAGAAGGCATCGATCTCTAGACCCTCGACACGCTTGTACTCGCCGTTCTCGGTGATCACCGGCACGCCATAGATGATGTCTTCCGGGATGCCGTACGAACCGTCTGACGGCACGCCCATCGTGACCCATTTGCCGTTGGAGCCAAGCACCCAGTCGTGCACATGATCGATTGCCGCATTGGCCGCGGACGCGGCTGACGACAGCCCGCGGGCCTCGATGATCGCCGCGCCGCGCTTGGCCACCGTCGGGATGAACACGTTGCGGTTCCATTCGTCGTCGTTGATCAGCTGGGTCAGTGACTGGCCCTGGGCCGTCGCGAAGCGAAAATCCGGGTACATCGTCGGCGAGTGGTTGCCCCATACCGCGAGTTGCTCGATCGAGGCGACCGGCTTGCCGGCCTTGGCGGCCAGCTGCGACAGCGCGCGGTTGTGGTCCAGGCGCAGCATCGAGGTGAAGTTCTTCTTGGGCAGGTCCGGCGCCGACTTCATCGCGATATAGGCGTTGGTGTTGGCCGGGTTGCCGACCACGAGCACCTTCACGTCGCGGCTGGCGACCTCGTTGAGCGCGCGGCCCTGCACCGTGAAGATCTCGGCGTTGGCCGACAACAGGTCCTTGCGCTCCATGCCCTTGGCACGGGGGCGGGCGCCGACCAGCAGCGCAACGTCGGCATCTTTGAATGCCACTTTCGGATCATCCGTGACGACCACGCCGGACAGCAGCGGGAAAGCGCAGTCCTCAAGCTCCATCACCACGCCCTTGACGGCGGCTTGCGCCTGCGGCAGGTCGAGCAGTTGCAGGATGACGGGTTGGTCCTTGCCGAGTAGATCGCCATTGGCGATGCGAAATAGCAGCGAGTAACCAATTTGACCTGCGGCGCCGGTGACGGCAACGCGCTGAGCGGGCTTAGCCATTGATAAATCTCCAGGACGAGACGTTGAACGCAACAAAGAACGCCATTTTAAGCGCGCCGCGTGGCGCTTTGCAGCATGCTCGGGCTGACATTCGTCGCGCGTCGGTGAAGCGCGGTCTCGTTTGGCCGCATGGGCGAGTCACCTGAGGGGAAGCGGTGCTCACGCACGCGGCTAAACGGGGCGTGCCGGTAAATTTCGGTCGTTCCGCATTGGGTGGCGTATCGCGCTAGATCGACGCCCGATACGCCACGCAGCAAGGCAACGCCGCGAAGCATTGCATAGCAACGCAGTTTAGGAGCCGAAGGGGGTAAAGTCAACCATATCTTATGTCTTATATAAGACAGATGAATACGGCGAAAAAGATGGACGGTGCGGCGACCTTCATGATGAAATAGCGCCATGAATTCAACCCACGCGAGCCCGGGCAGCACGACAGACGGCACCGAGCGCGGCCCGGCCGCGGGTGTGCCGTCGCCCACGTTCAGCCCGCTTTATCAACAGATCAAGGCGCTGATCACGCAAAGCCTAGAGTCGGGCGAGTGGAAGCCAGGCGAGATTATCCCGAGTGAGGTGGAGCTGGCCGCGCGCTACAAGGTTAGCCAGGGCACCGTGCGCAAGGCAATCGACGAGTTGGCCGCCGGCAACCTGCTGGTGCGTCGCCAGGGGAAGGGCACGTTCGTGGCGACCCACAATGAGGACCGCGTGCAGTTCCGGTTCCTGCGGCTGCTGCCCGACCAAGGCGAGCTGCAGCCGCACGAAAGCCGCCTGTTGGAGGTACGTCGCTTGCGTGCACCGGCGGAGATCGCACGGCAACTGGAACTTAAGCCCGCGGACTCGGTGGTGCTGGTCAAGCGCGTGCTCGAGTTCGAGGCCAAGCCGACGGTGCTCGACGAGATCTGGTTGCCCGGTGCGATGTTTCGCGGGCTCACGCTGGAGCGGCTGTCCGAGTACAAGGGGCCGCTGTATGCGATGTTCGAGACGGAGTTCGGCACGCGGATGATCCGCGCGTCCGAGAAGATCCGCGCGGTGGCCGCCGACGCGGCAGTGGCCACGCTGCTCGGCGTCGCGCCCGGCTATCCGCTGCTGTCGGTTGAGCGCGTCTCGTACACGTACGGTGACCGGCCGGTCGAGGTGCGGCGGGGCTGGTACGTGACGGCCGGGTACCATTATCAGAACGATTTGAGCTGACAGAAAAAGACCATTGCACCGATGCGCGGCCGCCCAGTCTGGCGCACGCCGCGTACGTGGTGCAACGCCTACTGTTGCGCATCTGGCAAAGCAATCTTGCCACGCTGGCGCCCGGCAGTACACCGGCGCAGCATTGTTGCAATGCATCGCGAAAAGAAAAGGCGTTAAAATTATAGGTTAGTGTCTCAACTTGGGGTCTAGCAATGGCTGAAGCCGTAAAAAAACCAAGACCGGAGTACCGGAACATCAGTATCGGCCAGATACTGAGATACCGGCTACCGCTCGCGGGCCGTGTATCCATCTTGCATCGTGTCAGCGGTGCGCTGCTGTTCCTGCTGCTGCCTTTCTCGCTGTACCTGCTTGAGCAGAGCCTCACTTCGGAGCTCAGCTTTGCGTCCCTGAAAGCCTTCTTTTCTTTTCCCCTGGTCAAGCTGATCGTGCTCGTGCTGTCGTGGGCGTACTTGTTCCACTTCTGTGCTGGACTGCGTCACTTGCTGCTGGACACGCACCGTGCGGTCACGAAGCAGGGCGGCAAGCAAACGTCGATCGTTGTATTCGTGGTGTCGTCGGTGCTCACGATTGCCGTCGCGCTCAAACTGTTCGGAGTCTTTTAAATGGCAGCGAATCACCGCATTGGTTCGAAGCGCTTGGTCGTCGGCGCTCACTATGGGCTGCGCGACTGGATTGCGCAGCGCGCGACCGCCATGATCATGGCGATCTACACGGTCATCTTGCTCGTCTGGTTCTTCTCGGCTGGCAACTTCTCGTATGACGGCTGGGCGGCGATCTTTTCGATCCAATGGATGAAGCTCGCGACGTTCGTCACGCTGCTCGCGCTTTTCTATCACGCCTGGGTCGGCGTGCGCGACATCTGGATGGACTACGTGAAGCCGGTCGGCGTGCGGCTCGTGCTGCAGGTGCTGACGATTGTCTGGCTCGTTGCGTGCACGGGCTACGCCGCACAGATTCTCTGGAGAGTTTAAAAGCATGGTTGCAATCAAGAATTCGCTGCCGCGTCGCAAATTCGACGTGGTGATCGTCGGCGCGGGTGGCTCCGGGATGCGCGCGTCGCTGCAACTGGCGAAGGCTGGCCTGTCGGTGGCCGTGCTCTCCAAGGTATTCCCGACCCGCTCGCACACGGTGGCCGCACAAGGCGGCATCGGCGCATCGCTCGGTAACATGAGCGAGGACAACTGGCACTACCACTTCTATGACACGATCAAAGGCTCGGACTGGCTCGGCGACCAGGACGCGATCGAGTTCATGTGCCGCGAGGCGACGAACGCGGTCTACGAGCTTGAGCACTTTGGCATGCCGTTCGACCGCAATCCGGACGGCACGATCTATCAGCGCCCCTTTGGCGGCCATACCGCGAACTATGGCGAGAAGCCGGTGCAGCGCGCTTGCGCGGCCGCGGACCGCACCGGTCACGCACTGCTGCATACGTTGTACCAGCAGAATGTAAAGGCCAAGACGCACTTCTTCGTCGAATGGATGGCGTTAGACCTAATCCGCGATGCCGAAGGCGATGTGCTCGGCGTGACTGCGCTCGAGATGGAAACCGGTGACGTCTACATTCTTGAGGGCAAGTGCACGCTGTTCGCGACCGGCGGGGCCGGGCGCATCTTCAATGCATCGACGAACGCGTTCATCAATACTGGCGACGGCCTTGGGATGGCTGCGCGCGCGGGCATCGCGCTGCAGGACATGGAATTTTGGCAGTTCCACCCGACCGGCGTCGCGGGCGCCGGCGTGCTGATCACCGAAGGGGTGCGCGGCGAGGGCGGCATCCTGCGCAACGCGAACGGTGAGCGCTTCATGGAGCGCTACGCGCCGACGCTGAAGGACCTGGCGCCCCGCGATTTTGTGTCGCGCTCGATGGATCAGGAAATCAAGGAAGGGCGCGGCTGTGGTCCGAACAAGGACTACGTGCTGCTGGACCTGTCGCATATCGGCGCGGAAACGATCATGAAGCGCCTGCCGTCGATTCGCGAGATCGCGCTGAAGTTCGCGAACGTCGATGCGATCAAGGAGCCGATTCCGGTGGTGCCGACGATCCATTACCAGATGGGCGGCATCCCAACGAATCTCCATGGCCAGGTCGTCGGCACGCCGAAGGGCCACAAGGAGCCAGTCAATGGTTTCTATGCGGTCGGCGAATGCTCGTGCGTATCGGTCCACGGCGCGAACCGGCTCGGCACGAACTCGTTGCTGGATCTCGTGGTGTTCGGCCGCGCGGCCGGCAATCACATCATCAAGCACGTGAAGGATGTGAAGGAGCACAAGCCGCTGCCGGCCGATGCGGCCGATTTTGCGTTGTCGCGGCTGGCCAAGCTCGATGCGTCCACGTCGGGCGAGTACACGCAGGCGGTGGCGGCGGACATCCGCAAGACGATGCAGGCGCATGCAGGTGTGTTCCGCACGTCCAAGCTGCTTGCCGAAGGTGTCGAGAAGATCCGCGAAGTGTGCGCGCGCGCTGGCGACGTGCATCTGAAGGACAAGTCGAAAGTGTTCAATACTGCGCGCGTCGAGGCCCTCGAGCTGGCCAACCTGACCGAAGTCGCCCGTGCGACGATGGTGTCAGCTGAGGCGCGCAAGGAAAGCCGCGGCGCGCACGCGCAGAGCGACTACGAGCACCGCGACGATGAAAACTGGCTGCGCCATACGCTGTGGTTCAGCGAAGGCGACCGTCTGGACTACAAGCCGGTCCACATGAAGCCGTTGACGGTCGACTCGGTCCCCCCGAAGCCGCGGACCTTTTGAGCGACGCGCAGCAAGTCAAAGGAAACGAACATGGCAAAACGTATTTTTGAAATCTACCGCTACGATCCGGACAAGGACGCCGCGCCGCGCATGCAGACGTACGAGGTCGAGCTTGACTCGCATGACCGAATGTTGCTCGACGCGCTGGTCAAGCTCAAGTCAGTCGACGAGACGATCTCGTTTCGCCGCTCGTGCCGCGAAGGCGTGTGCGGTTCGGATGCGATGAACATCAACGGTAAGAACGGGCTGGCGTGCCTGACGAACCTGAACGAGTTGCCGCAGAAGATCGTGCTGCGTCCGTTGCCGGGGCTGCCGGTGGTGCGCGACCTGATTTGCGACTTCACGCAGTTCTTCAACCAGTATCACTCGATCAAGCCGTACCTGATCAACGACACACCACCGCCGGAGAAGGAGCGGTTGCAGTCGCCCGAGGAGCGTGACGAACTTGACGGCCTGTACGAATGCATCTTGTGCGCGAGCTGCTCGACATCTTGCCCTAGCTTTTGGTGGAACCCGGACAAGTTCGTCGGCCCGGCGGGCTTGCTGCAAGCGTACCGATTCATCGCTGACAGCCGCGACCAGGCAACCGGCGAGCGGCTAGACAACTTGGAAGACCCGTATCGTCTGTTCCGTTGCCACACGATCATGAACTGCGTCGACGTGTGCCCGAAGGGGCTCAATCCGACGAAGGCGATCGGCAAGATCAAGGAACTAATGGTACGCCGGGCGGTTTGAGGTTGACGTGTCCTCCTCTCATCAGTCCGACCCCACTCGTCGCGCGCGGCTGCGCTGGCGCGCGCGACGCGGCCTGCTGGAAAACGATCTGATTTTTGAGCGTTTTTTCAGCCAATATGAACATGAACTCAGCGACGCGGACGTTGGCGCGCTCACGCAACTGCTGGAGCTGTCCGACAACGAGCTGATGGACTTGTTGCTTTCGCGCAGCGAACCCGGTGCATCACTGGCGACACCCGACGTGGCGCGCGTGCTGGGTTGGCTGCGCACGGTGTGATTCGCGCGTCATATCGCAAATTGTTTCCTATACCCCGATTGAGGATGTGCCATGACTCCGTCAGACGTTAAAGCCACGCTATCGTTCAGCGACAATTCGCCGAGTGTCGAACTGCCGATCTACAAGGGCACCATGGGCCCCGATGCGATCGACATCCGCAAGCTGTACGGCCAGACCGGCAAATTCACGTATGACCCGGGGTTCATGTCCACCGCGTCGTGCAACTCCTCAATCACCTACATCGATGGCGACAAGGGCGAGTTGCTGTACCGCGGCTACCCGATCGACGAGCTGGCGCAGAACGCGGACTTCCTCGAGACTTGTTATGCCCTGCTCAAGGGTGACCTGCCGAACAAGCAGCAGAAGAAGGAATTTGTTGACACCGTGGCCAAGCATACGATGGTCCACGAGCAGATGCAGTTCTTCTTCCGAGGCTTTCGCCGCGATGCGCATCCGATGGCTATCCTGACGGCGGCGGTCGGTGCGCTGTCGGCGTTCTACCATGATTCGCTGAGCATCAACGATCCGCGTCATCGCGATGTATCGGCGATCCGGATGATTGCCAAGCTGCCCACGCTCGTCGCGATGGCCTACAAGTACAGCATCGGCCAGCCGTTTGTCTATCCGCGTAACGACCTGTCGTACAGCGCGAACTTCATGCGCATGATGTTCGCGAACCCGTGCGAGGAATATAAGGTCAACGACGTGCTGGTGCGCGCGCTCGACCGTATCTTGATCCTGCATGCGGACCACGAGCAAAACGCATCGACGTCAACCGTACGGCTGGCCGGTTCGTCTGGCGCGAATCCGTTTGCGTGTATCGCCGCGGGTATCGCGTGCCTGTGGGGACCGGCGCATGGTGGGGCCAACGAGGCGGCGCTGAACATGCTCGAGGAGATCGGCTCGCCGGACAAAATTCCCGAGTTTATCAAGCAGGTCAAGGACAAAAACTCCGGCGTTAAGCTGATGGGATTTGGCCACCGCGTGTACAAGAACTACGATCCGCGCGCGAAGTTGATGCGCGAGACGTGCCACGAAGTGCTCAACGAGCTTGGCTTGCACGACGATCCGCTGTTCAAGTTGGCGATGGAGCTGGAGAAAATCGCGCTCGAGGACGAGTACTTTGTCTCGCGTAAACTGTATCCGAACGTAGACTTCTATTCCGGCATTGTGCAGCGCGCGCTCGGTATTCCGACGTCGATGTTCACCTGTATTTTCGCGATGGCCCGCACGGTAGGCTGGATCGCGCAGTGGAGCGAGATGATTTCGGAGCCGGAGCAAAAAATCGGTCGTCCGCGTCAATTGTTCACTGGCCATACGCCGCGCGAGGCCAAACCGATCGACAAACGGTAAGAGCGGACCTGCGCGTTGGTTGCGGCCGTCAGCGTCCGGCGGCATGCGGCGCGCCGCCGGCAGTCTGTATGAGCCGGTAGGCTGTGTGAAGCGACAGACTGTGTGAAGCGGCAGTTTGTGTGAACTAGCGGTCTGCGTGAACCGAGCGTCAATGTCGATTAGGCCGAGGACAGAGCGGGCCAGAGGTGCCGGACAGGCGTCTCTGGCCCGTATGCTTTTCCCGCGCCGAGCGCCGCGACCGCCGGCGACGCGTCGCGCGACGCGGATGCGACGGCGAAATGGGAAGAAGGCCGGCCGCCATGTGTGTCCCGGCCCCTGCCATGATCGTCGCGTGTTGCCGCATCAAGCTGGTATGCGTGCAGTTTCGGGTCCGGCTGAATTGATCAGTATAACGAATAAAAAGGGAAAAGCCGGTAATTCATCGATCGATGTCGCACGGGAAAACGGAAGAGTAGCGCGGAAAGTCCACGCTTGGCTCGATCTGACAAGCGAGCCTCGTGGCGGGGCCAGCGAGTTGCGCAGCGGATCCGTGCGCGGGGCGGCGGGCGCACGAGACAGCGCACGAGACACGCTGTCCGGCGTGTGCCAATGAGGCTGGCAGTCGTTATCCAGGTATGGCGAATACCACCATAAGCATATGTTTTTTATAGAGTTTTTTCTCAAAGGGGTGGCGAATCAGTCCATGCTGCTGGCATAATCGGTGCGTGGGTCAACGCAACATCGGCCTACGGTGTCCCTTCAATACCACGGTCCAGCACTGACCCGAGACTGAACGCCATGCCCCAGACCCTGTATGACAAACTGTGGGATTCGCACGTCGTCCATACCGAGGAAGACGGCACCACGCTGCTCTATATCGATCGGCATCTATTGCACGAGGTGACTTCGCCACAGGCCTTCGAAGGCCTGAAGCTCGCGCAGCGACCGGTGTGGCGCATTAGCGCAAACCTGGCCGTGTCGGACCACAACGTGCCGACCACCGACCGCAGCCACGGCATCGTCGATCCGGTGTCCAAACTGCAGGTCGATACGCTGGACGCCAACTGCGACGCCTATGGCATCACGCAATTCAAGATGAACGACCAGCGGCAGGGCATCGTGCACATCATTGGGCCAGAGCAGGGCGCGACGTTGCCCGGCATGACGATCGTGTGCGGCGATTCCCACACGTCGACGCACGGCGCGTTCGGCGCGCTCGCGCACGGCATCGGCACGTCCGAGGTCGAGCACGTGTTCGCCACGCAGACATTGCTGCAGAAAAAAAGCAAGAACATGCTGATCAAAGTCGATGGCGTGCTGCCGCGCGGATGCACGGCCAAAGACATCGTGCTCGCGATCATCGGGCGCATCGGCACGGCGGGCGGCACCGGCTACGCGATTGAATTTGGCGGCTCGACGATCCGTGCGCTGTCGATGGAAGGTCGCATGACCGTGTGCAACATGGCCATCGAGGCTGGCGCGCGTGCCGGGATGGTGGCGGTCGATGACACGACAATCGACTATTTGCACGAGCGGCCGTTCTCGCCGAAAGGCGCCGAGTTCGAGCAGGCCGCGCAGTATTGGCGCGCGTTTCGCTCCGATGAAGGCGCGTGCTTCGACCGCGTCGTCGAACTGGATGCCGCGCAGATCGTGCCGCAAGTGACATGGGGCACGTCGCCGGAGATGGTCACCTCGATCGACGCACGGGTGCCAGACCCGGGGCGCGAGAAGGATCCGGTCAAGCGCGATGCGATGGAGCGTGCGCTCCAGTACATGGCGTTGGAGCCCGATACGCCGATCCAGGCGATCAGGCCCGATAAGGTCTTCATCGGCTCCTGCACGAATGCGCGGATCGAGGATCTGCGCGCGGCCGCGCACGTAGTGCGCCAGCTCGGGCGGCGCATTGCGCCAAGCATCCGGCAGGCGCTGGTCGTGCCGGGCTCCGGGCTCGTGAAGGCGCAGGCCGAGCACGAGGGGCTCGACAAGGTATTCAAGGGCGCCGGGTTCGAATGGCGCGAGCCGGGTTGCTCGATGTGCTTGGCGATGAATGCGGACCGCCTCGAGCCGGGCGAGCGCTGCGCATCGACATCGAATCGCAATTTCGAGGGGCGCCAGGGCAACGGTGGACGCACGCACCTGGTCAGCCCGGCGATGGCGGCTGCGGCGGCCATCGAAGGTCATTTTGTCGACGTGCGTCGGCTGGCCTGACACGGCGGGGGGCACAAGAATGAAGCGCGTATTCATCGGATGGCTCGCCGTGGCGGCAACGGTGCTGGGCTGTGCCGCGATCGCCGGATGCAACACCGTGTCGGGTTTGGGGCAGGACATGCGCGAGGCCGGCGCGGCGATCAAGAAGGCCGCGGAATAACGCGGGTCGCGCCGCAGGTCACGGTTCACGCACACGGCCCGTGACAGCGGGCCCGACCTGGTCCGATCAAGGCTTGATCAAGGCTCGATCACGTTCGAGGAAGTTATGGAAAAATTTGTCGTTCATACCGGTATCGTCGCACCGCTCGATCGCGAGAATGTCGACACCGATGCCATCATTCCGAAGCAGTTCCTGAAGTCGATCAAGCGTACGGGTTTTGGTCCCAATCTGTTTGACGAGTGGCGCTATTTGGACCATGGGGAGCCGGGCCAGGATGGCTCGAAGCGGCCGCTGAACCCGGATTTCGTGCTGAACCAGCCGCGCTACCAAGGCGCCTCGATCCTGCTTGCACGCCAGAACTTCGGCTGCGGCAGCTCACGCGAGCATGCGCCGTGGGCGTTGCAGCAGTATGGCTTCCGGGCGATCATCGCGCCCAGCTTTGCAGACATTTTCTTCAACAACTGCTTCAAAAACGGCTTGCTGCCGATCGTGTTGCGCGGCTCCGATGTGCACCGGCTGTTCAACGACACAGCCGCATGCAACGGCTTCCAGCTAACGATCGACCTGGCGCAGCAGCAGGTGCGCACCGTGGACGGTGCCCACGCGTTCAAGTTCGACATCGCGCCGTTTCGCAAGTACTGCCTGCTCAACGGGTTCGACGACATCGGTCTTACGCTGCGTCATGCTGAGCGGATTCGTCAGTTCGAGGCCGAACGGCTGGCCCGTCAACCTTGGCTGAACAATCGTCTCGTCGGTTGAGGCGGCGCGCATTACCGCACGTCGCACCTTTCGATGCAATGTTTTTGGAATGGAGCATATGAAGATTGCTGTGTTGCCGGGCGATGGGATTGGCCCGGAAATCGTCACCGAGGCAGTAAAAGTGCTGAATGCGCTCGACGAGCGCTTTGAGCTGGAGCAGGCACCGGTCGGGGGCGCCGGCTACGAGGCAAGCGGGCATCCGTTGCCGGACGCCACGCTGGCGCTGGCCAGGCACGCGGACGCGATCCTGTTCGGCGCGGTCGGCGATTGGAAATACGACTCGCTCGAGCGCGCATTGCGCCCGGAGCAGGCCATCCTTGGCTTGCGCAAGCACTTGCAGTTGTTCGCAAACTTTCGTCCGGCGATCTGCTATCCGGAGTTGACCAGCGCGTCATCGCTGAAGCCGGAGATCGTGTCCGGACTGGATATCCTGATCGTGCGCGAACTGAACGGCGACATCTACTTTGGCCAGCCGCGCGGCCTGCGAGACGCGCCGGATGGCCCGTTCCACGGCAGCCGCGAGGGTTTCGACACGATGCGCTATGCGGAGCCGGAGGTGCGACGGATCGCGCACGTGGCCTTCCAGGCTGCGCAAAAGCGCGCGAAGCGGTTGACCTCGGTCGACAAAGCCAATGTACTGGAGACGTCGCAACTGTGGAAGGACGTCATGATCGACGTGGCGCGCGACTATCCAGACGTCGAACTATCACATATGTATGTCGACAACGCGGCGATGCAACTGGTGAAGGCGCCAAAGGCATTCGACGTGGTCGTTACGGGCAATATGTTCGGCGATATCCTGTCCGACGAAGCCGCGATGCTGACCGGCTCGATCGGGATGCTGCCCTCCGCGTCGCTCGACGCGAACAACAAGGGCCTGTATGAGCCGTCGCACGGCTCGGCGCCGGATATCGCGGGTAAGGGCGTAGCCAATCCGCTCGCGACGATCCTATCGGCTGCCATGATGTTGCGCTATTCGCTTGGACGCGCCGAACAGGCGGACCGGATCGAGAACGCGGTCAAGCGGGTGCTCGCGCAAGGCTATCGCACGGCGGACATCGTCACGCCGGGCTGCAAGCAAGTCGGCACGCGCGAAATGGGCGATGCGGTCATCGCGGCGCTGGCACGCTGACGCCGCCCAGGCGATTTGTCCGAGGTGGTGCAAGTCGCTGAATCGGTTCGCTTTTTGAGCCGGTTTGGCGCCATCGCGCCACGATTTCGTGTACACTGCGCAACATGATGCAAGCTCCCCGTTCCACGAGCCTGGTTGCTGCGATTGTCGGTGACGATCGCAGCGTGCGTTTGCGCGAGCGGAAATGGACGGCCGTGCGCGTTCGCGCGGCGCATCGCATGTCTCGCACGCCTATTGGCACGACGATGATTCGCACCCGCAAAACGATCAAAACTTGATCGTGTCCAGTCGTGTCCGCCTTATCTTCCCCGCGCGGCCACACTGGGGACAGAGGCGGGGAAGAACCGATCCCAAAGGTAAGTCATGAACGTAGGTCTCGTTGGTTGGCGCGGCATGGTCGGCAGCGTCCTGATGCAACGCATGCAACAGGAGCGCGATTTTGACCTGATAGAACCGGTTTTCTTTAGTACCAGCAATGCGGGCGGTGCGGCGCCGGCATGCGCGAACACGGACACGAAGCTCAAGGACGCGTTCGCTATCGACGAGCTAAAGCGCTGCGACGCGATCATCACGTGCCAGGGTGGTGACTATACGAACGACGTCTATCCGAAGCTGCGCGCAGCCGGCTGGAAGGGCTACTGGATCGACGCAGCATCCGCGCTGCGGATGAAGGACGATGCGGTGATCATCCTAGATCCGGTCAATCTCGACGTGATCCGTGATTCGCTGGTGCGTGGCGGACGCGATTTCATCGGCGGGAATTGTACCGTGAGCTTGATGCTCATGGCGCTGGGTGGATTGTTCCAGCACGACCTGGTTGACTGGCTGACCGCGATGACGTATCAGGCCGCGTCCGGGGCCGGCGCGCAAAACATGCGCGAGCTTTTGTCACAAATGGGGACGCTGCATGGCGCGGTTGAGCCGCAACTGGCCGACCCCGCGTCGTCCATCCTGGACATCGACCGTCATGTGTTGTCCGCGATGAACAGTGACGCGATGCCGACGCAGCATTTCGGCGTGCCGCTGGCCGGTTCGCTGATTCCATGGATCGACAAGGATCTGGGCAACGGCATGTCCAAGGAAGAATGGAAGGGCGGTGCCGAGACGAACAAGATCCTCGGCCGTCCAGCCGTCGGCGAGCCGGGATCGATCCCGGTCGACGGATTGTGCGTGCGCATTGGCGCGATGCGTTGCCACTCGCAGGCATTGACAATCAAGCTGAAGAAGGACGTGCCGCTCGATGAGATCCATCAGATGCTGGCGACGGCGAACGATTGGGTGAAGGTTGTGCCGAACGCGCGCGACGTGTCAATGCGCGAGCTATCGCCGGCCAACGTGACCGGCACGTTGTCGGTGCCGGTCGGCCGGCTGCGCAAGCTCGCGATGGGCGGCGAATATTTGTCGGCCTTCACGGTTGGTGACCAGTTGTTGTGGGGCGCTGCCGAACCGCTGCGCCGGATGTTGCGCATTTTGCTTGAACATTGATCTGCCAGCAGGCAACGCGCGTACCCGTGCGCGCAAAAGACAAGGGCGTTGCGCGCTGCGTGGCGCCTTTTTCGTTTTAAGATGCTGCTTTTGTGATCGAAAGCCGGCTAGAATCGGCGCCGGCGTGCGGCACAGGCCAACGACGGCTCGGGTTAGCACGCATCGTGGCGATGCAGGAGTATCAATGAGGGTTCGAGCATGGGGCGCGCGCGTGGGCGCCGCGGCGGTGGCGGCAATGGTTACGGTGTTGTCGCCGGGCGCGGGAGCAGCCGGAACGAATACCGGCGCGGACGGCACGGCTGGCGCGTCGGCTGCCGATAGCGCAGGCTCCAATCGTTTTGTCGTGAAGCCCGGCCAATCGCTGAGCGACATAGCCAGTGCTGTGATCCAGTCCAACGACTGGGCGATGCGTGACAGGATGGTGGCACTGCTGTTCGAGGCCAATCCTGGCGCGTTTATGGGGCGTGATCCAAACCGCTTGAAGATCGGCGCGGTGATCCAGGTACCCGACGGCGCGGTGGCGACGGTGATGGCCGCGGCGTCGGCGATGGCGGCGTCGGGCGCCGCCGGCAGTTCACTGCCGCCCGCCACGCCGTCGCCGACGTTGTCCGCCGGTGCAATCCAGCGCGCGCCGCAACCTTCAAATACCGCGACGGGGATGAGCGGCGCACCCTCGCCGACGCTCGCGTCCCACGCCGCGGCGCTGGGCAGTGCCGCGCCGGGCGCTGCCACGCCGGGGGGCGTCGCATTCTCAGGCGCCTCCTCGGATGTTACTTTGGGTGTGACCTCTGGCGCGTCCACGCCGTCTGCGTCGCAAGCCGAGGGGGTGCCGGCACATCAAGCGAGCACGCCGGCGACTGCGGGCGCGGCAGCCATTGTGCTGGAGCCAGGCTCGGTTGCATCGGCACCGCCGTCTGCGTCCGCGGCGCAGGCGGTCTCGACAACTGCTGTGGCGGCAAGCCAGGGTACGGCCCGCGCGCCGGCCCGCATGGGGGCTTCGCTACGTCTGTCGCCAGCGACCACGGCGGGTGCCGCTGCGCTGGCGTTCCTGCTAGTGGGATGGCTGATCGCGCTGGTGCGACGACGGCAGCGCGCGGCAGCTACCGTCAATATGAGGGAGGCACAGGGCATTGGCCCGCGCGAGGAGACTCGAGCGGGCGTGGCTCGTGCGCCAGATGGCGGCTTGCCGCATCGTGCCTCTGCCATGCGAACTGGGTCCGAGTCGTCTGATGGCACGGCAGCCCATGCCGGCGATGAGGCGTTGCAAGCCGCCGTCGCCGCGGCGGCCATGGGCGTCGCGGCGACAACGGTGGCCGCCGCTGTGACGCGCAATGCCGGTCGGGGGAGCCATGCTACGTCGGATGCTGAGCCGCCAGTAGTGAGCGGCTCGTCGGATGCCATCGACAGTGAGCGGGCACAGGAGCTGGCGCATGTCGTGCCCGTCGCACACGAGGACGGGGAGGATCGCGACGACCAATCGCTGCTGGCACCGGACTTTCCGGCACACGCCGCTGCCGCGCTGGCATCGCTGGAGCTGTCGCTGCCGCCGCTACCATCCACGCCGTCGAGCGTGTACGATGCGGTGATTGCCGATGCGCAGACCGCCGCCGTTGAGTGCGGCGCGCCGATGGCCCCGCCACCATCCGTTGCGCCGCCCCCCCTCGGTGCCGCCCATGTCGGCGCACTGAACCTCGATTTCGATCTTGATTTGCCGCCGCTGGCCACGCAACAGTCCGTCGCGCCGGCGCTGGACGAGATCGCCGCGATTGCCCGTAACAAGCTTAATCTGGCCGTCGAATCCATGAAGTGGGGCGATACGGCGGGCGCGCGTGCATTGGTCAGCGAAGTCATCGCGTCGAATGAGCCGACGACGCTAGAAAAGGCGCGGGCGCTGCACGCCGCGCTCGCGTCGCGTTGAGCAGGGTGGCGATGCGCATCGCGCTGGGGCTCCAGTATGACGGCGCCGCGTTCTGCGGCTGGCAGGCGCAGCCGCACGGCAATACGGTGCAGAACGTGCTTGAGCATGCGCTGGAGCAGTTCGCGCAAGTGCCACTACCCACTGTTGTCGCCGGCCGAACTGACACGGGCGTGCATGCGCTCGGTCAAGTCGTGCATTTCGATACACAGCTCGACCGGGCGGCATTTTCGTGGGTTCGCGGCGTCAACGCGTTCTTGCCGCCCAGTGTCTCGGTGCAGTGGGCCAAGCCGGTGCCGCCAACTTTTCACGCGCGCTTTGCGGCGTTCGAGCGCACGTATTTTTATGTGCTGTATGTGCATCCGGTACGCTCGCCGATGCTCGCCAGGCGCGCCGGATGGGTTCATACGCCGCTGGATGTCGAGGTAATGCGCGAGGCTGCCGGGTATTTGATCGGCGAGCACGATTTTTCGTCGTTTCGCTCGGCCGATTGCCAGGCGAAGACGCCCGTCAAGCACCTGTACGCGATCGATATTGTCGAGCACGGGCCGTTTGTGCATTTGCGCTTTCGCGCGAATGCGTTTCTGCACCACATGGTGCGCAATATCATGGGCTGCCTGGTATCGGTGGGGCGGCGCAGGCATCCGGCCTGTTGGATGGCTGATGTGCTGGCTGCTCGTGAGCGCAAGCACGCGGCGCCCACGTTCATGCCGGACGGCTTGTATCTGGCGCAGGTGGGCTATCCTGACGGCTTCGGCGTGCCACCGCCCAATCTCGCCAGTTTGCCGTTCAGCGAGGTATGGAATGGTGACTGAGCCCGCACTCATCAGGGCTGCCGCGCCGGCTGGCCGCGCGCGGCGCACGCGCGTGAAGCTATGTGGTCTGTCCACTGAGCAAGACGTCGATTGCGCGGTCGCACTGGGCGCCGATGCGATTGGACTGGTCTTCTATCCGCCCAGCCCACGTTGCGTGAGCATCGAGCTTGCCGCTGCGCTGGCGCGCCGTGTTCCGGCGTTCGTGACCGTGGTGGGGTTGTTCGTCAATGCCGATGACGCGCTGTTCGAACAGGTGCTCGACGCGGTGCCGCTCGGCATGGTGCAATTTCACGGTGACGAGACGCCGCAGCGCTGCGCCGCATTGGCGGGGCGTGCGGGCCTGCGCTGGCTGCGCGCCCTACGTGTCGGACCGGATACCCGGCCGGCTGATTTGGTAGAATCATCCGTCAACTATGCTTGCGCGACGGGCTTGCTGCTCGATACGCTGGTCGCTGGCTATGGCGGAGGCGGAAAGGTTTTCGATTGGTCACGTATTCCAGCAGACATCGCGCGTCAGGCCGTTTTGAGTGGTGGGTTGAACGCGCAAAACGTTACTGACGCCATTCACCGGGTGCACCCGTATGCCGTGGACGTGTCCAGCGGCATCGAAGTGCCGGGTGCAAAGGGCGTGAAGGATCATGCCCGAATGGCGGCGTTCGTCGATGCCGTGCGGGCCGCGGATGCGGCAGTGGCGGCGATGGGCGCCGGGTGACCAGTGGGCACGCATCGCGCGCGGGCCCCGTCTGACGAGAGTGACGCAATGTACAACTTGCCTGATGAATGTGGCCATTTCGGCCCTTATGGTGGCGTGTTCGTCGCCGAAACCCTGGTTCATGCGCTTGCCGAGCTACGCGACGCGTACGACACATACCGGCAGGATCCCGAGTTCGTCGCCGAATATGCGCGCGAGCTTAAGCATTTCGTCGGCCGTCCGTCGCCGATCTACCACGCACAGCGTTGGAGCGAGCTGCTCGGTGGTGCGCAGATCTACTTGAAGCGCGAGGATTTGAATCACACTGGCGCGCACAAGGTCAACAACGTGATCGGCCAGGCGTTGCTGGCGCGCCGCATGGGCAAGCCGCGCGTCATCGCGGAGACGGGTGCCGGCCAGCACGGCGTGGCCACGGCGACAATCGCCGCGCGCCTTGGCATGGAATGCGTGGTGTACATGGGCGCCGAGGATGTGCGCCGGCAGGCGGCAAACGTTTATCGGATGAAGCTACTGGGAGCGACCGTCGTGCCGGTCGACTCGGGCTCGCGTACGCTGAAGGATGCGCTGAACGAGGCGATGCGCGACTGGGTCACAAATGTCGAGAACACGTTCTATATCATCGGCACCGTGGCGGGTCCCCATCCGTATCCGCTGATGGTGCGTGACTTTCAGCGTGTGATCGGCGACGAGTGCCGGGTGCAGATGCCCGAGCTAGTCGGCCGCCAGCCGGATGCGGTGATTGCGTGCGTGGGGGGCGGCTCGAATGCGATGGGCATTTTCTATCCCTACATCGACGACCCAGCGGTGCAATTGATCGGCGTGGAGGCGGCCGGCGATGGAGTGGACACCGGCCGGCACGCGGCATCGCTGATCGGCGGCACGCCCGGCGTACTGCATGGCAACCGCACTTATCTGTTGCAAGACGAGGACGGGCAAATCATCGATACGCATTCGGTCTCCGCGGGGCTGGACTATCCCGGGGTCGGGCCGGAACATGCGTGGCTGCACGATACCGGCCGCGCACAATATGTCGGTATCACCGATGACGAGGCACTGAAGGCGTTTCATGACTGCTGCCGCATCGAGGGCATCATTCCCGCGCTCGAGTCCAGCCACGCGCTTGCGTATGCAGCGAAGCTTGCACCGAGCTTGGCGTACGACAAGCTGCTGCTGGTGAACCTGTCGGGCCGTGGCGACAAGGACATGCATACGGTGGCCGAGCGCGCCGGCATCGTATTTTGAGCGCGCCGCACGATACGATACCGATCACGATGCGCGACGAACTTAGCGAACGAGCCGGACTCGACGATGATCGCGGCGAGCCGGCCGGCGGCGGGGGCGACTTCGCGCTGGCGCTCGACGCGCTGCAGCCGTGTGCCATCCCGCCGGGGATAGCGTTGCGCAATCGCGATTTCCTCACCGACGTGGGCAGCCTGGCTGACCAGTCGATCGACCTGATCCTGGCCGACCCACCATACGGGCTGGGCAAGGACTATGGCAACGATTCGGACAAGCGCAACGGCCAGGATTTCATCGCGTGGACCTGCCGCTGGCTCGAGTTGGCGATTCCGAAGCTCAAGCCGAGCGGCTCGCTGTATGTATTCTGCACATGGCAATACGCGCCGGAGATCTTTTGCTTCTTGAAGCGCCGGCTCACGATGATCAACGAGATTATCTGGGACCGGCGCGTGCCAAGCATGGGCGGCACGACGCGCCGGTTCACGTCGGTGCATGACAACATTGGTTTTTTTGCGGTGTCGAAGGACTATTACTTCGACGTGGACCCGGTGCGTATCCCGTACGATCCTGTTACGAAGAAGGCTCGCTCGCGGCGCATTTTCGAGGGCAGCAAATGGCTCGAGCTAGGCTACAACCCGAAGGACGTGTGGTCGGTGTCGCGCCTGCACCGCCAGCATGCCGAGCGCGTCGCGCATCCGACGCAAAAGCCGCTGGAGATTATTGAGCGAATGGTGCTAGCCAGTTGCCCGCCGGGCGGCCTGGTGCTCGATCCATTCATGGGCAGCGGCACCACCGCAGTGGCCTGCGCGCGGCACCAGCGCCGCTTTGTCGGCTACGAGATCAATCCTGAGTACTGCGCGCTTGCTTGCCGGCGATTGGCTGAGCTTGAGGCAGGCTGTGCGACCTTAGACGAGACTTTATCCCATGTCCCGAATTAAAACGAAGTTTGCGGCGCTGACCCGCGATCGACGCAAGGGCCTGATTCCATTCATGACCGCGGGCGACCCGGATCCGGCGCGCACCGTCGAGTTCATGCACGCGCTGACCGCTGGTGGCGCCGACGTGATCGAGCTGGGTGTGCCGTTCTCGGACCCGATGGCCGATGGCCCGGTGATCCAGCGCTCGTCCGAGCGGGCATTGGCGCGCGGCATCACGCTGCGGCGCGTGCTCGACGACGTGCGCGCGTTTCGCGAGCGTGACCGTGACACACCCGTGGTGCTGATGGGATACGCGAACCCGATCGAGCGGATGGGGCGCGAGGCGTTTGGCGCCGCGGCGCGCGAGGCCGGCGTTGACGGCGTGCTGGTAGTCGACTATCCGCCCGAGGAGGCGGCCGAATTCGCTGACACGATGCGTGGCCACGGCATCGATCCGATCTTCCTGCTCGCGCCGACGTCCACCGACGAGCGCATTGCCGCGGTGGGGCGCGTGGCGAGCGGCTATGTCTATTATGTGTCGCTCAAGGGCGTGACCGGTGCGGCAAATCTCGACGTTTCCAGCATCGCAGGTAAAATGCGGGCCATCAAGGCGCGAGTGCCTTTGCCGATCGGAGTCGGTTTCGGCATTCGCGATGCCGCCACGGCCCGTGCGGTCGCCGAGGTCAGCGACGCGGTCGTGATCGGCAGCCGCATTGTCCAACTGCTCGAGCAGGCGCCCGGGCAGGACGCCGCGCACGTGCTCAAGGCGTTTGTCGCCGAGGTGCGGCACGCGCTGGACCACGCGGCCTGAGCCCGGCGGTATGCCGCGACGAACCTACCCATCGAGGAGCTTTCATGAGTTGGCTGGATAAACTGCTGCCGCCGAAGATCAAGCAAACGGATCCGCGCAGCCGCAAGAGCATCCCGGAAGGGCTGTGGGTCAAGTGCCCGAACTGCGAGGCGGTGCTGTATCGCAATGATGTGCAGGCCAACCTGCACGTGTGTCCGAAGTGCGATCACCACATGCGGATTGGGGCGCGTGAGCGCTTGGACGTGCTGCTCGATCCGGAGGGCCGCTATGAAATCGGCCAGGAGATCGTGCCGGTCGACGCGCTGAAGTTCAAGGATAGCCGTAAATACCCGGATCGGCTCAAGGACGCGATGGACGATACCGGCGAGACCGACGCGATGGTCGTGATGGGCGGTGCGATTCACACGTTGCCGGTGGTGGTCGCCTGCTTCGAGTTCGCGTTCATGGGCGGCTCGATGGGTTCGGTCGTCGGCGAGCGCTTCGCGCGCGGGGCGAAGAACGCGCTCGAGCAGCAGGTCCCGTTTATTTGCTTTGCCGCATCGGGCGGCGCGCGGATGCAGGAAAGCGTGCTATCGCTGATGCAGATGGCCAAGACCACGGCGATGCTCACGAAACTCTCCGAGGCCAAGCTGCCGTTCATCTCGGTGCTGACTGACCCAACGATGGGTGGCGTGTCAGCCAGCTTCGCGTTCTTGGGCGACGTCGTGATTGCCGAGCCCCGCGCGCTGATCGGCTTCGCCGGTCCGCGCGTGATCGAGCAGACGGTGCGCGAGAAACTGCCAGAGGGCTTTCAGCGTTCGGAATTCCTGCTGCAAAAAGGCGCGATCGACATGATCGTGGATCGGCGCAAAATGCGCGAGGAAATCGCCCGGCTGATCGCGCTGTTGACGCACCAGCCGGCGGACGCGGTCGCGTGAAGCGGCGGCGCTCGGCACTGGGGCTGTCATGACGGTTTTCGCAACGCTTCAGGATTGGCTCGCGCATCTGGAAACCGCCCATCCGGTCGGCATCGACATGGGGCTGGCGCGCATTGGACGCGTGAAGGCGGCGCTCGGCCTGCAGTTCGACTGCCCGGTGATAACGGTGGGCGGCACCAACGGCAAGGGATCGACGTGCGCGATCCTGGAGGCGATTCTGCTGCGTGCTGGCTATCACGTCGGGTGTCACACGTCGCCACACTTGCTCGAGTTCAACGAACGGGCGCGCGTGGACGGCCGCAATGCGACCGATGACGAGCTACTGCCGCATTTCGAGGCGGTCGAGGCTTCACGGTTGTCGTTGCCCGAGCCGGTGTCGCTGACTTACTTCGAGTTCACGACGTTGGCGATCATGCGCTTGTTCGCCTCCCGCCAGCTTGACGCGGTGATTTTGGAGGTCGGCTTGGGCGGCCGGCTCGACGCGGTGAATATCATCGATGCTGATTGTGCGGTCATCACCAGCGTCGATCTGGACCACCAGCATTACTTGGGCGACACGCGGGAACAGATCGGCCGCGAGAAGGCGGGGATCTTTCGCCCCGGCAAGCCGGCGATCGTCGGCGATCCGCTGCCGCCGCATAGCGTGGTCGAGCATGCCGAGGCGATCGGCGCCGACCTGTGGTTGTTCAACCGCGACTTTCACTACGAGGGCCATGCCGGCAGCGAGCGGCAGCAATGGCGCTATTGCGGCCGCACGCTAAAACGCGCCGCGCTGGCCTATCCAGCGCTGCGCGGCGCAAACCAGTTGCTCAATACCGCGGCGGCGCTCGCTGCGCTCGAGGCGCTGCGCGAGCGTCTGCCGGTCAGCGCGCAGGATATCCGGCTCGGGCTGGCCAACGTCGAACTGCCGGGGCGCTTCCAGGTGCTGCCCGGCAAACCGGCGATCGTGCTGGATGTCGCGCACAATCCTCACGCGGCCGCGGTGCTGGCACAGAATCTGGGCAACATGGGCTATTTCCCCTACACCTATGCGGTGTTCGGTGCGATGGCCGACAAGGATATTGCCGGCGTGCTCGCACGCTTGAAAGACGAGGTCGATCATTGGTGCGTGACCGAGTTGCCCACATCGCGTGCGGCCCGGGCGGTCGATATCGAACAGACATTGGTGACGCTAGGTGTGGCGCGCGGCAACTCCGACGCACCCTCGGACGCGTCGATCCGGCGGTTCGCGAATCCGCAGCTTGCCTATCAGGAGGCACTCAGTCGGGCGTCCGAAAATGATAGAATCGTGGTTTTCGGTAGTTTCTATACGGTAGCCGGTGTGATGGCCTATCGTAAGATGCAGCATCATTGATCCGCGCGGCGCGCGAGTCGGGCAGACCGACCTGCCGGCGCCGCCACAAGCCATATATGGGATTGTTCTCCTTCGGCAGCAAAGACGACGCGGGCCCGTCCCGAACCGCCGCGGGGAGCCGCGCCGGCCGCACGAGCCGCAGCGAGCGGCGTGCTGAGCGCCGCACGGATCCGGACGCGATGCTGCTCGATCCGACGCTGCCTGAGAAACAGCGCGCGCGTCGGCGCCTGGTCGGTGCGATCGCGCTGGTCATGGCGGCCGTGGTCGCGCTGCCGATGATTCTTGACTCCCAACCCAAGCCCTTTACTGACGACATCGCCATCCAGATTCCGGCGCGGCCCGAATCGACGCCGGCATCGTCGCATGCGCATGAAGACGATGTGATGCCAGCTGCTGCACCGGACACGCTGCCGCCCGTCGCGAACGGCCCGAATGGGGCGACCAATCCGGCGGGCAAGGCCGGCGCGGTGCTGTCCGGCACGCCGCCGGCCACCGCGACGCCGCCGCGCGGCAAGACCGCGATGGAAGCCGGGCGCGCGCGAGCGCAAAGCGGTGCGCAGGCGTCATTCGACGCGTCGGGCCCCGGCGGTACGCCGAATGCGCCAGCCGGCAATCGCTACGTGGTGCAATTGGGCGCGCTGAGCAGCGATGCCGCCGCACGGGACTGGGTGGGCCGGTTGAAGGCGCTCGGCGTGCCGGCCTATGTCGAGCGTCGGCGCCAGCCCGACGGCAGCGAGCGCATCCTGTTGCGCGCCGGGCCCTTCGCTAATCGTTCGGCGGCTGCCGCCGCGGTGGCGAAGGTGCGCGAGGCCGGCCTGACCGCGGGCGGCGACAGCAAGCGCACGCAGTAGAGAACGGCTGACGAAGTGACGAACGCGACGTTGACCGCTTTCGACTACGCCGTAATTACGCTCATCGGCCTGTCGGCGCTGCGCGGGATGTGGCGGGGGCTGCTGGCGGAAGTATTCGGCCTGATCGGGTGGGGCGTCGCGTTCATTGTCGCCACGATCTATGCGCCCGCACTGGCGCGCTATGTGCCGGAGAACTGGCCCGGCGGCGTGCTGACGCAGTATCTAGTCGCGTTCTTTGGCTTGGCGGCAGCTGTACTGGTTGTCTCTGGCGTGGTCGGTGCGCTGCTGACCCGGCTGGCCGACGCCGGCGGGCTGCGCGGCGTCGATCGCACGTTGGGCATACTATTTGGGCTGATACGAGGCGTGCTGCTGGTACTCGTATTGGTGGCGGCCGCCGGCTTAACCGAGCTGCCGCGACAGGATTTTTGGCGTAACGCGATGTTCAGGGCTTATGCCGAGCATGGCGTGCGTGAACTGAAACCGTTCCTGCCGGCCGTGATCGCGGCGTACGTGCATTTCTGAGCGGCACCCGGATTCCATTTCTTTGAAGGACATGCCATGTGCGGCATCGTAGGCGTAATTTCCCAGTCTCCCGTCAATCAGCTGATCTATGACAGCTTGCTACTGCTGCAGCATCGCGGCCAGGACGCGGCCGGCATTGCGACGGCTAACGGCAGCACGTTCCACATGTACAAGGCAAACGGCATGGTGCGCGACGTGTTCCGCACGCGCAACATGCGCTCACTGCCCGGCAACTGCGGGATCGGCCAGGTCCGCTACCCAACCGCCGGCTCGGTGAGCAGTGCAGAGGAGGCCCAACCGTTCTACGTGAATGCGCCGTTCGGCGTCATCCTCGCGCACAACGGCAACGTGACGAATTGGGAGCAACTCAAGGATGAAATGTTCCGCATCGATCGTCGGCACATCAACACGAGTTCCGATTCCGAAGTGCTGCTCAACGTGCTTGCACACGAGTTGCAATTGGCCACGACCGGATTCTCGCTGGAGCCCGACGCGATCTTCAAGGCGGTGTCTGGGGTGCACCGACGTGTGAAGGGCTCTTATGCGATCGTTGCGTTGATTGCCGGATATGGGTTGCTGGCGTTTCGCGATCCGCATGGTATCCGGCCGCTGGCCATCGGCAAGCACGACACCGCGCAGGGCACCGAATGGATCATCGCGTCCGAATCGGTCGCGCTCGAGGGTATCGGTTTCGAGTTCGTGCGGGACGTGGCGCCCGGTGAAGCCGTGTTCATCGACATGGATGGCACGTTGCACGCGAAGCAATGCGCGCAGCATCCGAGCCTGAATCCGTGTATCTTCGAACTGGTCTACCTGGCGCGACCCGACTCGGTACTCGATGGCGTGCCTGTCTATGACGCGCGGCTGCGCATGGGCGACTACTTAGCCGAAAAGATCAAGCGCACGCTGCCCGGCATACAGATTGATGTCGTGATGCCGATTCCTGATTCGTCGCGGCCGGCGGCGATGCAGGTCGCCAAGAAGCTCAACATTGAATATCGCGAAGGGTTCTTCAAGAACCGCTATGTTGGTCGCACCTTTATCATGCCCGGTCAGGCAGTGCGCAAAAAGTCGGTGCGCCAGAAGCTCAACGCGATGGCGGTCGAGTTCAAGGGCCGCAACGTGCTGATTGTCGACGACTCGATCGTGCGCGGCACCACGTCACAGGAGATTGTGCAAATGGCGCGCGACGCCGGCGCGAACAAGGTGATCTTTGCCTCGGCGGCACCGCCTGTGCGGTTCCCGAATGTGTATGGCATCGATATGCCGACCCGTGATGAATTGGTGGCGCACGGTCGGACTGACCAGGAAGTGGCGCAGATCATCGGCGCCGATGCGCTCGTGTACCAGGACGTCGAGGACATGAAGCAGGCGGTGCGTGACACGAACCCGCAGCTGCAGAATTTTGAGGCATCGTGCTTCGACGGCCACTACGTCACCGGCGACGTGACGACCGAGTATCTGAGCAAGATCGAACGGGTGCGGCTCGATCGGGCGTCACAGTCAGACCGTGATGTGGCCGGCGAAGGCAACGACCGCTCACAACTACACTTGCATTTGGCGGTTGAATAAGCCAGCAGCCCATCGGCAAACGTCATCCATGAACGATTTTCTCCACCCGCACGGCGAGGATCTGCAAGGATTGTCCAGCGATACGCTGGCGGTGCGTGCCGGTACGCGGCGCACGCCGTTCAACGAGCACTCTGAAGCGTTGCTGTTGACGTCGAGCTTCTGTTTTGACAGCGCGGCGCAGGCTGCCGAGCGCTTTGCTGACTCCGAAAACAGCTTCACTTATTCGCGCTTTACCAATCCGACAGTATCGATGTTCCAGGACCGTTTGGCGGCGCTTGAAGGCGGCGAGGCTTGTATCGCGACCGCTTCCGGCATGAGCGCCATCCTGTCGATCGTATTGTCGGTGCTGCAGGCCGGTGAACACATCGTCAGTTCCCGGAGCCTGTTCGGCTCGACGCTCGGCATGTTCGCACAGATGCTGCCGCGGTGGGGCATCACGACGACGTTCGTCGATCCGTCCGACCTGCAGGCCTGGCGCGACGCGGTGACGCCCGCCACACGGATGTTCTTCTTGGAGACGCCGTCTAATCCGCTCACCGAGGTGTCGGACATCGAAGCGGTGAGCCGGATCGCGAAGCAAGCAGGGGCGTTGTTCGTCGTTGACAACTGCTTTTGCAGCCCGGCATTGCAGCAGCCGCTGAAGTTTGGGGCAGACGTGGTGATGCACTCGGCCACTAAGTATCTGGACGGCCAAGGTCGTGTGCTCGGTGGCGCGCTGGTCGGACAGCGCCAGCTGTTGATGGAGAAGGTGTTTCCGTTCGTGCGCAGCGCCGGCCCGACGCTGTCCGCGTTCAACGCATGGGTGCTGCTTAAGGGCATGGAGACGCTGCACGTGCGGCTTGAGCGGCAGTGCGCCAATGCACTTGAGCTAGCGCGCTGGCTCGAGGCCCATCCAGCGGTGAACCGGGTCTTCTATCCGGGGCTCCAGTCGCATCCGCAGCACATGCTCGCCCAGCGTCAGCAGCGTGCCGGCGGCGCGATCGTATCGTTTGAGCTTAAGGGCGACGCGGCCGAGCAGATGCGCGCCAATGCATGGCGCGTGATCGATGGCACAAGGATCTGCTCGATCACGGGCAATCTTGGCGATACGCGTACCACGCTGACCCATCCGGCGACCACCACGCATGCGCGAATCACGCCGCAGGCTCGAGCAGCTGCCGGTATCACCGAGGGCTTAATTCGGATGTCGGTCGGCCTTGAAGGGATCGATGACCTGAAGCGCGACCTGGCGCGCGGCCTGAACGGCTGACCGTCGCTGAGACAGGCTCGCGTCGCTGCGCTCGCGTTGCCCGCCGCGCCCGCGTCACGCTGGACAGTGCGCTCGCGTGATCGATTGCACGTCGGACGGATCCGTCGTGGATCGCCTGACGCCGTGCTGTGTCGGTCGGCTCGCCCGGCGGTGCGTTGCCATCTGGCGCGGCGGCCGGCAACGGTCTGCGCAGGCCACGGCACGAACAATGTACCAGTCGTGCCGCCTTGCTGTGCGTGGGCGGCCTGCTCGGCGCGCGAGTCGCGCTGTCGATCTTGCCGCAGCAGATCGGCCTGCAGTATACGAAGCTCGTCAATGCTGGCTTTATCAGCTTGTTGCATGTCGTGATCGTGCCGATGCTGGGTGCGTTGTTGCGGCACAGGACCGGTACGCATGGGTGGGGCAGCACGGTGCTGTGTGTGGCCAACATGTATCGGTTAAGCGTTGGCGGCGACTTTACCGTCCAGCTCGGCGATCTGTACCAGTTGGCCGAGCTGCTCGTGTGTCAACTCGGTGGCGGCAAGCATTGCGGCGGCGCGCGGCCAGGTCAAACGCGACGTTCAGAGCGCTCATGGCGCGATCAGCGCGATGCGGTCAACGTGCGTAGCACCGCATCGCCTTCGGGAGTCAGCTCGACGTGCGATCCGCTCTCCGACGAATCGACGATGCGCACTAGGCCGGCCTCCGCCAGCGAGGCGACATCCGGCTTGGCGGCGAGAGCACCGGCCGGCGCGTGCAGCAACAACAGCAGCGTGGCTATCTCATGGTGGCTCAACAGTCGGCGCAACAACGGCTTGCGCGGTGATGGCGTATCGATGGTATCGGCGTTCATGCACTGGGTGTTTGCAAGGTTTTTGCCATGCTGGCCGCCGGCAACGGGGCGGCCCCCGGGCGGTGATGTCAAATGACGGGGTTGGACCACGGGTACCGGGTTGTCGTTCCGTGACGATTGTTTCTGTTCATTGCGGCATTGCGCCGCGTCGGACGCTATGTGTGCCATGCGCTGCGGGACGGGTGCCGTAACGAGACTGCACCCGTCGCGATACTCAGCGCGAAGGCGACACTTAACGCGAAAACGATACTCGGAGCGCAACCCGGTGTAGGGTTGCCGGGCGCTCGGCCATGCGTTGAAAGTTGCCGGCGTCCGTCCATGCGTTGAATGTCGCCGGCGCCTGTCCATGCGTTAAACCGGGGCGTTATGCAGCCCGGCTGACGCTGGCGTTGGCCGATGCTCGCTGTACGGCATCGAAGAACGTGCGTTGCCCTGTGGCGTCACAGCGCGCATACGCTCGGTTCACGCCATTCACGACTGCGCGGATCGACGCAGTTGTCAGGTTCGCATCGATGCCGACGCCGAACGCGCTGCCGCACATGTCAGGACCGGCCAGTTCGGCGATGGCGATGGCCTGCGCGTCGGCGCCCTGTGTCAATGCGCGTTCTTCATAGTGCTGGATGCGCAGCGGCGTGCACAGCGCGTGCATCAGCGCATCGAGCGGACCGTTGCCCGTGCCGGTCAGAACCTGTTGGCGGCCATGAATCTGAACCGTGACCGCGATGGATTCGCTGCCCTCGTGCTTAGACAATTCATGGCCGATGTAACGCAGCGGCGCATCGTTGCGGGCATATTCTTGCTGGAACAATGCCCAGATTTGCGCGGCGCTGACCTCCTGGCCGCTGTCGTCGGTGTGCCGCTGTACCGCGGCGCTGAAATCGACTTGCAACCGCCGTGGCAGCGCGATGCCATAGCTCTGTTCGAGCAGGTAGGCGATACCACCCTTGCCGGATTGACTGTTGACACGGATGATTGAGTCATAGGTGCGGCCCAGATCGCCCGGATCGATGGGCAGGTAAGGCACTTCCCAGAGGGCATTGGCCTGCTGCGCGGCGAAACCCTTCTTGATTGCATCCTGGTGGGAGCCCGAGAACGCGGTGAACACCAGGTCACCAGCATACGGGTGGCGTGGGTGTACAGGCAGTTGGGTACAGGCTTCGGCGGTGCGCGCGATTGCGTTGATCTGCGAGAAGTCCAGGCCCGGATCGACGCCCTGCGTATACAGGTTCAGCGCGAGTGTCACGAGGTCGACGTTACCGGTGCGCTCGCCGTTGCCGAACAGGCATCCTTCAATCCGGTCCGCGCCGGCCATCACCGCAAGCTCGGCCGCGGCGACGGCCGTGCCGCGGTCGTTATGCGGATGCACGGACAGGATCAGCGAGTCCCGCCGCGCCAGATGGCGGTGCATCCATTCGATCTGGTCCGCGTAGAAATTCGGTGTTCCAATCTCGACCGTGGCGGGCAGGTTGACGATGGCCTTGTGCTCGGGGCTTGGCTGCCAAATGTCGAACACCGCATCGCAGACTTCCTTGACGAAGTCCAGCTCGGTCGCGGTAAAGGTCTCCGGACTGTATTGCAGCGTGAACCGCGTTTGGGGCGCCGCGTCCGCAAGTTGCTTAATCAAGCGGGCGGCCCGCTCCGTCAGTTGTCGCACGCCATTGCGGTCGGTGCCGAATACAAGGCGGCGAAATGCCGGCGCGGTAGCGTTATACAGGTGGACGATCGCGCGCGGGGCGCCGCGCAGCGACGCGAACGTGCGCTCGATTAAGTCTTCGCGCGCCTGTGTGAGCACCTCGATTGTCACGTCGTCGGGGATGTGGTCGCCTTCGATCAGCTCCCGCACGAAGTTAAAATCCGTTTCGGAGGCGGATGGGAAGGCAACTTCGATCTCCTTGAAGCCAATGGCTATCAGCGTCTTAAACAGGCGCATCTTACGTTTGGCGTCCATCGGCTCGAATAGCGCCTGGTTGCCGTCGCGCAAATCGGTGCTCATCCAGATTGGCGCGCGGGTGATCGTGCGCGTGGGCCATACCCGATCGGGCAACTCGATCGGCGTGAAAGGGCGGTATTTGATCGAAGGGTCTTTCAACATGTTCGTCTCGCCAAGGGTCGAAAAAACATCGGGCCGGCATGGCGACCGGAAGGCATGGACGAACAAGACCACCGGTCGATTACCGGGGCCAGGTAGTCAGATTAGGGGATTCAGTGGTGCTTTGTTAAGGAAGCTGCCATGAAGCGCGCGCGAACAGACCTAGCCCAAACAAGCAGGCTAGTAGTCGTAGCGATAGACGGATCGGTGCGCGGTTCATATGAACAATGGAATCACAGTATTGTGGCCATGTCAATGATGGTTTCTCGATGGCTGCCGTCATATCGGCTATGGATCGAAGAGCCGGCAAGCCGGTGTCGGGACACTGGGGCAGGGATATCGGGTATCAGAACATCGGCGCAACGTCACCGCATGGCGCATCGGCCCCGGCCGACGCGCGTGACCGTCGCTGTGATACCGGTTGCGTGCAATAGTGCTTGCCGTCGTGGCGGCGTCGCCGGATCACTTCCAAGAATGCATGCAGAATCGGCGTCTCGTCGTCGCGCCGATACAGGCAACTGAGCGCGATGTGACGCATGCGTCGCGACTGCAGCGGCCGGTAGGTGACGCCCGGCAAGCGTAGGTTGGCGGCAGAAGCCGTGGTGATGCAGACGCCGAACCGGCTCGCCACCAGCGCGATGCAGGTCACCACATCCTCCACCTCCTGCTCCACCCGCAACGTCACACGTTCCTGCTCGAAGGCGGCCGCGATTTCCTGGGCGAGCCCGTGCACGGGCGCGTTCGGATACAAGATCATCGGCTCGCCGTCTAGGTCGCGCAGTCGTATCCGCGCCTTCTTGCATAGCGGATGACCGTCGTACAGCGCGACGAGGTACGGCTCCTCGAGCACTTTCTCGACGGCGATGTCGTCATCGTGTGGCACTAGCCGGTTAAAGCCGATCGTGATCCGGCGTTCGCGCAGCGCATCGAGTTGCTGGGCCTTGGTCAAATTGTGCAGTCCTATCTTGATCCGTGGCCGCTCGGTATGAAAGGTGGCGAGCAGCTGAGGAATCACCTGCAGGATGCCGGAGCTGAAAATGCCCACGTCCAGTCTTCCGATCAGTCCCTGGCCAGCGAGTTGCGTCTGCTCGGTAGCTCTTTTGGCAAGCGCTAGGATGTTGGGCACTTCAGCGAGCAGCGTGCGTCCCGCCTCGGTCAGCTCCGCGCCGCGTGTACTGCGCACAAACAGCGTGACGCCCAGTTGCGCTTCCATGGCATGGATATGTCGCGTCAATGGCGGCTGCGCAATATGCAGACGCTGCGCAGCGCGTCCGAAATTGCGTTCCTGTGCGACTGCGAGGAAGTACCGCATCTGCTTCAGATCCATCGTTCGGCTCCCGTTATGCCATACTGTTTTAGTATCGTAACGTAAAAAAACAGTATTGGACGGTATGTCCGGCGGTTGGCAAGATCCTCCCCGTGCTGGCGCGCTCGCGCCTGGCGGATTCAGTACTTCAAGGGAAGTTCGATGCCAATCGTACATATCTCGCTGGTCGAGGGCCGCAGTGAGGCAGCGGTCAAGTCCTGCGTCAAGGCGGTCGCCGTCACGGCGCACGAGACGCTTGGCGCACCGCTGCGGAGCATCCGTGTGTATGCTACCCAAGTGCCGGCCGTACACTGGGCGATCGGTGCGCATACGAAGGATGAAGTGGCCGCGCAGCCGGAGTGGGGGGGCTGACATGACGCCACAACAGATCCAGCAGGCGGCCGCGGCGCTGCGCACGGCGGCCAGCAGCGGCGAGTACATCGCACCGCTGCGCGACACCTGGCCGTCGTTGGCGATCGATTCGGCCTATGCGATCCAACGTGAGAACACCGAGTGGCGTATCGCGCGTGGGCAGCGCGTGATCGGCTGCAAGATCGGCCTCACGTCGGTCGCAGTGCAGCAGCAGCTCGGCGTGGACCAACCCGACTTCGGCATGCTGTTCGACGACATGGGTTTTGGCGACGGCGAGCCGATTCCCACGTCGGCGCTCACGCAACCGAAGGCGGAGGCCGAAATCGCGTTCGTCATCGGTAAGGATATCGAAGCGGTGCGTCCCAGTCATGTAGATGTGCTGCGCGCCATCGACTATGCGTTGCCGGCGATCGAGATCGTCGGCAGTCGCATCGCGAATTGGAATATCCGAATCACCGATACGATCGCCGACAACGCGTCGTCGGGGGCCTTTGTACTAGGCAATACGCCGGTGAGCGTTGCCGCGTTCGATATGCGGTTGTGCGGTATGGTGATGGAGCGCCGCGGCGAGCCGGTGTCGGTCGGCGCGGGCGCCGCTTGCCTGGGCAGTCCCGTCAATGCACTCGTGTGGCTTGCACGCACGATGGCGGCCTTGGGCACGCCACTCAAGGCCGGCGATCTAGTGTTGTCCGGGGCGCTCGGGCCGATGGTCCCGATCGTGCCCGGCGACGTGGTCCAAGCTCGCATCAATGGTGTTGGTTCTGTGCGGGCAGTTTTTGAACGCGATCCGAACGAGGCCCATCGATGAGCGTCATTACCGAATACGCCACACTGCTTGATACGGCGGCGCGTGACGCACACGAGGTCGAGCAGTTTGACCTCGACGCTCGTCTGTCGTTGGAGGACGCCTACGCGATTCAGGCTGCGTCGATTGCGCGGCGGCTCGCGCGCGGGGAGCGCAGGGTGGGCGTGAAGATGGGTTTCACGAGTCGCGCAAAGATGCTTCAGATGGGACTGTCCGACGTGATCTGGGGCCGGTTGACCTGCGCCATGCAACTCGAGGAAGGCGGATCAGTGTCGTTCAGGCGCTTCGTGCATCCGCGCGTGGAGCCGGAAATCGCATTTTTGCTCAAGCGGCCGTTGGCTGCGGATGTGACGGCCCCCGCGGCGCTGGCCGCCGTGGAGGCGATCGCGCCGGCGCTCGAGGTTATCGATTCGCGCTACAAGAACTTCAAGTTCACGTTGCCCGAGGTGATCGCTGACAATGCCTCGTCCAGTGGCTTTGTGATCGGCGCGTGGTGCGACCCGCACATCGACTTTTCGAACCTGGGCTTGACACTGAATATCGACGGACAGGTCAAGCAAGTCGGCTCGAGCGCGGCATTGCTTGGCCACCCCCTGCGTTCGCTGGTGGCGGCCGCGCGCTTGTCCGCGCAGGCCGGCGAGCCGCTGCAGGCAGGCTGGATTGTGATGGCGGGTGGCGCGACTTCGGCCGAGTACATCGCGCCGGGTCAGTATGTGTCGGTCGACATCGAGCGGCTGGGCAGTGCCGGATTCCACGTGGCCGGCTAAGCGACGCGCGCCGCGAGGCACGCGCCGCTTAGCAAGAAATCGTACGATTGGAGCACAAGCATGACGCAAAAGGTGAAGGTCGCCATTATCGGCTCGGGCAATATCGGCACCGACTTGATGATCAAGGTGATGCGCAACGGCAAGCATCTGCAAATGGGTGCGATGGTGGGCGTCGATCCGCAGTCCGACGGATTGGCGCGGGCTGCTCGACTCGGCGTGGCGACGACTGCGCGGGGCATCGATGGCTTGCTCGATCTGGACGTGTTTGACGACGTCGACATCGTGTTTGACGCGACGTCTGCCGGCGCGCATGCGCGGCACAACGAGATCTTGCAGGCCCATGGCGTGCAGGTGATTGACCTGACGCCGGCTGCGATCGGGCCGTTCGTGATTCCGGCGATTAACCTGCAGGCCGAGACCGCGTCGAACATCAATATGGTCACGTGCGGCGGCCAGGCGACAATACCGATCGTGGCGGCAGTCTCGCGTGTGGCCAAGGTTCACTATGCGGAAATTGTTGCGTCGATCGCCAGCAAGTCCGCGGGACCCGGCACGCGCGCGAACATCGACGAATTCACCGAAACCACGCGCCGCGCGATCGAGTCGCTGGGCGGTGCCACGCGCGGCAAGGCAATCATTGTCCTCAATCCGGCGGAGCCGCCGCTGATCATGCGGGATACGGTGTTTGTGCTGTCCGAGCACGTCGATACGCGGCGGGTCGAACAAAGCATCGAGCAAATGGTGCAAAGTGTACAGGCCTACGTGCCGGGATACCGGCTCAAACAAAAGGTCCAATTCGACGAGATTGTGCCGCAGCGTCCACTGAACGTGCCTGGCATCGGACCCGCGCACGGCCTGAAGACGTCCGTGTTCCTGGAGGTCGAAGGCGCGGCGCACTATCTGCCGTCGTATGCCGGTAATCTAGACATCATGACATCGGCCGCGCTTGCGTGCGGCGACTTGATCGCGCGCCGCCGCCTCGACGCGGGCATGGCGCGTGGCCATCGGGAGTCCGCATAATGAACCACACGGGCAAGAAACTGTATATCTCCGACGTGACGTTGCGCGACGGCAGTCACGCCATACGACACCAGTACAGCGTGGAGAACGTGCGCGCGATCGCGGCCGCGCTGGACCGTGCCGGCGTGGACAGTATCGAGGTCGCGCACGGCGACGGGCTGCAAGGCGCTAGCTTCAACTATGGATTCGGCGCGCACAGCGACGTTGAATGGATTGAGGCCGCCGCGCAAAGCGTGACGAGGGCCCAAATCGCCACGCTGCTGTTGCCTGGCATCGGCACGATCCACGACCTGCGCAATGCGTACGACGCCGGTGCGCGTATCGTGCGCGTGGCGACGCACTGTACTGAGGCTGACGTCTCGCGGCAACACCTGGAGTACGCTCGGAAACTGGGCATGGACCCGGTCGGCTTTCTGATGATGAGCCACATGACCACGCCGCAGAAGCTGGCCGAGCAAGCGCTGCTGATGGAAAGCTATGGCGCGCGCTGTATCTATGTGGTCGACTCCGGGGGGGCGCTCGGCATGAACGACGTGCGTGACCGGTTCCGCGCGCTGAAGGAGGTGCTGCGCGCCGATACGCAGACCGGCATCCACGCGCACCATAATCTGAGCCTTGGCGTGGCCAATTCGCTGGTTGCGGTTGAAGAAGGGTGTGACCGCATCGATGCGAGCCTAGCCGGAATGGGTGCCGGGGCGGGCAATGCGCCGCTCGAGGTATTCATCGCGGCTGCCGACAAGCAGGGCTGGAATCACGGTTGCGACCTGTACCAGCTGATGGACGCGGCCGATGATCTGGTGCGGCCGTTGCAAGACCGTCCGGTGCGCGTCGATCGTGAGACGCTGGCGCTCGGCTATGCCGGCGTGTATTCGAGTTTTCTGCGTCATGCCGAGGTGGCCGCGCAGAAGTATGGCCTGAAGACCGTTGACATCCTGGTCGAGCTTGGCCGCCGTAAGATGGTGGGCGGCCAGGAGGACATGATTGTCGATGTCGCGCTCGATCTTCGCTAGGCTTGCGTAGGCCGGGGCCGGTACGCCCCGGCCTTGCCGCGATGCCGGGGTCCGAGCCGGCTTTGTGTGCCGTTTCGCGTCCTTTTTCATACTCATACGACGTGGCGCCTGGCGCGGCTCGTGCTGTACACGTCGGTGGCAAGTGCCGTTGTCGGTTGCGCGACGGGGAACGACGTGCAATTGGACAGCGCGCGCTACGACTCGGCTGCCGTCGACGTTTAGAGCAAGTTCTGTGCCATGTATCAGCCAGCCACTGTTGAGCGGATCGGCGCCCGATGGTAGACGGCGCTCTTCCATGGTGGATTTGGCCCCCGAATTGCGCAAAACCTACTCGGCAGAGTAGGGCCGCAGCCGTGAGGTTTCAACCCAGCACGGTCTAGATGAGGCCGCGCGCAACGAGCGCAATTTCTCCGTTACCAGCATGAGAAGCGACCAATCCGAAGCTAGCCGGCTACGGTGGTGCCGGTGCGCTGATCATCGATACCAGCGCGCCATCCATCGTTCGCCGTTCCAGAGACGAGGTGCACGGCCAGCTCGATTCGAAGAGCAGGGGCAGCATACCAGCGCGTGCTGAGGCTTTAGACGAGAACGTGAACGCCTGGGCCAGCCCGGACAAAGAGGTCGGCGCAGGGCGGGTGAATCAAATGGGCGTTGTAGAGGACATGGAGGTCCGGGATGTCAAGGACTACGGTAAGAAGGTGTTGGATAAGATCACGGGCGGTGATGGCACGGCTGACGGCGAAAAGCTTAGCGACAACATGAAGCGAGAAAGTGCGGCCAATGTCCAAATCAATACGGGAGGGAAGAAAGACTAGAGGGAAGGGGCTTAGCCCCTTCAAACGCTGCCTATACGTAAACGTCACCCCAAGATAAATGATGAATCATGCAATATTTTCCCGTTAGTGGGTGGATGCCGCCGCCTGTGACAGTCGGTGCTTCGACCGGCCAGTCGGACATGCCCTTGAATCCGTCGTTCAGCCACCATGCGAACCAATAAGGGATCCAGAAAACTAAACCGCCGACAAGCAGCGTGCCAAATTCAGCGACGCTGACTGAGGCCAGCGCGGCAAGCGGCACGGGAATCCAAAGCATCCAGCGTCGGCGGCCAAATAGGATTTTTGAGATTTTCATCTTCGTTGTTCCTCAATGACGAGGTACTGATATACGCTCGAAGGAGTCCTTTTGGCCGTGGCGTTGGGCTGTAGTGCGGCATAGTCTGTTGGATAGGAGCCCACAACCCGAAACCCTTTTTCGTAAATTTCTTTGATGGTTACCCGGCCGAGGTTCTCGCACCTCCATACGGCTTCCGAGTTGCTGATTCTGTGATTGTCCGAGAAACACATACCGCCCTGTTGTGCCGATCCTTTCTGGGCATACACAACGCTTGACAGTGCTGCCATCATAAAGGTAAGGACAAGAATTTGCTTCATTCAAGTGCTCCTTTAGTCTTGGGTAGTGAACGGGTTTGTTGGATGACAAAATATCCTTTATCTGCGTATTTGACAATGACATGAACGCTCACTACATGCCAAGCTTGATAGTGTACGGCAGGGCTTTACCTGTTGTCCTTATGAAAACCGCCAAGTGTATGCGGCTTTTACTAGTGGCTTACCGTATTGTGTAAATAAGTGTCTGTCTATGAATTTAGGCAGGCGATCGTCGCGCGCATGGTGGAGGTCCGCGTCAGCGCCCCGTGCGCCCAGGATTGCTCGATGGGATCAACAACCTAAACCTAGGAAGGGGGACTGAATGAAAAGGAAGTACATTCTACTTGCTGCCTTTGCGGCTTGGGTCCTGGGCGGTTGCGCCACCCGAGCGCAAACGGTGAACATGCGCAATGACTGGCGCGCCGGCATCGATCAGAGCCCGTACCGATCCATTTCCCCTGTCATTGTTTGCGATGACTGCAAGCTCTAATGATCCCATCGCACTGGTTCCGACGAACTATCCTAATCGTCTTCATTATGGAAGTCGGCGGCGGGATACTATGGGTGGCAGCGCGTCTGACTCCCAGCCCCGCCTATCAACCCCTAGCTCAGACCATCGCCAGCCTAATCTTCTTGCTCGGCTTCTACGCCAGTGCGCCGCTCGCCGCGCGCTTTCTTGCTCCAAAGCTCTCGCGCGATGAGACGCTGCAAATTCGGCTGGCAGGGATAGTGGTCTTACTGCCTGAGACTTGCCCGGTCATTCTGTACGACCATACCGACAAGGAAGCCAACACGGTCGGGCTCCTGGCGAAGCATTCGCGCATCTGTGTGACCACCGCTCTGCTGGCTAATATGAGCGACGAGGGCATGCGTGGCGTCATCACCCATGAGAGCGTGCATATCCGCGAGCGACACCCGATACGCTGTGGGCCGCGCCAGTGCCGCCGGGCGGCTCGTGCGTGCGTTTCGCCAACCCGGCTAATTGAACTCGATGCAGACTACGGTTCTTCATTTTTCTGATGCTCCATCCGTGACCTGCATAAAACGTTGGCCTCAATCAGGCCGACGCTTTATCATGGGACGACACGCCTATCGTGGCTATTCAGCTAGCCCTGTAGGCATGCTAATCTTTCATATCGCTGACCAACGCGACACCGCTCAGTGTAGAAGCGAGACGCGCAACTGGCAAGTTTTTTGGCAGCGGGTGCGGCTTTAAAAAACTGGGTGGAAAGGAAGGCAAGGGGCTACAAGGACAATTCCATTTTGCATCGGCGATTGGAGATACAATGCAAGAAGTTTTTGGTAGTGCAGAGGGTAGTCGTGCGCAATCGATCCACCGCGCTGCACCGGGCACTGGCGTAGCTGTTTGCTGATAATGACAGCGTGATCTAGGAAAAATTATAAATTTAGCAAACCTTATAAAATCGGTAATAGAACTACTGGTTGACGGTGTGGGCGTAGGTTGAAGCGCGGCATAAAGTCGCATCTATAATTGATTCATCTGCATTTCAATGAGAAAACTTGTTGTTCCGTCAACGATATCCTACCGAAACGCATATCGCCGGTAATGGAGAGATATGAAAATGTCGGGATAGTGGAGCCGAGTAGATGTTAGCGCTGGATTAATACTGTTCTTCCACACTTTGTGTAAAGTTTGTGCCGTGGGTTAGCATCGATTCAACACGCGAGCACGAAGCAGCCGAAAGCCGGTACGACCATACGTTTCCAGCTATGTAGTATCGGGAATGATCGCCGGCTATACGTATCTCGACCGTAAAGCAGAAGGCCGAGTTCGAGACCCAACTCGAGGAACTGCGCACCGCGGGATATGAACAGCTATTCCAAGAGCAGGTTTCGCTGCTCGACGAACGCATCCAGCTTGCTGCCGCACTCGAGTATGTATGCGAAGGCGACGTGCTGGTGGTAACGAAGCTGGACCGGCTGGTGAGATCGATCGCGGATTTAATGGCAACCGTACAGACGCTTCAGCACAAAGGCGTCAGTCTGCGCGTGCTTAATCTCGGCATGGATACGTACACTGAAACAGGTAAACTGATGCTGACTGTGCTCAACGGCATCGCGCAGTTCGAGCGTGAGACGATGCTGGATCGACAACGGGAAGGAGTGGCCGAGCCAAGGCCGCTGGCTACTGCCAGTACGGGCTTTATCGTGTGGTGCAAGGGGAGAGTCCCTTTGCACTCCCACGGGGTACCGATTTCACACACAGCGGGGAAGGACCAGTATCACTCCGACGCTAACATAGTGCCAATATACGGCAACCTTCGACGCGAAAGCGGCCAAAATAGCCGGCATGAAGCTGACCCAGTAGCCAGATTTGAACTGGTAACGCTAAGGTGAATTGATAACGGCAAGTTGGCAGAGCAGTATGCCTATGGGCGCTAGGCGGTGAACGTGTTGGTCGCTCGATGACACGCCAGATCAACCCAGCTTGACTAATGGTCTAAGGCGTGCATCCACTTCCTGGTCAGGCATCGATCTAGCTCGCCACCACTGCACGCAAGCCTCAGCTAGACAAGATGCCGAATCGATCAAATGGATGTCACGGATCCCCGCAGGCACCACCATTGGCAACTCGGTGCAGCCTAGAATCACAGCGTCAGCGTGCAGCGCACTGCATGCCGCAAGTGCAAGGGCCAGTTGAGCCGACGCGCCGGGAAGATCGCCTGCTTTGCTGAGTGAGATGGCGGCACTGGTTAGCTCGACGATTTCATCGTCAGGTTCGATGGCGTGCACGCCGGCATCATTCAATGCTTGATCGTACAATCGATAACGGATAGTGGAGCGCGTGCCTAGCACGATCGCACTTCTTGCGCCTGAAAGCGCAGTCTGCCGCGTGGTCGCGGATACCATATCAATGAACGGAATCTGCAAAGCCGCTGCGAATTCATCACGCCAATAGTGAGCAGTGTTGCACGCAATGGCAATGGCGCTGCATCCAGCCCGCGCTAATTGGGCAAGACGTGCATGGATCATTGTCGGGACAATCGTGTCGCCGTTCTCGACTGCAGTGGAGCGGTCCGGAATCTCTGGACAGGAAAGCAGTAGAAATGGAACATGGTCCTGATCGACCTGCGCACCCGCACTTTGGGCCAGTAGTCGCAAAAAGTATGCGGTCGCCTCGCTGCCCATACCTCCTAAAATGCCAAGGCGACCTTTTCCAAACGGAGCATCCGTCATCATCTATCCATCCTTAAATGTCGACGCCGTGACGCTTGACGACAGTCTTTACCGTGACGTCCCCAAACCTCTTGCAAAAACGAGCGTTTGTGCTCGGCGTACCGGGCCTAACTTTGAAAAGCCATAGCGTTTAGCTCCGGTATCACCTCGCACGCGTACGGATCAGTGTTTATTTCACCGTGCTTAGCTTTTGCGCAATGATGGGGCCAATTTGGGCTAACGGCTCCGGTTGCATCATCGCGCCATGTTCACAGTCAATGGCATGCATCTCAACATGGCCTTTTACGTAAGCCTGCCATGTTTCCGGATCTGGTCGATAGCCTGGTTTCTCCAATGCTGCTTTGATATGCAGCACTTCCCCTTCGAACGGAGCGCGAGGAACATAACGCTCTATCATTTGGGGTGTTTTTTCAAAGAAGTCCAACATGCTGTCAAATTGACGCTCATCTAATGCGGCATATAGGCTACCTCCTTGGCGAAGAATTTCCCGACGCTTGTCAAAATCGAGCGGCGTTTTCTCAGAACTGGCTGAATCGTATCCGGCCTCTGCAAGCAGATCGGCAAGCATGTCCTGTCTGGCAACTCGCCGCATAGGCTTAGCTTCAGTTCGAACGTAGCTATCCAAAAGTGCAAGTAAGGCAACACGTTCGCCTTTCTGTTGAAGCATGCAAGCCATTTCAAAGGCAATCAGTCCTCCCAACGACCAGCCCACCAGTTGATAAGGACCGCTAGGTTGGATACGGCGAATTTGCTCAACGTACTCCAGGGCCATTTCTTCAATCGTTTCTGGAAGGGGCCCTGGGGTCGAAAGACAGCGCGCCTGCAAACTATAAAGCGGATGCCGGCGATCGACATATCGCAGCAGTCCGGCATAGCACCAACCCAGTTCTCCCGCCGGATGGATGCAGAACACCGGGGGGCGATCTCCATGCGATCTGAGCGGCAATACGACTTGGAATAACGAGTCAAGGTCGGTCGGCTTGTCTGGCTGCTGGCACAGGCCTGCTACGGTAGGTGTTTCAAACAAGTTTCGAATGGACAACTCCAAGCCGAGTATGGTGCGGACACGGTTGATTAACCGTGCAGCCAGCAACGAATGGCCTCCTAGTTCAAAGAAGTTGTCATCGATACCGACGTGTGCAACGCCCAGCACTTCGGCAAATAGTTCACAAAGCACCTGTTCTTCAGGGGTGCGCGGCATGCGTGCTGTTGCCGTCACCGTCATTTCCGGCGCTGGCAGTGCTTTGCGATCGACCTTACCGTTTGGTGTAAGCGGTAATGCATCCAGCATCACAAACGCGGCCGGGACCATATAGTCTGGCAGCTTCTGACTCAGGTATTGTCTCAGTGCAGCGGGCGTAATAGTACCGTTTGCTGTTGCCACTAAATAGGCGACCAAGCGTTTGTCTGCTGACCGGCCATCCTCCCGTGTGATGACCGTCGCTTGTGCAACATCGGGGTGACCGGCCAGCGCTGCACTAATTTCTCCCAGCTCGATGCGCAAGCCGCGGATTTTGACTTGATGGTCGGTGCGGCCAAGATACTCGAGCTGGCCGTCTGCTCGCCACTTGGCTAAGTCCCCGGTTCGATAGAGTCGCTCGCCTTGGCCAAAGGGATTGGCGATAAAGCGCTCGGCGCTCAGCGCGGGTTGATTGACATAGCCTCGTGTCAAACCCGCCCCCGCGATATACAACTCGCCGGCCACACCACAGGGCACCGGCTGCAAATACCGATCAAGCAAATACACGCGCGCGTTGGACAAGGGCCGGCCGATCGGCACGATACCGCTTGCTTGCCGCACGGCGGCAAACCACGTGGAGGTCATCGTGCATTCGGTTGGACCATACTGATTGACCACCTGGATCTGCTCGCCCAGCGTCTGGTGCACTTGTGTGCATAAGTCCGCCTCAAGTGCTTCGCCGCTGGTCAAGATCGTGCGCAGCGTCGGGGCCGTTTGCGGGCCGTCAGCCACTTGGCAAACGCTGCGCAGCAAGCTGGGCGTGATGCTAAGCAACTTCGTGACGCCGTGCGCGTGGATCGCGCGCACGTACTGATGCGGCTCTTTGGCTTGCGCGGTGGGGATCAGCACGGTGCGCGCACCTGCCACGAGCGGGCCGAGTAGGTCACGCACCGACGCGTCAAAGGCCAGGCTGGCCACGTTGAGCACAACATCGGCCTCAGTGAGGCGGTAGTGGCGCACCAGGAAGTTCAAGTAATTGGCCGCACTGCTGTGCTGGGTCATCACGCCTTTCGGCTTGCCCGTTGAGCCTGACGTGTAGGTGATATAGGCCAGATTATGCGGCCTCACGATGCTGGTTGGCCGTGTTGAGGGCTGCGTGGCGATTTGAGCCCAACCCGTCTCCAGCATCACGGTCTGAGCCCGGGTGGCGGGCAACAGCGACTCCAGGTGAGGCTGCATCACCAATGCTGCAACTTGTGCCTCTTCCAGCATATAGGCGATGCGCTCAGCCGGATAGCTCGGATCCAGGGGCAAGTAGGCGCCCCCGGCTTTCAAAATACCCAATAAGCCCACGAGCATCTGTAGCGAGCGCTCGGCACATAGGGCCACAGTGACTTCGGGCCCTACGCCGATGGCACGAAGATGATGCGCCAGTTGGTTGGCCCGGCGGTCCAACTCGTCGTACGTCATCTGCTGCGTTTCGAATACCGCAGCGACTGCATTCGGCGTGCGTTGCACCTGTGCTTCAAATAGCTGGTGCAAGGTGGGCGCAGAGGAGAAGTCAGCGGCCGTGTCATTCCACGCTGTGAGCAGTTGGTGCCGTTCCGTGGTGCTGAGCAGTGGCAACTCGGACAGGCGCTGCGTCGGGTCGGCCACCACTGCCTCGAGCACGTTGACCCAATGCTGCCCCAGCCGCTTGATCGTCTCGGCGTCAAACAGGTCAGTTGCATATTGCAGCCAACCTTCAATGCCGTCCGATGTCTCGCCAAAGTACAGTGTCAAGTCGAATTTGGTACTAAGACGTTCCAGGTCGATCTTCTCAACGGTCAGTCCTGGTAGGGCAAAATCTGGCACGGGTATATTGAACCCATTGACCATGACCTGAAAGATTGGTTGGCGGGAAAGGTCGCGTACCGGCTGCAGCACCTCCACCAACTTCTCAAAAGGCACCGTCTGGTGCGCATAGGCGCCCAGCGTGGTTTCACGCACGCGTGCCAACAACGCGTCAAAGCGAGGATCACCTGACAGATCGGTACGCAGCGCCAACGTATTAATGAAGAAGCCGATCAATGGCTCGGCTTGGACCTGCGTGCGTCCCGCGATTGGTGAGCCCACGACGATGTCGTCCTGTCCGCTCCAGCGGCTGAGCACAACTTGGAACGCGGCGAGCAGGGCCATGTATAGCGTCGCGCCCTCACGCCGCGCCAGCGCTTTGAGTTGCGCGGCAAGCGCGGCCGGCACGTGCACTAGCACGCCATGGCCCTGTCCGCTTGGCACGGCAGGCCGCGGCCGGTCGGTCGGCAACTCAAGCGCGGCGGGCGCCCCCGACAATTGCGTGCGCCAGTAATCCAATTCCTGCTCGAGCGTTTGGTCCTTGAACCAGGCGCGCTGCCAGAGCGCGTAGTCGGCATACTGCACAGGCAGCTCGGGTAAGGGCGAATCTTGCTTTTGGCTGAAGGCCGTGTACAGCGCTTCAAGCTCCTGCATCAACACACCCATTGACCAACCATCTGAAATAATGTGATGCAGTGTCGCGCTGAGCACATGGCTGTCAGGCGCGAGCCGCAGCAAGGCGAAGCGCGCCAGGGGTCCTGTAGTGAGATCAAATGGCTGTTCAGCGATAGCTAGCAGATGACGCATGACCTCTTGTTCAGCCACCTCTTGTGGTACCAGCTCCACCGTCCATGGCGAATGGATGACCTGCACGCCGGTCCCCTCAACGGTATCAAACCGGGTACGCAACGCTTCATGACGCCGCACGATTTCACTAAGCGCGGCTTCTAACGCAGCGATATTGAGCTTGCCTGTCAAGCGCATCGCGATTGGTATCTGATACGCGGCGTCCTGCCCGAGTTGGTTTAGAAACCACAAGCGCTCTTGCGCAAACGATAGAGGTAAGGTGGCAGGACGCGTTTGCGTGGTCAGCGCTGGAATGTTGAGATCACGGCTTTGCCGCAATGCGTCGAGATGAGGCGTGAGTTCAGCAATAGTGGGCGCCTCAAGCAAAAGACGCACCGGTAATTCGACTCCCAACGCCTGCCTGACGCGAGCAGCCACGCGCATCGCCAACAATGAATGGCCTCCCAGTTCGAAGAAGTTGTCGTCGATGCCCACGCGTGGCAAGCCGAGCACTTCGGCAAACAACTCGGTTAGCGTTTGCTCCTGAGGCGAACGTGCAGCCCGGTAGCGCTCGGAAACAAAGTTTGGCGCTGGCAGGGCCTTTCGATCCAGTTTGCCGTTAGGCGTCATCGGCATGGCTTCCAGCTTCACAAATGCCGATGGCGTCATGTAGTCGGGCAAGCTGCCTTTGAGGTGGGTGCGTAGTGCGGCAGTATCGATTGCGTCATCACTGACGAGATAGGCAATCAATCGTTTCTGACCTGGCTCGTCCTCGCGTGCCACCACAACGGCTTGTTTGACATCGGGGTAGGCAAGCAACTGCGTTTCAATCTCTCCCAGCTCGACGCGCAAGCCGCGGATTTTGACTTGATGGTCGGTGCGGCCAAGATACTCGAGCTGGCCGTCTGCTCGCCACTTGGCTAAGTCCCCGGTTCGATAGAGTCGCTCGCCTTGGCCAAAGGGATTGGCGATAAAGCGCTCGGCGCTCAGCGCGGGTTGATTGACATAGCCTCGTGTCAAACCCGCCCCCGCGATATACAACTCGCCGGCCACGCCACAGGACACCGGTTGCAAATACCGATCAAGCAAATACACGCGCGCGTTGGACAAGGGCCGGCCGATCGGCACGATACCGCTTGCTTGCCGCACGGCGGCAAACCACGTGGAGGTCATCGTGCATTCGGTCGGACCATACTGATTGACCACCTGGATCTGCTCGCCCAGCGTCTGGTGCACTTGCGTGCATAAGTCCGCCTCAAGTGCTTCGCCGCTGGTCAAGATCGTGCGCAGCGTCGGGGTCGTTTGCGGGCCGTCAGCCACTTGGCAGACGCTGCGCAGCAAGCTGGGCGTGATGCTAAGCAACTTCGTGACGCTGTGCGCGTGGATCGCGCGCACGTACTGATGCGGCTCTTTAGCTTGCGCAGGGGGGATCAGCACGGTGCGCGCGCCTGCCACGAGCGGGCCGAGTAGGTCACGTACCGACGCGTCAAAGGCCAGGCTGGCCACGTTGAGCACGACATCGGCCTCAGTGAGGCGGTAGTGGCGCACCAGGAAGTTCAAGTAATTGGCCGCACTGCTGTGCTGGGTCATCACGCCTTTCGGCTTGCCCGTTGAGCCTGACGTGTAGGTGATATAGGCCAGATTATGCGGCCTCACGATGCTGGTTGGCCGTGTTGAGGGCTGCGTGGCGATTTGAGCCCAACCCGTCTCCAGCATCACGGTCTGAGCCCGGGTGGCGGGCAACAGCGACTCCAGGTGAGGCTGCATCACCAATGCCGCAACTTGTGCCTCTTCCAGCATATAGGCGATGCGCTCAGCCGGATAGCTTGGATCCAGGGGCAAGTAGGCGCCCCCAGCTTTCAAGATACCCAATAAGCCCACGAGCATCTGTAGCGAGCGCTCGGCACATAGGGCCACAGTGACTTCGGGCCCTACGCCGATGGCACGAAGATGATGCGCCAGTTGGTTGGCCCGGCGGTCCAACTCGGCGTACGTCATCTGCTGCGTTTCGAATACCGCAGCGACTGCGTTCGGCGTGCGTTGCACCTGTGCTTCAAATAGCTGGTGCAAGGTGGGCGCAGAGGAGAAGTCAGCGGCCGTGTCATTCCACGCTGTGAGCAGTTGGTGCCGTTCCGTGGTGCTGAGCAGTGGCAACTCGGACAGGCGCTGCGTCGGGTCGGCCACCACTGCCTCGAGCACGTTGACCCAATGCTGTCCCAGCCGCTTGATCGTCTCGGCATCAAACAGGTCAGTTGCATATTGCAGCCAACCTTCAATGCCGTCCGATGTCTCGCCAAAGTACAGTGTCAAGTCGAATTTCGTGCCGAACGTGTCGAAGTGAACCGGCTCAGCGATGAGCCTGGGCAAAGCCAAGTTTGATGCCGACAGATTCAGGCCATTGACCATGACTTGCACAATCGGCGCGCGTGAGAGGTCTCGTGCGGGTTGCAAGACTTCCACCAGCTTTTCAAATGGCACGGCCTGGTACGCATAAGCTTCTAATGCTGTCTCCCGCATCTGTGCCAGCAATTCGCTGAAGCGAGGATTGCCCGACAAGTCAGCACGCAAAGGCAACGTATTAATGAAGAAGCCGATCAATGGCTCGACTTGGACTTGCGTGCGTCCTGCGATCGGAGAGCCCACGACGATGTCATCCTGTCCGCTCCAGCGACTGAGCACGACTTGGAACGCGGCGAGCAGCGTCATATATAGCGTGGCGCCTTCACGCTGCGCTAGCGCTTTAAGTTGCGTGGCGAGTGCTGCCGGCACGTTCACTGCAAGGCCGTGACCCTGGCCGCTTAACACGGCGGGTCGAGGCCGGTCGGTCGGCAGCTCAAGTGCGGCAGGGATGTCCGCCAATTTTTGGCGCCAGTAATTCAGCTCCCGTTCCAGCGCCTGGTCCTTAAGCCATGCACGCTGCCAAATCGCATAGTCGGCATATTGAATAGGCAAGGGTGGCAGTGGGGAGCGCTGGCCCTGGATAAACGCGCTGTACAGTTCATTTAATTCCCGTGTGAGCACGCCGATTGACCAGCCATCAGAGATGATGTGGTGCAATAGGATGCTCAGCACATGAACATGGGGAGCAAGCCGGAGTAGTTCGAATCGCGCCAGTGGACCGGTAGCCAGATCAAACGGCTGTTGCGCAGTCGCTTGCAGATAAGGGACAAGCGCTTGCTCATTTAGCTCGCGTGGCGTCAGTGTCACCGTCCATGGCGCATCGATCATCTGCACGCCAACGCCATCGCGCGCTTCAAACCGCGTGCGCAACGCTTCATGGCGCCGCACGATTTCGCTGAGTGCAGCGCTTAAGGCTTGTACGTCCAATGGCCCCGTCAATCGGGTCGCCATCGGTATTTGATACGCGTCGCCTTGCCCTAGCTGATCCAGGAACCATAGACGCTCTTGCGCGAAAGACAAAGGCAGGGCGTCGGGCCTAGGCTGAACCGTCAGCGCAGGGATGGACAAGTCATGGTTTTGCTGCATCGCCGCGATGCGAGGGGCCAACTCCGCCACGCTTGCCGCCTCGAACAACGTGCGTATTGGGATCTCGACGCCTAACGTGGCGCGGATGCGGCTGATTAGGCGGGTCGCCAGCAGCGAATGCCCGCCCAAGTCAAAGAATCGGTCATCAATGCCGACACGCGGCAGGCCGAGCACTTCTGCAAACAACTCGGCCAGCGTTTGTTCTTGCGGTGAGCGGGCAGCGCGGTAGTGCTCAGAGACAAAATCCGGTGCGGGTAGCGCTTTGCGATCGAGCTTGCCGTTGGGCGTGAGGGGCAAGTTGTCTAGCAGCACCATGGCTGCTGGCACCATGTAGGCCGGCAGCGTAGAGGCTGCGTAACGACGAATGTCCGCAAGCTGATCGAGCTTGGCGGGGTTATTCGCATGGGCGCCAGGCGCCTGGTTAGCCAGTGCGGGTGAAGGTAAGTACAGGTCGGTGAACGCAGCGTTGGCCGCTTCGCTGGCCTGAACGAGCAAGATATCCATGTACGCTTGCGCGTCGCCTGACCAAGTTGCGGCAACCCAATAGCCACACGCCTGGCCCAGCGTATGGAAGTCGTCGGGCGTAAGCCCGTCTGCCCGCGTGCTACCGGCTTTGAGCCGATGCTGGGCGGTGGCGATATCGCAGCCGCGCTCGAGCGCTTGCATCGCCTCAATTTCCCGTTCCAGGCGTGCGTTAGGCACGCCTACGATACGCAGGCGCGCGGGACGCTGCGTGTTCAAGTGGGCTTTCAGCGTGTCGAGATCGGCGAGTTGTTGGCCCCAGTACAACTGCGGCGCTTGAGCGAGCGAAAGCGTTTGAACAGGCTCTGCCGCCTGTTTATGCAGTACCACATCGTAGCGGTAGCGGCTTAGCTCATTTTCATATTGGCCCAGCTTGAGTTGAATATCGACCGCGGCGATGGTGTCAATCGTGTGCGGTAGTGCACTAAAAAATGCTGGCGCGAGCAGCAGTTCTTTTTCTGCGAGTAATGTCTGCTCGATACGTCGACGTAGAGTGGATGCGTCGTCAACGGCAGGATTGGCTTGATGCAGCTGTACGGCGCTGACAAAACAATGTAGCAGGTTGAAGTTGCGCACGTCGCCAACAAAGACCACGCCACCGGGCGCAAGCAGTGTCATGGCTTGGCGCAGTACGTCTTGTAGATAGCTGACATTGGGAAAGTACTGCGCCACCGAGTTGATCACGATGGTGTCGAAATAGCCTGACGGCAGCCCTTCGGTGACGTGAGCAGCCTGTGTGCGTAATTCCACGCGCGACGCTAATTCTGGATAGTGCGTCAGTTGTGTCCGGAGTGCCTCGATAGTGGGCATCGAAAAGTCCGTGCCCCAATAGGCTTCGCAATGCGGAGCCAGATGGGCGAGCAGCAGGCCGCTGCCCACACCGATTTCCAATAGCCGTCGGGGTTTGAGCGTTTGAATCCGTGCGACCGTGGCTGCACGCCATGCCTGCATGTCGGATAGGGGGATTGGGCGTCCGTCATAACTGCTGTCCCAGCCGACGAAATTCTCGCCAAACGCACTGGAGAGGTGGCTGCCGTAGTGGGTATCGTAGATCGTCTGCCATTCGCCGACTTGGCGCTCTTCAGTGGCGGCATTACGTTCAGCAGTCGTTTTGTCGAGCGTGACATAGCCAACTAGCTGCGCGTGGCCTGGGCGGTCTTCGCGGGCAATCACCGCCGCTTGGGCGACGGCTGGGTGGCGACACAGCACGGCCTCGATTTCGCCTGGCTCGATCCGGAAGCCGCGCAACTTGACTTGATGATCGGCACGGCCGAGGAAATCGAGTGCCCCATCTGTTCGCCAGCGAGCCAAATCGCCGGTGCGATACAAGCGCGCGCCTGCCGGGCCAAACGGCGCGGCAATGAAGCGTTCAGCCGTTAATGCGGCACGATTGAGATAACCACGCGCGAGCCCGATACCGCCAATATAGAGTTCACCCGACACGCCGACTGGCACCGGCTGTAGATGGTCGTCTAAGACGTACAACTGGGTGTTGTCGATCGGCTGGCCAATCGATGACGCGACTTCGGCCACAGTCTCATCAGGTAAAAACCGTCGCATCGCCGCGCACACCGTTGCCTCGGTTGGCCCATACGCATTGGTCATCTGCCGTGCTTGCGACCACTGCTCGACAAGGTGCGGTGGGCAGGCTTCGCCAGCCACAATCAAGTGTGAGCAGGTGGACAAGCTGTCGGCGGGCAAGGCAGCCAACGCGCTGGGCGGCAAGGTGACGTGGGTGATCGCTTGGTCTGCTGCAAGCTTTGCCAACGCGTCCCCCGGCAATAATTGCTCCGAGCGTCCTAGGACCAACGTGGCGCCTGATAGCAGCGACATGCACAATTCCCAGAAAGCGGCATCAAAGCTCAACGACGCAAACTGCAGGACACGGCTGTGCGGACTCAGCGAAAAGCGCTTGATTTGGGCAGCGGTTAAATTATGGCTGCCGGCATGCGTGACCACAACGCCCTTCGGTTTTCCGGTCGAGCCGGATGTGTAGATGACATACGCGGGATGACGGGCAGTGAGTGGCCGGTGACGCTGGCTGTCGCTCGGGTTGGATTCGGAGAATTGCGTTAACGCGGCGCAGACAGCCGGATTATCCAAATGGAGAACCGCAGTGTACTCATCGGGTAAGCGCTTAGCGCTCGATGTGTCGGTGAGGGCGCGCTTGGGCTGCGCATCCGTTAGCATGAAAGCCAATCGTTCGCACGGATACTCCGGGTCGAGCGGCAGATAGGCCGCGCCCGCTTTCAAAATACCCAGCAGGGTGCTGATCATGTGCGGTGAGCGGGGTAGCGCTACGGCAACGATATCCTCTGGACCAATGCCCTCGGCAATTAAATAATGCGCAAGGCGGTTGGCTCGGGCGTTCAGTTCAGCATAGCTGATATGTTGATCTTCGAAGATCAGTGCGATGGCATCAGGCGCTTTGGCCACTTGTGCCTCGAATAGCGCGGGCAGTGTGGCTTCGTAGATTGGTTGCGCCGTATCGTTCCAACCGTTGAGCAGTTGCTGCCGTTCGGTTGCCTCCAAAAGATCGATTTGACCAATTGGTTGCGCAGGCGCGTCGGCGATGGCTTCCAACAGGCGAATGAAGCGGCGGGCCAATCTGTCCACCGTGTCGCGATCAAACAGGTCAGTCGCATATTCGATCAGTCCTTCCAGCCCTTGCGCGCTGCCATCTGGACTTGTTACTTCATCAAAGCTGAAAAATAAGTCGAATTTGGCGGTAAAAGTATCAATGGGCTCGGGGACCAAACGCAGGCCAGGCAGCTCGAATGGCTGCACAGCCGTGTTTTGTAAGACCAATGAGACTTGAAAAAGGGGATGATACGCGGTCGAGCGCGTGGGGTTCAGCCGTTCAACCAGTTGCTCAAACGGTGCGTCCTGATGCGCATAAGCCGCCAGGCAAGTCTCGCGGGCTTGCTTCAGCAATGCATTAAAGCTTGGGTTACCTGACGTGTCGGTGCGCAGTACCAAAGTATTGACAAAAAAGCCGATGAGTTCGTCCAGCGCTTCGTCGGTACGTCCCGCGATGGCGGTGCCGATTGGAATGTCGTTGCCTGCGCCAAGACGGGTCAGTAATGCTGCCAACGCAGCTTGCAATACCATGAACAGGCTGGCTTCATGTGCACGCGCGAGGGCTTGCAATTTGCCGTGCAGTGCAGCATCGATCCGCATGGCGACATAGTCGCCGTGGTAGCTGGCCACGGGCGGCCGTGCCCGGTCAACCGGTAGCGCTATGTGCTCTGGCAGACCGGCCAATGTTCGCTCCCAGTACGCGAATTGACGGCCAATCATGCTATCCGGATCATGCTCATCTCCGAAGATCGCTTGCTGCCATAGCGTATAGTCGGCATATTGCACAGGCAGTGGCGCCCAGGCCGGTGTTTGGCCCTGGAGCCGGGCCGCATAGGCGCGGCCCAAGTCACGGGCCAGTGGTGCCATTGACCAGCCATCGCCAGCGATGTGGTGCAACAGCAGCAACAGCACATGCTCCTGTGCATTGAGCCGAAACAGCCACGCGCGCAGCGGGATTTCGTGGGACAAGTCAAAAGAGTGGACTGCCGCTTGGGCTAGCCTTTGTGACAGCGTTTCTGCTGTCACCTGAACGGTCTCCAGGGTGAGCGAGGCGGCTTCGACAGCGATGATCTGCTGCGTGGCAACACCGTTGATCTCTTGGAAGACAGTGCGCAAGCTTTCATGGCGGGCTAGCAGGTCATTTAACGCGGCCTGCAGAGCGTGTGTGTCCACCGTGCCAAACAAGCGTAATGGCAACGGCATGTTATAGGTAGCGCTGGGCCCCTCGAACTGGTGAGTAAACCATAAGCGGCGCTGCGCGAACGATAACGGTAGCGTGGCGGGGCGTGGCTGTGGACGCAGAGGCGGCCGGGTGAGCGCGTTAGGTGTGAGGCGCTGAGCCAAACTGGCGACAGTGGGGGCTTCAAACAACGTGCGAATCGCGATGTCGATGTCCAACGCAGTGCGAATGCGGCTGATCAAACGCATCGCCAGAAGTGAATGTCCACCCAGGTCAAAGAAGTTGTCGTCGATGCCGACGGTATCCAAGTCCAATACCTCAGCAAACAGGTCAGCCAGCAGCGTTTCGGCTGCGGTGCGTGGGGCCTGAGCGCTGCTCGAGCTAAAGTCGGGAGCCGGCAACGCTTGGCGATCAATTTTGCCATTCGCTGTCAGCGGCAGCGCATCGAGTTGGACGAATGCGGCCGGCATCATATAGCTGGGAAGTATCTGGCCAAGATAAGTCTTCAGCTCGACGGGCGTGATCGTGTGGCCAGCTGCCGTGACCCAATAGGCGACAAGCTGTTTATTCCCAGGACGGTCTTCGCGCAAGCTCAGCGTGGCTTGGGCGATACCTGGATACTTGGCCAACACGGATTCAATCTCACTGAGCTCAATACGGAAGCCTCTGAGCTTGATTTGATGATCAGCACGACCAAGATATTCCAATTGGCCATCCGCGCGCCAACGCACGAGGTCGCCCGTTCGGTAAAGCTGAGTCCCCTGTTCAAACGGATTAGCAACGAAGCGTTCGGCCGTCAGATCGGGTCGGCCCAAATAAGCCCGTGCCAGTGCCGGTCCGCCAATATACAGCTCGCCGGTGACGCCAATGGGTACTGGCTGTAATGCTCGATCGAGCACGTAGACGCGCGTATGGGCGATTGGTCTGCCCAGCGGTGGTGTCTCAGACGCGGCTAGCGGGGTTGCGGGCCAAGCCAGCGCATTAATGACACCTTCAGTCGGGCCATATAAGTTATGAAGTGCTGCGTTCGGGAAGGCTGTCTGGCACGCGTGCAACACAGCGCTTGACAGTGCTTCAGCGCCGCATAGGACCAGCCGCAGATGTCGGCAGTCGGCCGCGCTTTCAGTGGCGCAAAGCTGCTCGAGCATGGCTGGAGTAATGTCAATCACGCTAATATGTTGCTGTGCCATCAAAGCGGCAAGACGGCTTGCGTCCATCTGTATGGTCGGATCGGCCATCACCAGGGTGGCACCCGCCATCAACGGGAGGAATATTTCTTCTATGGACGCGTCGAAGCTGAGCGAAATTTGCTGCAGGCAATGATCGTCCGATCGTAATGACAGTAGCTGTTGTCCCGCATGCAGACGGCTCGACACAGCGTAATGGTCGACCATGACTCCTTTGGGCCGGCCAGTGGAGCCTGACGTGTAAATTACGTATGCCAGATGATGTGGGCTGGCGCCGCTTTGTGGCGCATGGTGCGGCTGGGCGGCGATACGTGCCCAGTCGGTATCGATGCGTACCCGCTGTGCCTGTATGTCGGGCAGTTGTGCTTCAAGATGCGATTGTGTGATGAGTACCGGGACGTTCGCATTGCCCAGCATATAGGCAATCCGCTCGGCGGGATAATTTGGATCGAGCGGCAAATAGGCTCCGCCTGCCTTTAATATGCCCAGCACGCCGACCAGCATGTCGATAGAGCGTTCAATGTACACGCCGACGATCACTTCTGGGCCCACGCCGAGTGTACGTAGATAGTGCGCTAACTGGTTCGCGCGGGTATTGAGCTCGTAATAGCTACACTGCTGTTGCCCGAAAACAATCGCCACGTGGTGTGGCGTTTTTTCAGCCTGGGCCTCAAATAATTGGTGCAGCATTTGAGCTTGCGCACTGCCGATAGCGCCATCGTGTGCCGGGGACGATGGCGTTGCGCTCCACGTCTCAAGTAGCAGTGTTCGCTCGTTAGCTGGCAGCACGTTCAACTGCTGGATGGGCAGATGAGGTGTGTGCTCGAGTGCCGCAGCCAGGCTTTCCAATGCCTGTTGCATATAGCCACATATCTGATCGGGATCGAGCGGTTGCACGGCTTGGGCAGTCAGTCCCAGCGCGTGGCCACGGTCTTCCACCGACAGTCCAAGTGGGTAATTGTCACGCTCTTGGGTGCCCAGGAATTCGATGCCGGGCGTGGTCTGGATCTCGCTAGGCAAGAGCCCTTCGTGCACATAGTTCAGCAGCGCGCTGAACAGTGGTGTACCGGCGGGTACGCCGCTACAGCGTTGCGCGAGTCCCAGCGACGCATGTTCATGTTCGAGCAGGGTGGCCAGGCGAGCATGCGTGTGACGCACGCCGTCTTGAACGCTGTTCTTCAGATCCACACGCAGCGGTAGCGTATTGATGAACAATCCCATGGCGCTGTCAGCGCCGTCGCCTGCTTGCATGCGACCGAATAACACGGTGCCGAATACCACTTGCTGCTGACCAGTGACGCGCGCGAGTACCTGCGCCCAAGCCAGATGGCATAAGCTCGCTAGGCTCACGCCCAGTTGTTTGGCTTGTGCGCGCAGTCGATTATTCAAATCCTGCGGCAGCATCCGGTGCGACTCGGTAACATGCGTGCCGTCACGATGCACGTCGGTCAACCCAAACGGCAACGTGGGCTCGTCCACGTCGGCAAGCATCTCGGTAAAGAAGCGCGCATGCTCACTTTCGCTCATGCCTAGGCGCGCTTGCGCTACGAGATTGCGAAAGGGTCGCGCAGGCGGCAACGCGTCGCCTCGTCCTTCGAGGAAAGCCTGGACTTCGGCTTGCATAATCTCCTGTGTTGCATGATCACCGATGAGATGATGTAGCAACTCGAGCAGCACCCAGCGACCATCGCTATCCTGGGCGACGACGAAGTGAAGTAGGGGGGCTTGAGTTAAATCAATCCGATATTGACTAGGATCGAAGCGTCGTAACAGTTGCTCGATGACTGGCCCATCGTCCGGATTCAATTCAAGTTCAGTAACGGTCAGCGATGCATGACGCCAAACCACCTGAGCGGGGACGGACAGTCCATCCCAAATGAAAGCGGTGCGCAAAATATCGTGGCGATTAACCACCTGCTGGACCGCCTCCAGATAGCGATCCAGCAATTGCCGATTGGCAAAAGCCATTTGGGTGGTCAGCAGATACGGATCCCGGTCAGCCGCAAGCAAATGGTGAAACAGAATGCCATCCTGCAATGGAGACAATGCATAGATATCCTGGATATTTGCCACGCCTGACGGCACCTGTGCGACGACCCGGTCAATGTCAGCCTGAGTGAGTTCAATGAGCGGCAGTAGCGCAGGTGTCAGCGTCGTGGTGTCGGGCGTAATGCGATTGGGCGGCACAACCACTTCCCGGTGCTGACCCAGAGATTGCGCCAATACGCTGAGCGTAGGGGCTTCAAAGAGCGCGCGTACGCAAAGTGTCAGGCCAACGCGGCGCAAGCGGTCGATCATTTGCACGGCGAGCAGCGAATTTCCGCCCAATGCAAAGAAGCTATCGTGCCGGCCAATGTGCGGTAGACCCAATAATTCAGCCCAGATCGTCGCCAGCGCCGTTTCAGCTTCACCTTGCGGGGCTTCATATGCTTGACGTGCAAAGGCGTCGGCGTGTGGCTCGGGCAATGCCCGGCGGTCAAGCTTGCCGCTCGGCGTCAGCGGGAACGCATCTAGCCGCACGAATGCGGCAGGCACCATGTACTCGGGTAAGCTCGCCAGCAGATGCTCGCGCAATGTGTTGGCAAGTTGTTCACCGCATTCAGCTACGACATAGGCAATGAGTCGCTTGGCACCGCCGTCGCCCGACGCCAGCACGGCGGCATCACGTACTTGTGGATGTTCGCGCAAACGCGCTTCGATTTCGCCTGGTTCAATTCGAAAACCGCGGATCTTGATCTGGTGGTCATTGCGCCCGAGGAACACCAGATTGCCGTCAGGTAAATAGCGGGCCAGGTCACCAGTTTTGTACATGCGGGCGTTTTTAGCACCGCAGAATGGATCCGTGACGAAGCGCTCGGCGGTCAATTCGTCGCGATTCAGATAGCCGCGTGCTACACCCACCCCGCCAATGTACAACTCGCCTACGGCACCCAGCGGCACCGGTTGACCGTGCGCATCCAGTAGATAAATTCGCGTGTTGGCCAGCGGCCGACCAATCGGAACCCATTCGCTGTTGAAATCTTGCAAACCACGCCAAACGGTTGAGCAAATGGTCGTTTCAGTGGGGCCGTAGGCGTTGAAGACCACCGCGCCTTGACGAACCAAATTTCGCAGCAGCGTCGCACTGGGGGCTTCACCGCCTAAAATCAGCGTTATAGGTGTGCTCAAATGCGGTAAATCGTCGCCTGCCTGCAGCAGTGCGGGGGGAATGTCAGCGTAGGTGATCGCATGCTTTTCCAAATAACGCCACAGTTCAGTGCGATCATGGCGTGCTGTATCGGGCGGCAAATACAAGCTTGCCCCACTATTCAATGCGATGAACGTCTCGGACGTATTGACGTCGAAACCGAGCGAAGCAAATTGCAAGATCCGACTGAATGGACCAATGCCGAAACAATCGATCTGAGCCTGAACAAGGTTCACGACACTGCGATGTTCGACCATCACACCCTTAGGTGTGCCGGTCGAGCCGGACGTATAGATCACGTAAGCCAGATGGCTGGAAAGCAGTTCGGCCACATGCGGATTGGTCGCTGCACGTTCTGGCAGCACATTAGGATCGAGTACGGTCCGTGATGAGAGCGCCGCTTGTCCCAGTGCCGCTTGACCTGTTGCATCGGCCAGCACAAGTTCGGGCGCCGAATCGGTCAAGATATGTGTCAGGCGTTCAGAGGGATACGCTGGATCGAGTGGCACATAGGCGCCGCCTGCTTTCAAAATCGCAAGTAAGCCCACGATCATCGCCGGTGAGCGTGCCACGCACAAGGCTACGCGCGTGTCCGGTTGAACACCCAATTCAATCAGCCGGTGCGCGAGGCGGTTGGCTTGCGCATTCAGCTTGGTGTAAGTGAGCGCCTGATCTCCGTTAACTAACGCAATGGCGTCCGGTGTACGCTTGACTTGCTCTTCAAAAACTTGATGAATACATTGATGTGCCGGATAAGGTGTCGTTGTGGCATTCCAGGTGTCAAGCAATGTGTCGCGTTCGGCCGGCGACAGCAGATTCAACTTGCAAACGGGCATTTCGACGTTGTCCGATGCTGCGTCGCATAATGCTTTTAAATGCTCACTGATGCATTGAACTCGGCGTGCATCCATGCGATGGGCATCATAGACCCAGCGAAAAGCGCCATCGCCTTTGACCTGAAGCGTCAGCAAGGCGCCACTGGCCTGCGTATCAAAGGCAAGCTGTAATGGTGCTTCATCGGAGAGCACGGACACGGCGACCTGCCAGGGGCGTGCTGCACGCAGCACCGGTAGGTTACGTAAAGTAGGATGTCGAACAACCAAATCGCGAAAAAATGTAGGGTGCTGTTCAAGCCGTGCGTATTCTGCTTCGATGGCGTGACAAACCGAGGCAAAAGGCTGGTCTAGGTCCACCGAGATTTCCATCGGCACAACAGGCGATAGATCAGCAAGCGTTTCTGGCCTGTCGTTGGTTTCACTGACGCGCCAACCGATCTGAAATTGTGCTTGTTCGGTCAAACGGGCTAGATAAATCGCCAGCACGCTCAGCAACACCGTTAGTGGCCGCTTCGGCTCGCTTTTTTCCAGCAAGGGCGAACACCATGCGCTGATCGCCCATTTAGGCTCAAATCCATTTTCACCCTTTTCAAAGGGTAGGGATAAAGGCTGCAGGCGAGCTAGCCGCTCCTGCCAGAACGATTCACTGGATGCGAGCGCCTTGCGAATGTCCGGCGCCCCTCCATTGTTACCTTGACCGTCGAGCAGAGATGGATGATTCGCGTCGTTCTCGATAAGGTGGTCGAGTTTAGCCGTTTGATCGTTCATATCGATGCTCTGCTGCAAAGGGGAGAATAGAGGTAAACAGATAAGCTGCCGCTTTTCTTGGCATTCAATAACCAATCGAAATAGAACAAGTCATGCTGCCGAATCGGTAGTCATGCTGCTGGCAATGGAAAGGCTAGTGACGCGCGTATCAGCGCCATTTGCCAGTATGTCGGTGGCTGAATCGGATATCACGCGCCCGCCTTTGAGTACAATGAGACGGTCCGCCAAATGAAAAAAACGGTCATCGTGACTAATGACAATCAATGTCTTGCCTTGCTGCTTGAGTTGTGGTAGCAAAGTTAAATAAAAATGTTGGCGAAAATGAGGATCTTGGTCTGCAGCCCATTCGTCAAAAAGGCAAATTTCCCGATCTTCGGCATAACATTGCAGCAATGCCAGCCGTTTTCGTTGTCCTGTAGAGAGGCTGGTCTTTGAAAGCTTTCCCTGAGTCACCGAGAGTTGTGTGTCTAACCCTAAATTACGCAACAGCGCACGGATTTGTGCATCAGGCAGTGCATCGCCTTTCGCATCAAGCACATCGGAGAACAGAAAGAAATCACCAAAAACACTGGAAAAAAGCTCCCTATAGGCGCTTGCCCCATATGGAATGGGCTGCTCATCCAAGCAAAGTTGCCCCGAATCGGGCGGCAATAGGCCACACAGCAAATGCATCAATGTGGACTTGCCACTGCCGTTCTCGCCAACAATAAATACCATTTCACCGCGGCAGATACTTAAATTAAACGGTCCAACACCTTCACCTGTTTTGCTTTTAGGGTAGCGATAGCAGAGATCTTGCGCATGGATAGACTGCCATTTTGTATCAATGCGCGGCGTTGTCTGCTTATCAGCGGTGACGTTCTGCGAGCGCAGATCTAGCCCAACGCGCTCAAGATGACGCAAGCTGCTTAAACCAGTGCTAACGGGTTGGCCAGAATGAATCAAAAAATTTAAAGGTCCTACGATAAACAGCGCACCGATGACAAAGCGCACGATCACATCGGAGGGAAGCGCAAATGCCGCATAGCCCAAGTAGACCACCACAAACACGGTACCGTATGCTGCACCGGACGACCATGCCTCATTGAGGTTCCAGCGCAGATGAACCTGTCTCATCAACCTTTGCGCTTGTCCAATCGCAGGCAGCAGTAGCATGTCGTAAAAATGTTTGGCACGTGCTTGACTTAGCAACATTTCCTTTTTGCCGTCGGCAATCGCGTGGAAATGTTCAAATAGCACTTCTTCGCTGCGCCGCATTGCGTCAAGTGGCTTGCGAGTGGATCTGACCAAGAATGCTGAAATTGCAAGCGGGATACCCAGCCCTATCAACAAGACAAAAAAGAGCTGAAACGATAGCGTCATTAAATAGATTGAGCAGACTAGCACCAAGATAACGTTATAAGCGAGATGGGGTGCAAGTATGACCAGCGGGTTAATACGGTTGATATCCTCGATCAAAACACCAAATACGGTCGATTTGTGGCCAACCAATTTGCAATAGTCAACGTCAATAAATTGTTTGGATAAGTCTTTGCGCAACTGACCCATCAACTCACTACTAAGCTTTGCCAGAATGATTTGTGAAGCACCATTGGCTAGGCACAGCGCGCCGAACCATCCTAGCGCCGTTATAAGGCAAACCCAATTGGGTTGTGGCAACCCTTGTGTTGCCAATCGATTGATATAGGCGAGTAGGCCGATCGTCAGCATTGCGCCGGCAGATGAAAGGATCGCTGTGGCGAATAAGGGACGAAAATACCGCTTTAGGTATTGGACCATCAACATCAATATCTTCCTTTTTCGCAGGCGGCGTTGCGCTGTTACAAATCTTGCACGATAGACCTCCGACTACGTCCGCCTTCGACGACCTACTCGTGACTACGGTCAGTGTACTTGTCACATATAACAGGACTCTTGCGCCCCAAGGGGCGTTGTCCAGTTTTCGTAAATTTTACTGGCAACCTTTTCCGTGACGCTGCCGCGTTGTCCTTTTTTATATTTTAATATCAGCATATGGAGGTGCGTGACGCCGTCATCGCGAGCAGTCTTTTTCATTTGAGCAATGACATCCTCGCTATATCCAAAAATAGTGTTAAACCTGCTGACAAAATCAGCATAGGAAATGGGCTGCCGGTCTAGAATAACCTCTACTGCTAGACCCGGCAAATAGTTTTCGAGGACTTCATATAGCTTGAATGGCTTCTTCGCATCTCCTGGCGCCATCGTGACCAACTGAAGCGTGCCATCGTCTGTTAAGTGCTGGTCGATATTGGACAATATCTTTTCGACAAAATCCATCCCATAGATGCCGGCTGCAGAATTGACATAGTACTCGATTCCGGGCGGCGTCGGCTCGAACGGAGGGTTAGAGCAAATAAAATCAAATTGCTTATCCTTGACGGATGCAAAAATATCCGAAGTGTTGCCATCCCGAATATCGAAATTCTTATCGATATGGTTAAGGATGGCGTTGTGCCCGGCTAATATTTTTGCTCTTGGATTGACATCTAATCCAACACAGGATTTAGCACCATTGAGTAGGCAAAAAATGCTCAATACGCCCGAGCCAACGCCGATGTCTAGGACACTTGCCTGTTCTATATCCTCTGCGCAGGTGTAGTCCATGAAGAATAACTGTTCCGGCTGTATGGGAAGTACCTGATCAGCATGGGGATAGTGAAAGGCATCCGTCACGACCTTGATGGGATAGGGCGACGACAATGCGTGATTTGTCTCGTTGTTTTGCCCATTCAAGCCGTGATGGTGCATTGCCTGCCACTGGGTTATCGGCAAGCAGTCAGTTATCTGATGGGGGTTTGTCGACTGATCCTGGTTTTTCGTAATGAAAAAAATACATTTTTCTTCGTTTGTGTGGTGCATGAGCGATGTTTCCTGATTATCCTGGTGTCGGTATGACGATCGAACACAGGCTTATCTGACAATAAACCGATCGCCAATAAACAAAGCATCAATGGCCGTTCCTTGGAACGTCTTGATGGCATCCGATGGCGTGCAGACAATAGGCTCGCTATCGTTGAATGAGGTATTGAGCACCACGGGTACACCCGTTATCTCAAAGAAATGCTGGATCAGCGCGTGAAATTTAGGGTTGCTCTCGCGACTGACCATCTGCACACGGGCGGAATGGTCCTTATGCAGAACCGCTGGAATCGATGCTTGACGATCTTGTTTGGCCGGGCAGGCGAACAGCATCGTTTGATGGCTCATCGACGCTTGGCCGAGCTCGAACCAGTTGGCCGCTTCTTCAGCCAGTACGCTGGGTGCGAGGGGACGAAACTCTTCGCGGTGCTTGACCTTCACATTGAGCACTTCGCGCATCGACGCGCTGCGTGGATCAGCCAGGAGCGAACGGTTGCCCAGCGCGCGTGGACCAAATTCCATACGGCCTTGAAACCAGGCTACGATCTTGCCTTCGGCGATCAGCTTGGCCGCATCACGTGCGGGATCGGCGCTGTGCTGGGGCGACAGACCTGCGTCACGGAATGCGGCATCGATAGCGGCATCGGAAAACGCCGGGCCCAGGTACGGATTATTATCCGCCTGCGATGGACGTTGGCCGGAAAGCGAATAATAAAGATGCAGCGCTGCGCCAACTGCCGTACCCGCGTCATGGGGCGAGGTGGGCACATACATTTGAGAAAACAGGCCGCTTTCCTTGATGACGGAATTACTGACGCAATTTAGCGCGACACCGCCTGCATAGCACAATTTATCGGCGGCGGTGCGCTCACGCAGCTCGCGCACCAATCCCATGAGCGCGTGATCTGTGGCTTCTTGAAGGGCCGCGGCAACATGGCGATGATGGTCAAGGATCGGTTCTTTATCGACGCGTGCCGGGCCAAACAATGCTTCAATCTGCTCGAAGTCGGGCAGACGGAAATGGGCCACGTCCGGATCGATCGTATATCGGCCTGCTTCTGAATTAAGAAGTTTTTTGAATGTCTCTCTGAAGACAGCGGGATCGCCATAAGCGGCCAGCCCCATCAGCTTGCAAGCATCATATTCGGAAAAGCCCAAATATTTGCTCAGCTTTTCCCACAGGAACCCGAGCGAGTGCGGATAGGCAACCTGATCCAGTGTCGTGATCTTATTGCCGTCCCCATGCGCCAGCAAAGTACAACCTGATTCGCCGATCCCATCAACGACAAGGATCGCAGCCTGATCGAATCCCGATGGATAGAAAGTCGAAGCGGCATGCGCGATATGATGCGGAACAAAAGCCAATTTACTGCCAAACTGATGGTCTAACAGCGCATCGATTGCACCGGGAACTTGCTGAAGCTTGGCAAGAAAAATTTCCTCTCCTTCCGCACTTCCCCAATCACCCGGTAGGCTGAGCGAATCGAGCTTGAATTCGCGCTTTCTGAGGGCGGGATCAAACGAGTAGGCGATTCCGTCCAAATCAGTAGCTTTCAACCCTGCATGGGACAGGCAAAACTGTATGCTGTTTTGGGGTAGCTCAGCCGGGCCACTTACACAAGCTTCTTTCGCATGCTTGATCCGTGTGAATCGCTCTTCTTCGACTGCCGCTACAATTTTTCCATCGATGACAATCGACGCAGAGGATTCGTGATAAGCGGAATTGATGCCAAGGATCTTCATATTAAAGTGGCTCGAACAAGAAATGATAAAAAAATTTGCTATCGTGTAGGCTGGCTAGCCGCGCCAGCGCTCTAGCTTTGCCCATCCATCGCCTCGATGAGGCTTTTGGGGCGCATGTCGGTCCAATGCGTGTTGACATAGTCAAGACAAGCTTGGCGTGCATCGGGTCCGTGCACCACTTGCCAGCCCGCGGGCACCTCGGCAAAACTCGGCCACAACGAATGCTGATTCTCGGAGTTAACCAGTACTAGGAAGCTTCCATTCGGGTCATCAAAGGGATTGGTCATACATGAACTCCTTTACTTCCGCCGGTTGATATGGCGATAGTGCCTAAAAGAAGAAAAATAAATACTGACTGCATTGCATACATGCTTAAAACATTCAGACGCTCAAAACACTCAGCTTTACAACGCACGGCAAACGCGCAACTATACTTGAGTAGGGCGACGGATGCCTGTCTCAGCATGACTGCAAAAATAGTTCCCGCAGCGAAACTGACGAATACGGGTCAAGCTTGCATGCAAGACGTCAAAGTAACGGTGACTTAGATGCGCTACGCGCAGCGTAAACGCCTCGCAGTATTTGAATTAAACCCAGCGTCGAGGGGAGAGGAACGCGGGCAGGATGAATAGGTATAGCAGGAAGCACTTCGTCATTTCCATTCGCTCCAGACATTACTTTCGTGAAACCGAACCTTTTGTTGAGATGTACCTGTCCTGCTAGCGAGTCACCTCATGGCATCGTAAACAGCCGATATGTACAGGGCTTAACGATACTCACCATCAACCGTCATACTTATCTAGGTATAAAGTGTTTCAACTATAGATGAGCGATTCGAAAAAGCCAAGTGTGTAGACCTAATTCAAACCGACAAACTTCGAATCAACATGCACAAAGTTGCAAATTATTTGATGCAATGCTGCGATGGTTGCTATTTATGTTCATTGTTGTGAATAATCAGGATGCTTCAAGCAGCAATGACATGCGGGGGACGCTTCATTCGAGGGGCTAATGTCTGGTCAATTGATCGTTCTAATTGTTGCGTGCACAACATACAGTGGACTGCGCTAACATGCATGACGTGCAAAAATGCGCATGCGGTGCTTGAAATTGCATATGATGCTTTAATTCGCATGCGACGCTCTAATTTGCATGTGATGCTTTAACTTGCATGATATGCTCGAATGGGCACTGCCCGATCATCTTTAATAGACGTGAAAACCAAAAGCACCATGACTCAAAACGTAGGCATTGCGGACTTTTAACGACGATAACTGTCTCGATCTGATTTTCAACGACACCATCGGCCTGGCGCTCCGCCCACTATTGACAAGCGTTGACCTTAGCAGTGGAGCCTTTATCTGTCGCTTTCGAAGATCGAGCAGTAGGTCGAGAACGGCAAGCATGGCATGGAGAACGCGTTGCGGGCCAACCCGCTTCAAGGCCTTGATCGAGAAGTCGCCGTCCTTCGACTATCGGAGCGCGGCATACCTGCTGGGCATGAATAAGAATACCGTGCAGCGTGTGTTTCAACTCATGGGTTGGCCAGTGCGCAAGTGCGCAATTGGCTTTAGAGCGAGGATCGAAGCCTTTGCGTCAGTGGCCAAAGCGCCGAACGAGCGTTAGTCGACGAATCTAGGCAGGCCGCGACGGCTGAGCGACGCTAGGCGTTCATCACGCCACATTGCCCGCAGCAAAACGGTATGGTCGAGCGCGTGATACACATCCTCAAGGAGCAATGCACGCATCGCTACCACTTCGGGATCTTGCAGCGCGCGAGCAGGGTCGTATGTCGAGCGATTCAACCGGACGGTGCGGTATGAATGGCTGTCGCAGTACCACTGGGAGGACTTGGAGCACGTTCAGCGTTTCGCGACCGACTGGATGTGGGCTGACCATTACGATCGCCCGAACAAGGCTTTGGGCGGATTGACGCCAAAGCAGCGGCTGGCCATGGCCGCATAGTTTCTACTTCTGAACCCTGTGAACTTTTGAACACCGTGGAGAACGGGGGAGATTACCATGCCGCGCGCGTACATGCTGATGACGTGCTCGTCAAAGCCCGGCAGCCGCCGTTAATATTTGCCAACTAATTGTGGCTCGAACGTGGCCTGCCGGTCACGCGCAATATCAAGCTTTAACTCGCCATTGGGCATGATCACCGTCCAAGCATACGCTGGGCCAGTTGCTTCTTCAACTGCCCGGCCAAGCCCGATTCGCCCAGAATCGACTCGGCATCCTTATTCTGTACCTGCGCCAGCAGTGGGTCGATCAGCTCATCGGAAAACAGCTTTGGCGCCTTGGGATGCTTGCTCTTTTTGCTCACTGTTGTGTCGGTCAGAGTACGTGTTTTCCGTTATCGTCTCATGACCTTGGCACACTAAAATTCTGACAGGCTCGCAATCGGCCGTTCAAGTTCGGTTGGGCGCCTTTACGCAGCTACAGTCTCGCAGGCGCTACCCAATCCTCGGTACGTAAGCCAGGCACTCGGCCAAACTCTTGGACATTTTTGGTAACCACAATCAATCCCTCACTTCTAGCGTGCGCTGCAATATGCAGGTCGTTTAAACCGATTATTTGCCCCTCACGTTCAAGCACTGCACGAATGTCGCCATAATGGGCAGCGGCCTTAGCGCCATAGTCCAAAGTTTCTAAACGGGATACAAAATCTTCTACTTGCCGGCGATTATGATCCGGTCTTGTACTCTTTTCGATGCCGTGCTGCAGTTCAGCATAGGTTATGGTGCTGATGCACATCATTTCCGTATGACGATTAAAGGTATCCAAGATTTCTATGGGACGGCGCTTAATAACATAGAGGGCGATGTTCGTGTCCAGCATGTATTTCAGTATTACAGCGCTTCCCTTTCTGATTGTTTTTGCGAGGCACGCTCTTGCATAAAATCATCGGTCACTGATTCATTGGACAGAAAGAACGAATCCCATGTGTTGTTCACAGGTGTCAGTATCCGATCCTGGCCGACGATACGGACATTGACTTTCCTGACGCCTTCTGGAAAACGAGCGTCAACGGGTAATCGAACAGCTTGAGTGCTGTTGTTCTTGAAGACGGTTCCAGTTTCCATAGCATCTCCTTGATGTAGATACAATGATTATATACTTTTTGGAGGCCAAGAACACACCACTTCGATCGGCGGCTATCCGACCACATTGGCAGGCGTGGCGAGTTCGGTGTGCTAGGTCTGGTATCGTGGCGACAAGCGCGGGGCCTGCTCAATTCTCGAAGCCAATTCTGAGCCGGCGGCCCGCGCGATGATCGAGTCGTTGCCGTTGGTCAAGGCCGGGATGCTCGAACTCGAGCACCTGGTGCCGCTACTGCCGCATCACTGTAGCGATCGGCGTTTCCGCCGTTGCTGTGACAGCCATTGGTCGAAATGCGCTGTTGCATGGCATTGAACCGTTGATCGATGGTCGCCATGTATGCATGTCTGCGGCACACGGCAGGCCGACTGACGCGGCAACGGACCGCAACGATCTTCTCACGGTACCGCTGGATGACTAAGATGTGCGTCAAACCTGACCGATATGGCGCCGGCTGTCACCGATGAGAGAATGACCTTGTCCACCCCAATGAACATGTTCGGTCAGCTGATCGAACGGCCGCTTACCGACTGGTCCGCGCGCCCTTACACGCGCCGTGTCACACTGCATGGACGTTACTGCCGGCTCGAGCCGTTGCAGCCCGACCGGCATGCGCCAGCGCTGTACGCCGCGTACGCAAAGACGACCGACGGCCGGGACTGGACGTATCTGGCGGTCGGCACGTTCGCCTTAATGCGCATCGACCCGGCCAATAGGGTAATTGAGGTGGGCTTGGTGGCATTCTCGCCGGAGTTGCAGCGCACGCCGGCGTCGACCGAAGCACAGTATCTGCTAGTGAAATACGTGTTCGACACGTTGGGATACCGTCGCTACGAGTGGAAGTGCGACAACCTAAACGAACCATCATGCAAGGTGGCCGCTCGACTCGGCTTTCGCTATGACGGCACGTTTCGGCAAGCCGTCGTCTATAAGGAGCGCTCCCGCGACACTGCGTGGTTTTCGATCATCGATAGCGAATGGAGCGCGCTTGCCGCGGCGTTCGACGCATGGCTGTCGCCACAGAACTTCGATGCGCAATGTGCGCAGCGCCTTTGCCTCACGGCGATTCGCACGCAGCAGGCGGTAGCTCGGCGTGCCGGCGCGCCAGTGACTGTCCGTCCACTTGCCGCGCCACACGAGGCGGCGTGGCGGCCGTTGTGGCGTGCCATCAGGCGTTTTATTACACTGCGCTGAGCGAGGCTGTATGCGAGACGACGTGGGCCCGGTTGATGGATCTAAACGAGCCGATGTTCGCCCTAGGTGCGTTCGATGCGCAGGAGCGCCTGCTGGGCATCGTGCACGCCATTTACCATCGCTCGTGCTGGACGACAGGTCCTTACTGTTACCTGCAGGATCTGTTTACGTTACCCGAGGTCCGTGGCCAAGGCGTGGGGTTGTCCTGATCGACGGCTCGTCTGCTGGACACTAGCCCGAACCGCGCTACAAACTTCGCATACGTGCCCTGGACGGGGTATCAACTGGTCACTCGGAAAGAACTGCATTTACCGCCGCGCCTGAGACCCGCTCACGCGTCGCAGACTACCGTTCGCTGGGTCTGACTTGACTTCGCGCACGCCGCGGCGCGTGCGTCACCAAGCGCCATTCTAATAGGACAAGCTTGTTGGCCGCCATTCGTACACCGTGCCACTTATCGCACTATCCAACAAGGAACGGTCGTTTTTTGATTGGTACACGATGTCACCCGACTGTATTGCGCTCGTACGCGGCAGCGTCGCCGCCTGCTCGGCTAGACAAATCCGGCCTCGATAGGCGGCTAACACGCCAGAGCAGTGTGATGCAACGGAGCCTGTTTTTAATTAAGGAGAAATGGATGCGCGGATGCCTGCCCAGCCTAAATGTTCTTTCGATGGGGCGCCGACGGCAAAATACCGATCAGCCAAGCACGAATAACGCCGCCAATTCTGAGCACGGCGTGCTGCGCCCGAAACCGACGCACAATGTGCTGTCTAAGTACTTAAAAAAACCAGAGCGACGATCCGGCGCAACGGCCGCCGACATGCCCCAAAAAACGTTCAATAAGAAGGTAACGGACAACCCTATTCCCCATACGCAAACGCCAACTTTGTCTCCAAGTCGCCTCGAGACACTGCCTACGGAGACGTTGCAAGAAATTTTTCAGCATATGAACGCCAAAACGCTTGCGACTGTATCTCAAGCATCTAGGCGCTTGCACTATGCAGCCGCTCAACCACTGGAGAGGGAGTGGGAGAGAGAAGAGAAGCAGTTAACGCAGAACGTTTATTGGATATTGGACTTAATACCGCGCGTAGAGACTTCCGAAGATTTCATCAGCGTGCTCAAACGCATCAAGCTACTTCCTGCTCGTCATCAAAGCGAGCCCGTTGCTGAATTGGGCGGACAGATGTGCAACTTGTTGTTACTCGAACATCGGCTAGAAGCCGGTGCCGCTTGGTTACCCGTTGCTGAGCAGGTACCGGCGCCACGCCCCGGTCTGTTGGATGCGGTGGTGAATGCCATACGTCGGGATCCTGAATGGCTAGAGAACGACTGGCCTGCGAGAAATCGCGCGAGTATTGACCTCGGGGAGTAACGGTTGAAGAAGCAGCATTGCGACACGGCGTTACTGCTCCTTGGGATATAGTAGGTCTGCATCGCGAGGCCCGATACCAATTAAAGCGACGCCAAACAAGTACTTAATCTTCGAGGACGACCACGTAGCCTCACGCTGCACGCCGTACTGTCAAGCGCAACTGAATCTGGGCTACTTTGCGCGTGAGCGTGAAGTGACCGTTCCGAACTCAATTAAAGCAGTGTGCGTGAAGCGACGCGACAACTACGTTGGCAAACCATGAGACGCATTGGCAAAAAATAAGGGAGTGGCAGAAAAACGCACACTCCCTTCATCAATATGGGCTTAGCAGCAATGCTAAATCCTTGATTTCTTTGGTAGGCCGTACTGGATTCGAACCAGTGACCAACGGATTAAAAGTCCGCTGCTCTACCAGCTGAGCTAACGACCCAAAGAGCAGAAAAGTATATCGAGAAAAGACCGGTTGGTCAAGCGAGCGACTCACGGCAAGCCGCTGACCGGTACGATCCCTATCGGATCTGCGACAACCGACTTTGTGCCGCCTGCGCGGCATTCGATCCACTGTACTGCGTCAGCACCTGTCCCAGTGTCCGCTTCGCGGCTGCCTTCTGCCCTTGCTCCAATTGGTTATTCGCGATGGCGAGCAACGCCTCCGGCGCGCGTGGGTGTGTGGGGTACTTTGTCACGACACCCTGCCATACCGTCGTTGACCCCTTGTAGTCCCGCTGCGCGTACAACGCATTGCCGAGCCAGTATTGTGCCGTCGGTTGATAGGGGCTGTTCGGATACTTCGACACGAACGCCTTGAATCCTGACGTCGCGCCTTTAAAGTCACCGTTCTTGAACAGTTGCAGCGCCGCGTTGAACGCGTCCGTTTCGCCTGGCTGTACCTCGCCCTGGACACCATCGATCGTCTGTTGCTGAGGCTCGAACTTTTTCAGCCGGGTGTCCAGGTCGATGTAGTAGTCACGCTGTTGCTTTTGCAGCGCGGCGACTTGATTGGCCAAGTTTTCGTTCTGTCCGCGTAACGTTGCCACCTGCTGGTTCAGCTGGTCAAGGCGGTTGGATTGATCGAGTATTGTGCGCTGCGCCGCGCTCATCTGGCTTGACAGCGAGTCGGTTTTCGCACGCAGATCCAGCACCGCCTGCCGTGCCTCGTTATCGTCGAACAGACCAGCGTGCGCGGGCGACGCGGCAAGCGCGGCGCCTGTCGCCGCTACGGCTGCAGCGACGCGCAGCCCACTGAAACAGACTTTCATGTGTCAGTCACCACTGGTTATTGATAGACGAGATCGGCGCGGCGATTCTGTGCCCACGAGGCTTCGTCGTGGTCCGTCGCAGCGGGTTTTTCCTTGCCTAGGCTCACTGCTTCCATCTGGCTGTCGTTTGCCCCGAGCAGTGCCAGCGCGCGACGCACCGATTCGGCACGCTTTTGGCCCAATGCCAGGTTGTACTCGCTGGTACCGCGCTCGTCAGTGTTGCCTTGGATCAGCACATGGCGTTGCGGATGGCCCTTCAGATATTGCGCGTGGGCTTGCAGCAGCGGCTGGTAGTCATCCTTGACGGCGTAGCTATCGAAATCGAAGTAGATGCTGCGTTTGGCGAGCGGGCTGTTCGGGTTGCTGAGCTCGTCAACATTGACTTGCTGCACGTCGGTTGGCTGTGGTTGCGTACTCACGGCGCCCCCCTTGGCGTGAGCGCCTTCGTCGAGCTTGACACCCGAGTGACACGCCACCAATGCGCCCATCATTAGCGCTGCAGCAACATTACGCAATTTGGACATCATTTGAAGCTCTCCTTGTGGTTATGGCATGAAAGGGCCCCAGGACGGCTCACGCACGCCGCCGCCCGGGATCGACAACACCTGCCGTATGCTGCCGTCGATCGAAACCGCGGCCAGCACCTGACGACCATTGACCTGGGTCGCGTAAAGCAAGTATTGGCCGTTCGCAGCAAAGCTCGGTGACTCGTCGCGCGTCGTATCGGTGAGCGCCGTCGCGGATCCCGTCGCCAGGTCTTGCAGATACAGCCTGAATGTGCCCCCGACGCGCGATATATACGCAAGCTCCTTGCCGTCCGGCGAGACGCGTGCACTGGTGTTGTAGCTGCCGTTGAACGTCACGCGCTGCGCGGCGCTTGCCGATTCGCCTTGTGTGGGCATCTTGTAGATTTGAGGCGGGCCGCCACGGTCGCTGGTGAAGTAGATCGACTGCCCGTCCGGCGAGAAGGCCGGCTCGGTATCGATCGAGTGGCCGTGGGTGAGGCGGCGCAAGCCGGAGCCATCGGCGTTGACGATAAAAATCTGCGTATTGCCAGTCAGTGACAACGCTACCGCGAGCTTCGTGCCGTCCGGCGACCACGCCGGTGCACTGTTGTTGCCCTTTTGATTGGAGACCATCACGCGCCGGCCGGTTGACAAGTCGTGGATGTACACGATCGGTTTCTTTCTTTCGAACGATACGTAGGCGAGCTTCGTGCCGTCCGGTGACCACGTTGGGGAGATGATCGGCTCCGGACTCGTCAGCGCGATATGCTCATTCTGGCCGTCCGAGTCGGAGATCTTGAGTTGATAGCGTCCGCCGTGACGCGTCACATACGATAGCCGCGTGGCGAACATGCCGTGCGAGCCAAGTAGCTTCTGATAGATGTAGTCGGCGACCTTGTGCGCGCTCATGCGCAGCCCGCTTTCCGGGCTCACGAGTGAAAGCCCGCCCAGGCTTTGCTGCTTGACCGTGTCGTACAGGCGGAATCGTACTTCATACTGGCCGTTCGCGAGTCGCGTGACGCTGCCGCCGACGAACGCGTTTGCCCCCTTGGCCTTCCAGCCGCCGAGATCGACTGAGTCAGACTCGGACACCGGCGCGCTACCCGCGTCGATGTGGCTGAACTTGCCGCTGCGGGCCAGGTCGGCCCGCACGATCGCCGCCACCTGCTGCGGCGAACTGGCCTCGTTGGCAAAGCTTGCCACCGCAATCGGGAACTGGGTTGAACCGATACCCGTGACAAGTACCGTCAGGTCGGCGCGCGCCGATACGCCTGCGGTGACGAGTAATGACACAACTAGCGTTTTCAGCCCCAGTTTTTTGATCAAACTCATGCTTTTCCTACATTTGCCTGACTACGTTGTTGACGATTCCGCAACACGGCACAGACCGTGAAACGGGGCGATCGTTCCCTTGGCGCCATCGCGCCGCGAGCTTCGCAAGCGTGCATGCGGATGCGTTACAGTCAACGATTAATCATCCGCCGGCAGGCCGCATCCGGATATTGAAGCTTGCCGGCGCCTTGCCATGGGTGTCCAGCGGCATCGGGTCAGAGCGCTGGACCGCGCGCAGTGCCGCGTCGTCCCACTGCGCATTACCGCTGCTGCGCGCGATGCGCGCGTCGAGCAGCGCACCGTCGGGGGCGCAGCGTACGGCAATCAGCGTATCCAGCCCTTCAGTCGGTCCGGACCAGATGACATTGGGCCGCACACGGCGCTGCACCTTGTCCGCATAGCCAGCCGACGTTGCGGTGCCGCCGCTTCCCGTGCCTGTGCCGCTCTTGGCCAGTCCGTTGCCTCCGGGCTCATCGCCGGCCAAGCCCTGCAACTGCGCCAGCCGCGCCCGACGCGCCTGGTCGAGCTTTTGGCGCGCGGCCTGCTCGGCCGCCTGTTTGGCCTTCGCCGCTTGTTGCGCCTGCTGCTTTTTCGCCTGGGCAAGCGCGAGCTTTTCCTGCTGCGCCTTCAATGCTTCCTGCTTTTTCAGCGCTTGCTGCTTCTTCAGCGCCTCTTGCTGTTGCTGCGCAAACTGCTGCTCGCGCCATTTCTCCGCCTGCTGCTGCTTCAGTTTCTCGGCCGCTGCTTTTTGCGCGGCGAGTTGCTGGCGGTGCGCGTCGGCTTGTTGCTCGGCTTGCCTGCGCACGTGCTCCTGTTCGGCCAGCTGCGCTTGGCGTTCCGCCTCTTGTTGCTTGTGCCGCTTTTCCTGTTGCAATGCGATGTCCGCCTCCTCGTGCTGGGCTGGCGGTGGGGTGAGTTGCGCCGGCGCGGCAGCAGGGGGGGGCGGGGCCGGCGTGCTCGGCACCTGCGTCCAGATTTCTGCTTCAGCGCCGGCAGGCGTGCTGTTTTGCCACTTCATCCCGTGGTACAGAAAGAGTGCGAACAGCACGTGCATCAACGCGGCGAGCGCGAGTGCGCGCAGCGTGCCGCGTTCCCGCGGGGGTTCAAACGGATATCCTGCTTTTGGCTTCATTTCGGCTTGACGAGCAGCCCGACGCGCTTCACGCCGTTTGCTTTCAGCTCCGACATGACATTCATCACGATTTCGTATTTGACCGACTTGTCCGCGCCGATCACGACCGGCTGGTCGGGGTGGGTCTGCGTCCGGTCGGCGATAAAATGGTCCAGATCGGCCAGCGTCATTGGCAATTCCTGCGTGGCGCCCGACGCGTCGTTCTTGTACTTAACACTCAGGGTGCCGTCAGGCTTGAGATTAACAATGACGGGCGGCGTCTGCTCCTGTGGAGCCGCATGGCCGACCGTGGGCAGGTTGATGATCGACGGCGCGACAAGCGGAGCGGTCACCATGAAAATGACGAGCAGCACGAGCATCACGTCGATGTAGGGAACGACGTTAATGTCGGACATCACGCGGCGCGAACGGCCGCCGCGCAGACTGGAGCGGATCGGAGTGCCGGCCATCGGGTTCTCCGTCAGTGAGCCTGTCGTTGCAGGATATTCGAGAATTCTTCGATGAAGGTCTCGAAGCGGATCGACAGGCGGTCGATGTCGTGTGCGTAGCGATTATAGGCGACCACCGCCGGGATGGCCGCGAACAGGCCGATGGCGGTGGCGACCAGCGCCTCCGCGATGCCGGGCGCGACACTGGCCAGCGTCGCCTGCTGCACGTTCGCCAGCCCGCGAAACGCGTTCATGATGCCCCAGACCGTTCCAAACAGGCCGATGTATGGGCTCACCGAGCCGACCGACGCAAGAAATGCTAGATTGGCCTCGAGCGCATCCATTTCGCGCTGGAACGCGGCGCGCATCGCGCGGCGTGCACCATCCAGTATCGCACCGGGTTCGGCGACGCGTTTTTCCTTGGCTTTCAGGAATTCACGCATGCCTGACTCGAAGATTCGCTCAAGGGCGCCAATCGTATGACGATTGTTTGCCGCGCTCTGGTAAAGCGACTGCAGCTCTCCACCCGACCAAAAATCGCGCTCAAACCATTCAGTCTGCGCGCGGGCGCGACGGATCGAGAACCATTTGCGGAAGATAAAAGTCCAGGACAGGAGCGACAGCAACAGCAGCAGCGCCATGACGGCTTGCGCTAGCAGGCTTGCGTTTAATACGAGCGGAATGATTGAAAGGTCTTGTGCGTTATTCATGGTGATTCATGGGGTGGACCGGATCGGCTCACGTTCTGTGCAGTGTCAACGCATATCAGCGTGCGAGCGTTGACAGCCCGCGTCGCGCGGGCCGCTCAGCAGCGCCTGGCGTACAGTGTCAGGCAGTGGCACGGGCCGAATTGTCGCGCGCTGGACGCAGGCCACGCGGATCGTGCCGGTGGACAGCACCTTGCCGTCGCAGCTTGCCTGTTGGTAAAAATCGACCGAGGCGGGGCCGAGCCGCTCAATGCGGCTCTCGATGATGAGCACATCGTCCAGGCGCGCCGGGGCACGGTAGTCGAGCGCGGTGTTGCGCACGACGAACATGACCTGCTGGGTGTCGGCCAACCGTCGCTGGTCGATGCCGCATGCGCGCAGCCATTCGGTGCGGGCCCGCTCAAAGAACTTCAGGTAATTAGCGTAGAAGACAATGCCGCCAGCGTCGGTGTCCTCGAAATAGACGCGTACCGGCCACGTAAAGCCGGGCTGGGCTGCTGGTTCAGGCGAGATCATGTTCATCATCCGCGGGATTCTACCGGAACGCGTGTGGCAGTCTCGCATAATGAACGGTGTCGCGCTGCGTCTCAGCAGCCGCGACGTCGCAATGAGGAAAAAATGAACGGCCGTTTTTTTAAATGCTACGTTCAGTTGCCTATTCAGCACCCTTCCAATACACTAATGCGCCTAACCCTGCGTAACTGGCGATAGCGACTTTCAAGTCGGAGGTGGAACGACCACCGTGAAGCGCGGGGTGCAGTCTTGCCGTTCGCCTGGGCAGCCGTGATCCGGTCGCAGTCGTTGCGTCACCCGGGCTGTCCTGTCCTTGCGTCATCGGAAGTCTTTTTCCACTAAGCCATTCCAGGACCGTATCTTTGCCGTGGGTGCGACAGTGCACCGATTCGGTCAATCGTTTGAACATTGAAGGGAGCTGACGCATGTTTGACAAAGCCGAGCAAACCATTGCGAACGTCGATCCACAGGTCTGGCAGGCGATTCAGAACGAGAACCGCCGGCAAGAAGACCATATTGAGCTGATCGCGTCGGAAAACTATACGAGCCCGGCGGTGATGGCGGCCCAGGGCTCCCAACTGACCAACAAGTACGCCGAAGGGTATCCCGGCAAGCGGTACTACGGCGGTTGTGAATATGTCGATATGGTCGAGCAGTTGGCGATCGAACGGGTCAAGCAGCTGTTTGGCGCGGAGGCGGCGAACGTACAACCTAATTCGGGTTCGCAGGCCAATCAAGGGGTGTTTTTCGCGGTGCTCAAGCCGGGCGATACGATCATGGGCATGAGCCTCGCGCACGGCGGCCATCTGACGCACGGCTCTCCGGTCAACCTGTCCGGCAAGTGGTTCAATGTCGTCAGCTACGGGCTGAACGAGAACGAGGACATCGACTATGACGCAGCCGAGCAGCTCGCGCAGCAGCACAAGCCGAAGCTGCTCGTGGCGGGCGCGTCGGCGTTCTCGCTGCGCATCGACTTCGAGCGCCTGGCACGGATCGCGAAGTCGGTCGGCGCGTATTTCATGGTGGATATGGCGCACTATGCGGGACTGATTGCCGCCGGCGTTTATCCGAACCCGGTGCCGCATGCCGACTTCGTGACGACGACCACGCACAAGAGCTTGCGTGGTCCGCGTGGCGGCGTCATCCTAATGAAGGCCGAGTACGAGAAGGCGGTCAATTCAGCAATTTTCCCGGGCATCCAGGGCGGTCCGTTGATGCACGTGATTGCGGCGAAGGCCGTCGCGTTCAAGGAAGCGCTGGCGCCGCAGTTCAAGACCTACCAGCAGCAGGTCGTGGACAACGCGCGCGTGCTCGCCGAAACGCTAGTCAAGCGTGGCTTGCGGATCGTGTCCGGCCGCACCGAAAGCCATGTGATGCTGGTCGACCTACGGGCGAAGCAGACCACGGGCAAGACTGCGGAGGCCGCGTTGGGCGCCGCGCACATCACCGTGAACAAGAATGCGATCCCGAACGATCCGGAAAAGCCCTTTGTGACCAGCGGCATCCGGCTCGGCTCGCCGGCCATGACCACGCGCGGTTTCGGTCCCGCCCAGGCCGAGCAGGTCGGCAATCTGATTGCCGATGTGCTGGACAAGCCGGACGACGCGGCAACGATTGAGCGGGTGCGCGGCCAGGTTGCCGAACTCACGCGCCAGTTCCCGGTGTACAAGTAAGCCGCGGGACGAATCGTCATGCGCTGCCCGTTTTGCCGGCACGACGACACTCAGGTGGTGGATTCGCGCGTGTCGGAGGACGGTGCAGCGATCCGCCGCCGCCGCCGCTGCCCAGCTTGCGACAAGCGCTTCACGACATACGAGCGGGTCGAACTTGCGCTGCCGACGGTCGTCAAGAAGGATGGCACGCGAGTCGAATTCGATCGCCGCAAGATTCTGTCCAGTATGCAGCTTGCGTTGCGCAAGCGGCCCGTGGCCGCCGAGGCGATCGACGAAGCGGTGGCGCGTGTCGAGTACCAATTGCTGGCATCCGGCGAGCGCGAGGTGCGCAGCGAACGGCTCGGCGAGCTGGTGATGGACGCGTTGCGTAAGCTCGACAAGATCGCCTACGTGCGTTTCGCGTCAGTGTATAAGCGCTTTGAGGACGTGTCCGAGTTCAAGAATTTGATCGATGAGTTCGGTCGATCCGCAGCCGGCGCGCCCAGTCCCACATCGCGCAAACGGCAGTCATAGGCGCTTCTGACGGCGTCATCGCGTTTCTCATCCTATATCGCTGTTCCACCATTGAGCCGCATGGCGTGTCGTTCGACGTGCTGTGGCTGAAGATCCGCGACGCGAAGCGGTTGCAAGCGCGTGGTCCGGCGGCGCCGGCCATTCGGTCAATTGTTGCGCGCCGTGCGCCGTCCTACAGTGTTCGTTAATCGCAGCGCATCGGGCGTTGCGTGTCGCGGGCATCCAGGAGACGTGACGGTGGAGCGATATCGAGCCGCGCGGCGGCGCGGATTCATGCTGGCCGAGATCTGTACGGTCATGGCGATTTCATTGGCGTTGGCGGCATGGGTGATCCCATCGCTCGACGAATGGCGTTCGCGTGAGCAGATTCGAGCGGTAGCGCGTGCATTGGGGCGCACGTTGTCATTGGCCCGCAGCGAGGCCGTGGCGCGGCAGGCGCCGGTGACGGTTTGCCGCTCAGATGGCGCGGGCCAGTGCATCTTACCCGGCCGACCATGCGCCACGGGCGCGCTGGACTGGTCCTGCGGCTGGCTGGTGCAGGCCCGGCAGCCTGGTGTCGGCGCGCGGCCGATCGTGCTACACGCACAACCGGCTGTGAGCGATGTGACGATCGCCGGCAGTACGACGGAGATGAGATTTCTGCCGCCCGCCGGCTTATCCGCTGGCAGCTTTCGCGGCTTTGCGGTGCGTGCGGCGCGCGCGTCACCGCGTATTGCGGCGTTGCATGTTCGCCTTGCGGCAGGTGGCCGTGCGTTGATCCGTGCCGATGCGTATCGCAAATGAGTTTCGTGCGCGGCTTGCCGAGCCGGCTGCGCAGGGTCAGCGCGGTCCAGCCTACGGTCCGGGCGCCGTGGCGGGTGCCACGATGATCGAGGCCGCGATGGCCACTGCATTGGCCGCGGTGGCCATCGTGAGCGCGGGCGCGGCGTGGCAGGCGATGGTGCGCTCGGATCAGACTTTGTCGAATCGCATGCGAGCGGCGTTGATCGCGGACGCCGCGCTCGAACTGATGCGCGCCGGACACCCGCAATCCGTGGCGCTCGCGCACGCGAGTCGGGATGCGTCACGCCAATTGCTCGACGGTACCGTGACGGTGGAACGCGATCCGGACGGTGCCGACGTGCTGACGCTCGAATGGTCGGAACTGGCTGCCGACGCGTCGCAGCGGGTGGCGGCGTGCCGCGGGACGATCGTGCCGCCCGACGGATATGTGCGCCGCTGCCTATCGCTGGGCTTTCTCGAATGATCAGCGTGTCACGCAGACGTGATGGGGGGCATACGCTGGTGGAATGGCTCCTTTCATCGACCATTGGCATGATGCTCACGCTCTTGCTGGCCGGGACGTACGGCGTGCTCAGCGGGACGGCCGGTCGTGTTGACGAGACTCGCCGGGCCGCGGCCGCCGGCCAACAGGCGCTGGAAATCATAGTGGCGCACGCCAGGCTTGCCGGAATGCCGCAAGCTTTCCCACGGACGTGGCGCGCCTCAACGGCCTCCACGTCGACGCGGGCCGTCGAAGCACCCGATGCGCCCGCCGCGGATGAAACGATCCGAGACCCGCCGATCTTCGGTTGTGAGCGCGGCATACCCGAGCGCGAGCAAGCTGGGCGGTGCCGCGCGGTCATGCATGACTCGGACGGCGTGGTTTTTCGGTATGCGGCCGACCCGGTGGCGACCTGGCCATCGAAAGACAACTGGCCCACCGATTGTCTGGGCCAGAACGTGACGGGCGACACGATTGCGGTGCGTTTCTATGTTCAGGCGCGTACGCCCGACCAGCCGGAGCTTTATTGTCGGGGCAATGGTCACGACGCGACGGCACAGCCGTTGGTCGATAGTATCGAGCAGCTGCGGTTGTCCTATTGGCTTGCCGGTGCCCACGCCGCGGTTCGCGCGTCGTCGTTATCCGAGCCGGACTGGCGTCGTATCGTAGCCATTGATGTCTGCGTCGTGTCGCGTGGACCGGTGGCGACGCGTCCGACGGCCTACCTCGACTGCGACGGCAAACGGGTGATGCCGACCGATCGACGAATTCGTACCGCCTGGATGCGCCGCGTGGCGATTCGCAACGCCGTTGCGGGCGGCGCGCGATGACGCGCGCGTTGCTCGCGCAGCGTGGCAGCGTGCTGCCGCTCGTATTGATATTCGCCGTCGCGTTGACCGCACTGCTCGGCTCATCGTTGGACGCGGTGCGCTCGACGGCGCGCATGGAGCGTGGACTCATCGCGCATATCGAAGCCTTTCATGCGGCGGATTCGGCGCTGCGATGGTGCGAACGTTACGTGGTGACACATGCGCTTGATATCGGTGCACCGATCCCCCGTGTCATACCGAGCCCGCAGGCCACGCCCGGATGGCATCAGCGCATGCTATTCGACGGGGAGGCCGGTAGCGCGATACAGCCGGTGCGTCGCTGGCGTGCCGGCGGGCGGGCGCCGCAGTGCCTGATCGAGGCGGTGAACGTCTCGGAGGCTGGCGCGGCCGCTTATCTGCTGACCGCGCGAGGCTTCGCGGTCGATGAGGAGAGCGAGATATGGTTGCAGGCGATCATGCGGGTTGGCCAGACGCAGCGGACGGTGCGTACTGGATGGCGGTTCGTGGCCCGCAGGCCGTTTTAAGCATAAGCACGGTCCGATGCCGGGGCATGACGCTGGTTGAACTGGCGGTGGCATTGGCGCTTGTTGCCATTCTCGCAACGTATGCGTTGCCAACGTATCATGAGCAAATGCGTCGCAGTATGCGGGTAGCCGCCGTCAGCGCCGTTTATCGTGCCGCTCACCATGTCGAGATCCAACTCGCACAGCGTACGCAAGCGCTTGGCGGGGTTGGCATCGCCACGGATCCCGCTGTCCTTCCAGCGGAACTCGGGCGCGTGCCGCCGGGTGCGCGCGCCGCCTATGCGCTGCGGGTTATCGGCGCGACGCGGTCCAATGGCGGGTACTCCGTGGTAGCCGAGCCGCTGCACGACGGTCCGATGGCCGACGATCACCTGTGCGGTGCATTCAAGCTCGACGCCACGGGGCAGCGAAGCAATGCCGGCGCTGGCGGAGCCGTGGGCGGATCCGCCAGCACGTCGGACTCAGTGGGTATTCTTTCGCAATGGCACGAGCATGCGCATTGCTGGACTCGATGATGCGCACACCGCGCCGGCGTAGGTGTGACGCTACGCCATTCCAGCGCGTCAACGCGCGGCAGTTGTGCGTGGTGTGAACGTCTTAAGTGCCTCGGTGGGCATCGCGCGAGCGCGCGGCTAGGCCGGCACGCTTCGCTGCGGCCGCTGACACCCCACGTTGCGGACGTACCGCTTTCCACAGCTTGTAGCCGCGCCACGCGATGGCACCCACCGCGGTCCATTTCAGCAACGGTTTGGCGTTGCGCATCACCACGCGACGTACGGGGCCGGAGAACGCGGCCGACGCGATCGAGCCGAGCACCGGATGCTGGCCCAGCAATGTGCCGATGGCCGGAAGCCGGCGCAATGAGCGAAACCGGCTGATGCCGGGTATTAGCCCGCTGAGCCAACTGAACTTTGCGACGCCTCGGCGCAGTTCCTGACCGGCTTGGGCGATGTCCAGCCGGTCGAGATCGGCGCGCGCTAGCAAAAGCTCCTTGCGGATCGCTCGCACCTTAGGGTCGCCCGACCCGCGCACTGAAGCCGGTTGGGCAAGACGGCCGTTGGAATGGGGATGGTTCATGGTGATGGCTTGCGGAAAATGGCACGGTCCTTGTCGAATTCGGCTAGCGTTTCCTCGAAAATCAAAGGCGCGCGCCGAACGCCCGAACGCGCCTTGTGCACGCAGACGAGTGCCGCGATAACGTATAGCACGGTAAGCATAGCCAACGCCTGCCATCGATACGTTTCCCAGAATGCCGCGGCGATCAGGACGGTCAGGGTGACCAGCGCCATCGTCGCAAACATCATGGCTGCGAGGCCAGCGAACAAGACGCCGAGTAGCCGCTCCTTTTCTTCCGCAAGTTCGATACCGACCAACTCTAGGCGTGTTTGAAGCAGGGAAGAAACCGATCCGATCAGGCGTCGCAGTGAACTGTGAATCGGCAGTGGCGATTGAGTGTCGTGGCTCATCAGCAGATTGCGCAGGGCGCGGCAGGCGGGAGGTTCAATCAGCCACCGCGTCGCGCAGAGGCGAGACGCGGTGGCACCAGGCATTGGCAAGGGCGACGCGCAGGCGTCGTCGCACCCAGCCCTACTTGCGGTTGATCAGCAGTCCGATCAACACGCCGACACCGGCGGCGACGCCGATGGACGTCCATGGATGATCGTGGACGTAATCGTCCGTGGCACGGACCGCCTTCTTGCCTTTTTCGACGACCACCACCTGCACATCGGCCGCCTTTTCCTTTGCTTGCTTCAGACGCGTCAGGGCCTTTTCGCGCAATTCAGTCGCGCGTTCACCCGTCGTGCTTGCTGCTTGCTTGAGCAAGTCCTCGGCGTCCGACAGGACGGTTTTGATATCCGACATTAAATTCTCCTTGTTAAGTTCTGTCATGACTGCTCCTGCGACAAACTTGCCGTCACCCATATCGTAACGGAACTGTGCAACCATGGCGAGCGCGCTGGCCGGCTCTGTCCGGATGGGAAGGCCTCCTAGCCATGTAAAAGCTGCCCGGGCTATGCCGGCTCCGGACAGAGTGTTATCCCTTGCCGCATCGAGTAGTGTGCATGCCCACCTGATTCAGCCAAATTTCATTGCAAACCAGACACTGAGTGATCGACGGCATGCGGCAAGGGCAAGCGCAATGTTAAGCGTATCGGCGTGCCGTCGAAATGCCCGCGTGGCTGTGCTTTCAAAATAAAGCAGAATTCAGACCTGCTAGTGTCGATAACGAACCAAACGAGTAGCCCTCAACTGGCACTGCCCGCGAACACACCTGACCATGCGCCGCGGACACACGCTTGCGCCAGTGTGGGCGGTGCCGTTAGACGCGCTGCAGTGGGGCGATGTCGCGGACCCCACGCGCGAGCATGGCATGATGACGGTCCGATGGCGCGTGCGCGGTAAGCTGCCGCAGCTGGCGTGATATGCGCTCGGCCTTGCAAGCTTTGCAATGCGAGCGGCACGGTAGTTCCCGGAAAACCCTCCGAGACGAGAAGTAGCATTTTCTCAATGCGGGCGTTCCACCGAATGAAGCAGTTGAGATTTGAGGACAGCCAGATCATGGATGCGCTCAAGTGCGTGGTGGTGGGGGTGGCGGTACCGGAGCTGTGCCGGAATGAGGCATCAGCACGGCGATGTTTGACCAATGACACTCGAAGTCTGGCGGCATGGATGTGTCGCTAATCGCAGGTCCTGGGCGGATTGACGCTAAACAGCGGTTGGCCACGACTGCTTAGTTTCTACTTCTGAACCCTGGGGAAAACGGAGGGTTACTCCATCCACATCGGCGATAGTCGAGCGCGGCGCTTTTGCACGTTCAAGTCCAGTCAACGCGCAGATCGCCGCTAGGAATACGCTGCTTGCTTTATGCAGGTTGATCTAATTAGCAAGCGCCACATGTATTACGAATTACGACATGCGCCGAACCTTACTGGGTTGAGAACGACTGAATATTTAGTAGTCAACGATCAAACTCAGAAGCCGCTAAAAGGTGCGATGTTGGTGCGGGCCGTGCGCAAGGAAAAGTAAAGCTTAGGCTGCGGCGTGATGAGCACAAGAAACACGCGGCTCGCTTTCAAGTGAAACCACCAAAGTCAGTAAATTTAACACGGGCGCTCTGTATAGTGGGCTCGCCACACCTTGGTCAAGCTAGAGGTGTTGGCTAAGCACCACACTATCGGATTATCTATTTGTACAATTTGACCGCGATGGATACGCTGTCATTGCAATGTTTAGCCATTTAGGCGCTTACATATATTAAACTCAACAAGGAGGTGCGCGAAATAGGTTAAAGCTAAAATGCAATCGCCGAATGAAATGTTCGATTTAAGCAGGTCTTTTAATCATTCATCTAAATAGGAAAAAATCATGAGAGTGCTTGCTCTGCTGTTAACTAGTGTATTGACTTGGCTTTCTCCTATCTCTGCATCTGCCAAAACGCCTGTGTCGACTGACATCACGGCAGCGGAAAAGTCAGTATGGGTGCGCTGGCTACCCAATGCATTACCTGCTGCTGGCTATATCACATTGGTAAACAGTTCCGATCAGCCGTTTGAGGTCGCGAAAATCAAAAGTCCAGATTACAAAGAAATCACAATTTATCAAACGGTAACGGATTCAGAATCTAGCAAAATGGTTAAATTGGATAAATTTACCATCCCGGCAAAAGGTGAGTTCGCGTTCGTTCCTGGTAAGTATCATTTAATGTTTCAAAAACCCACCCGTGTGATTACTCCAGGTGACAGCGCTAGGGTTATTTTCTTTCTTTCAGATGGCAAAGTTTTTAAAGTAAGAATGCCAGTACGCACATCACCGGAACTTTATTAAAGAGTATGCGGATATTGCATAGTCAGACATAGTGCAATATGTGTCCCAGGGAGGTGCACAATTAAGGTCATTGTGTGCCTCCCGCAGGCCAGCTTGGCGCGGTACCAGAGCCCGGCAAGACGGCGCACCGATCGTGCCTTGAATTCGGCATCCCGCTCACTCACCGGTATCTATGCCTCCCTTGCAAAATGATGGCCCCGCTTTAGGTGGTGTGCGCGGAAGCTAGAAACCTTGCAAAGACGGCAGGCATATTCCTCTTTTAAGTCTTGTATTAGTCGCGCTCTGCGTAAAAGCAAAAGCAGCGCATAATGCGTGCGTTTCTGTTTGATTTTTTGACTGGTGCATCGATCAGTGCCTGATGGCGACAACCCTGTGTCGCGACGTAAAGCTAAATAGCCAGCTTTGAACAATCCACCCAGGCCTACACAGCGAGAGTGGGAAGCTGAAACGGTATTGTAGGAATGTGTAGGAATGGCAAGAGACAGGCATATCGATATGAGTTTGCTGCAAATTTCGACGAGGTTTGGAGGGGTTTGAAGACGCTAGTGCCAGAGGGGAACCGCCAGCCGCTGCGCGGACAGATCAACTTGAAGCATCCGATGGTGCAGTTGGCCGATCTGATCGATTGGGAAATGATTGATATCCCGGATGCCGACGCGCTCCAATTCGTAGAAGGCAATACGAGCGGGCGTGACCTCGCGAGTGCCTGCTGATCTGGCGTAGTCGTAGAACCTGGCGTACACGCAAGCGCCTTGCACGGGAATGGCGAAATCTCACGTCTGAGTTGGCGTGGTAGCGGCATTGGCCAGGTCCGCGTCGGGAAGGCGAGGCGCCAAAACCGATGATGCACGGACGTGAAAAGTCAGACTCCCCCGTAGTAGCGAAGAAGCCTACGAACAAGGTCGGGAAACCGGCCGCACAATGGCCAGATCGCCGATTTGCTGTCAATCACTCGAGGTGGGAGCCGAATGCCTGCATTAGGCACGTTCGGATCTAAGCGAAGGCCGCACTCGTGTGCGCGCGACTCATGCGTGCTTGTTGGCTCATAAAAATTTCTTGCGAAAGTAATATGCCTGGTCTACAGTGAGTTCCAAAGCAAGCCGCAAACTTACTATATTTAGAGAAGTAAGCCGATGGAGTCGCTTCGGTGCGTAGTCAACTAGAAGAAAAACGGGTGATTGGCTGAAAAATCGCAAAGCGCCACGAGACTGATATTGAGCACGAGAGAGTGAGCCACACGCAGCAGTGCGACTGGAGCAACACATCGAGGGCCTGCATTACTCAGCGTGTTTAGGTCAGCTTGCGTGGAGCTGGCGGCAAGCGGGCAAGGAGTGAATCGGCGTATCGGGTAGGTACGTCGGTTGACTATTGCAGTGGTGTTAGGCGCTGTAGCTATCGCCTAACTCTATTTGGGAGCGGGTGCGGTACAAGCTGAATTTTTATCTCAAGGAGAAAGCGATGAGAAGAAATTTAGGGCGTTCTAGCCTAGGCTGGCGTGCGACTTGGCTATGGTTAGCGGGGATGGCAGGCATAAGCGGTATGGTGCAGGAAGTGAGCGCGCATGGCGCGGTAGGTTTTCCAATCGCTCGACAGTATCAATGCCATTTGGACGGAGGCTATTGGTCGCCATCAGACGGCTCCGGTATTCCGAACGCTGATTGCCTGGCCGCCTATCGCGCAGGCGACAACAGTCCTTACCCGTTTGTGCAGTGGAACGAGGTCTCCGCCAATCCAACGAATCCCGAGGATTTTGACGAGATCAAACGGGCCGTGCCCGACGGGCTACTGTGCGCGGGAGGCGACCCGCGCAAGCAAGGGCTGGACCGTGCACCAACGACTCTTTGGCGTAAAACTAAAATTACCCCCAAAAATGGTGCGATAGAGCTGGCCTGGGAAAATACGACAGCGCATAATCCTTCGCGCATGCGTGTGTTTATCTCTAAGCCCTCATACGATCCGACTCGGCCACTCAGCTGGTCTGATCTTGACCTGATTTACGATGCACCCGCTCCGGTTCCGGTGCCGGCTAATGGCGCAGGCCATTTGCCGAATGTACAGTCATTTTATAAACTCAACGTTCCTATTCCGGAAAACCGTGTAGGTGATGCGATTCTTTACAGCTACTGGCAGCGTATAGATGCAGGTAACGAGGGTTTTTTCAATTGCAGTGATGTAACGATCGTGCGCGAGTAAGCAAGCACACCAGCGTTGAAGTGGGCTGAGCTGGCGCTCTCTGAGCGTCCAGCTCTGTGCTTCGTGGCATGTTCCACTTAGTGAAATACAGCTTCCTATTCCGAAATCGAACGCCGCTTAAGCATTCAAAAGCAGAGAAATCTTGAAGAGAATTAGGGGAATAATTTTAAGGCGGCGACCGACAAAGTCGCAGACTTTATAAAAATATTGGTCGGAGCGATAGGATTCGAACCTACGACCCTCTGATCCCAAATCAGATGCGCTACCAGGCTGCGCTACGCTCCGCCGAATTTCTAATTATAGTTGAACGATTGGTGCGACGTCAATATCTTTGGTGCACTGTATCGATGTATCGTGTACTGCGCCTGCACCCGCAGTGGGCGCATCAGTGCGCCGGACATGAACATAAAATCAACCTGCTGTCCGGTGAGAAAGCGAACTGGAGCACCAAAAAGGCGGGAGCTGGTGGATAGCTAACCGCCGCTGCGACGAACAAGCGCAGGTTGTGCGGCGCGTCGTCATGAATCTGGACCTTGTGTGATTCGTGTCGATTGCGTATGTTGTCACCGAATCATTCTGTTTGCCGTCCACACGTCACCACTGGTTTCTACATTGCACGCAACCTTTCTGTAATTTTGACAGGACACGCCAATGCGAGAGTTGCCGAATCCTACCTTGCCGCTTGCGTCCATTCCCCTCGATTCACGCAGGCGTCTTCCTCGGCCGCAAGAAACGGTTGCAGGACAACATCATCTCGGCATAACCTGGGCACGGACGGAAGAAGCGCTTCGCGAGGCACAAGGGCTGCGTTACCGCGTCTTCGCAGAAGAAATGGGCGCGCAGCTCAAAGGCCCCAAGGGCCAGGACGTCGACGAATTCGACGCGTACTGCGACCATCTGCTGGTGCGCGACCTGGACTCGCTGCAGGTTGTTGGAACCTATCGTGTACTCCCTCCGTACCAGGCGGCACGCATCGGCAAGCTCTATGCAGAAAGTGAATTCGACATCTCGCGCCTCATGCACCTGCGCGCCAAGATGGTTGAAGTCGGGCGCTCGTGCGTGCACTCGGATTATCGTAGCGGTTCGGTGATCATGTCGCTATGGGCGGGACTGGCTGAATATATGCTGCAAAACGGCTATGAGACGATGCTTGGCTGTGCGAGCGTCCCGATGGCGGACGGCGGACATTACGCGGCCAACTTATTTGCGTCGTTGCGCAAAGCATCAATGACCGCGCCGGAATACCAAGCCTTCCCCCATACCCCACTGCCGACGGACGAACTTGCCACCGGCTGTGCGGTATCCCCGCCGCCGTTGATCAAGGGCTATTTACGCCTAGGCGCGAGGATTTGTGGCGCACCCGCATGGGATCCGAATTTCAACGTCGCGGATTTCCTCACGCTGTTCCGCTTCGCCGATATCAACACGCGCTACGCGCGCCGCTTCGTGGGCGAGCTTAAATTGAGTTGATCCGAGGGATGGGCATGATCGCGGTGGCAAGCTATCAGCCTATTGGCTAGGGGGTGGCCCGATGCGCGATTTTGGCCGAGTGCATTCGCGATAGCGACGCCTTTGGAATCCACGTCGTTGACGCGACGTACTACGTTGCCTCGGGTGGGCCCGATCAAGCTTAACCCTATCCTTTGAATGGGTTTAGCACGCAAGTGCCTGTACTCTCGAAATCTTCGACGCTTCGCGTTACTGCCGTCAGGTTGTGAATTAACGCCGTTGCTGCGATCAACTTATCTAGGGCGTGAATTGGGTGAGGTACGCGCAGCCGCCTCCATAATTGTCCAATCTCTTCGTTCCACGGACAGGATGTTTTGGCCAAACTCGCAAAGCACTCCGTCCAGCCAGTTTTCAAGTCGCGTCGCCTGCGGCTTGTCGCCTCGGTGGCGGATCAACTCCACACCCCGACGCAACTCCGCAAGCGTGACCACTGAACGATATAGATTGCTATCTTCTTGTACTGCTTGGCGGAAAAGGCCACCACCGCCTTGTCTGCCCGATCTCGCTTCCGAGCCTCGCTGATGACATTGGTGTCAACCAAATACACGCGCCGCCTCGTCGTCATCCACACGCGCGAAATCGGCGCCCCTACCCACGTTTGGCATGCCCATTAACACTTCCGCGAAGGTCTTGCGCTGCGGCTTCCACAGGGCCTTTGCCAAGATCTCGCGATGCGCCGCTTCGGCACTACGGCCGTGCGCAGCAGCCCGTTCGCGCAAGCGTTGAACGAGTGCTTCGTCCACGTTTCGCACCAGAAGATTTGCCATGCCTCACCTCCAAGCGCTAAGCACCTATCAACGATAGCACTCATGCGGGAAACGTGAACATTGTTATCCTATTTTTGCTCTTATCAAATACCCCTACAGGAAGGTATCAGTGTATGATGGTTTTGGTATTGGGCTAGCTGCCCAACGACTGAACAAGGGGCGATTTAAGTCTTGCCCATGTGACAACCGGACGAACAACGGCTGATGCCACTTACGTTGCAGCGCAAGCGGCCAAAAGCAGCCAATTCTGACGCGTAGATTGGAGGCACAATCGGGTGATCTAGCGGTGACGCCTCAAGCTGTTTGGCGTGCGCGTCGGAGGTCGCTTGGCAGAAAAGCGGCTCCCGCTGTATAGCGAATCGACCGACGGGAACTGGACGTCAACCGGAAAGGACTGAGGCGAAAATGCTCTAATGAAAGTTTGTTATTTAAACAGACTGATGCGGCGCTGGCATGCAGGCATTTATAGTGATATGTGCAAGCATGGTTGAAAATATAAGGCTCGCAGCGTTGATTGAAGTGCGGAAATGGTTGATTAATTTCGATGCGGCATAAATTTAAGCAAGGTTCAAAATCTTTTCGGTCAATAAGCTATTTAGAATAGGAGTTCTGCCATGAGCGCTGATTCAAAATTGCGGTATAATCGGAGAAATATTTTTGGCTGCCTGCGCATAAAAAACCGTTTTCTTAATAAAGGCGTCATGTTTTTCATAAAACTTATATCGCTTGCAGTAGCATTGTTTGGGTCTCCTAGTGCAACCATGGCATTGACCGCAGGGAATTATGAGCCGCTCAAAAACCAAGCCATTGGCAGCACATCCTGTCTAACATTTGATAAAAATAAAAGTAGCATCACTTTTGCATCCTGCAATGGCGGCGCAGAGCAAAACTGGAAATTCGCCGCCGCTGGCGGAAGCTATTTATTTGTTCACAACGAGTCTGCCGCCAACCAATGCCTGCGTACACTCAGTGACGGCAGAACCGTTAAGCTGGGCGCATGTAGCGGGGACGGCTACACTTCCATGCGTCAATGGACGATTAAGAATAATGATGATGGAAGCATGTTGTTGAAAAATAAATACAGTAAAGACTTGGGTCGCAATGAAAAACTTATTGCTAATGTGGCCACTAGCACTATCAGTATGTCAGTAGCAGGAACCGAGAAAAAGGCTCGATGGGACTACAAGGGTGAAATACCATCGCCTAAGCGACCACTTTTGGGTAACAAAAAAGTGCTTTTGATGGCCACTCATTACAATGGCACCACGCCAGCTGATCCCGAGCTTATCCGTAAAGCCGTGTTCGGTGATGGAGACGACTATGCTTCGTTAAAGCATTATTTGAAGCTGGCTTCGCGTGGCAGACTAACCCTGGACGGCACCTTCCTAAGGAACGTCAACATCGGAGACCGGCCTACTTCATGCAACTCAAGTACGATCCTGGAAAATGCACGTAAAGCGGCACGTGCGCAAGGTGTCGAGCCTAACGACTATGATTTTTTCTTTGTTGATATTTCTCGATCCTCTGACTGCAAATGGGAAGGGCTGGCACAAACGCCAGGTAACTGGATATTATCCAACGGCGTAGGATATAAATATTGGATGTGGTCGCACGAATTTGGACATAACATGGGGCTGAAGCATTCGGATACTTTGCGCAGCTGCCTGGTTAAAGATGGTGTAGTCCAACTCGATCAGGACTGTATTCTAGGAGGCGGTGATGATAAGACGGATACCATGGGAGGTGGTGGCGGGAAATTGTATCCTGTCAATTACCAGCTTTTTGCCGCCTGGCTGGATGATACGGACGTCCCTACTATTCGGGATCCTGGCACCTATAAGCTCATGCCGCTTTGGCAGTCTGGCGGCGCCCAAGGTTATCGCATTTCGCGGTCTGACGGCTCGGTACTGGTCCTTGAATATCGGCAGCCTCGGCAAGGATTCGAAAACTGGCCGGTAGACGATCCTTTCGTTAATGGGATAACCGTTCGCGTCGCAAAGTATTTAGGCAACAATCTGACTAATTCATTAGTCGACGCTACGCCCGACAGCGCACAGATGATGAAGGACGCCCCGTTGATGCCAGGTCATTCTTTATATGACGCACTTTCCGGTAAGCTCATCACTGTTGAGTCAACCGATAGTAGTGGCGCAGTCGTAAAAATCGAGAATCATGTAACACGCAATTGATGCGAGCATCTTACGAATTTTGACGCGTTGTGCTTAGCTGATTTGATGGTTCAGGTTAGCTAAGCCAACTCCCAGTCGTTCAATATAATTGGATATTACATTTTTACGAATGCTTAGGTCCAGTTCATGGTATTGAGGCTACCCTTTTAGAGCGGCCCTGATTTGGGGGTAGCCTCATATTGATCGTCTTTGCGATGCGGGTTGATCCAAAGACTGGGCACCTGCGCTGAGTCCAACGTTGGCTGCTTAACGCTGCACGCCGCGCGTTCCTGCCGGTCGGCGCAGTCCGACGCGAGGCCTGCGCTTGCCGCTATTGCGGTGGCAAATAGCGGGCCGGGTCGATCGACTTACCGTTATATCGCAACTCGAAGTGCAGCGCGACCCGGTTGCTGTCACTGTCACCCATTTCGGCGATGGTCTGTCCTTGCGTGACCTTCTGTCCTTCCTTGACCAGCAGGGCGTGGTTGTGTGCATAGGCGGTCAAAAAATTGGCGTTGTGCTTAATGATCAGCAAGTTGCCGTAACCGCGCAAACCGTGGCCGGCATAGACGACGGTCCCAGTTGCGGCGGCGACCACGGGTGTGCCGAGCGCATTCGCGATATCGACGCCTTTGGAGTCCACGCCGTTGAAGCGACGTACCACGTTGCCTCGGGCGGGCCAAATCAAGCTAATCGTTGTGGCGGGCGCCAATGAAGGCCTGACCTTGGCCGTGGTGTTTGGCGCGACCGCCGCGCCACGCGACGGCGTCGTTCCGGCTGGCGGCGCCGGACGAGTGGGTGGCGCGACGCGCAGGATCCGGCCGACTTCGATCATGTCCGGATTGGACAGATTATTCCACCGCGCGATCGCAGCGACGCTTTGGCCGTTTCGTTGGGCAATCCGCGAAAGCGTGTCGCCCCGCGCGACGCGATAGAAGCCAGAACCGACCGGGACGGAGCCGCACGCGGACAGCAACAACGCAATACCGCAGCATACCGTCACGCACTGCACCGAACCGAGGGCGCGCACGCGTTTAAACATCGTGCTGCACCCCTGGGCAAAACCACTTTTTATTCTCTGCATCGAACCTCGCGACGCCCGCAAGACGCTGGCCGGGCCATGCGGGCGGGGCATAAAACGATTCATTCTACGTCATTCGTCAAGCGCTACGCGGATTCGCAGCACCGCGCTCTCGCTTGCCCCAGGCGCCAGCCAGCGCAACCCAAGTCCATTGTGAATGGCATCTGGCAAACCGAGCCAGGGTTCGATGCAATAGAAATCGGAATCAGGTTTCTCGGTCCACGTCGTGACGGCATACCATGGGATCGAGCCGGGGCGCTCGAGTGCTAGCGTGATCGTGCGGCCCAGTGACGGTGTGTGCAGCGTGACCCGCGCCCCGCCTGACAACGGGTCTAGTGCATGAAAACGGTCGACGATACGCGCGTCGTCGAGACGGTACTCGCGTGCCGCGGCAGCCGCTTCGGCGATCGTACCGTCGTCGCGCTGGTACAGCAGCTGCGCCGGCGGTAACGAGAGCCGGGATTCGCTGCGCAGCCCGTGAGGCAGCGAGAAATAAAAGTGGTGACCCGCATAGTACGGCAGCGGCGTGTCGCCGGTGTTCGTCGTCGTGAGGGTCGCGTCAAGGGTGTGGCCGTCGATGAGTTGATAGATCGCATCGAACCGGAAACCGAATGGATAGCCGGTGCGAGTCGCGTCGCTGTCTGTCAGCGTCATGTCGATGCGGGCGTCAGCCACGTTGATCGTCGGCTCGAACGGCAGATCGCGGGCGAATCCGTGCATCGGCAACGCCCGCACCACGCCGGCGTGATCGCGCCATCGACCAATCGTGCCATCGACGCGATGCCGGCCAAGGAAGGGGAACAGCAGCGGATTGCCGCCGCGCACCCGGGCGGGCTCGTTCCAATTCGCGTTGTCCGGCCATCCAATGATATCGTGGTCACCCACGCGCCAGCACAATAGACGGCCTCCTGATTGCGGCGCGACCAGCAAGCTGGCGCACTCGCGCTCGAGTTCAATGACATCCTGGTTCTGGAAACGCATTTTGTGATTGAAACATAAAAAGTGGGGCGCCCTGCCTGCCGACGGGCGGGTTTTCTATGACATTGGCTCGCCGCCGGATGTCGGCTATGCGGGTTCTCTCGGGTTGTTCGGCGGCAAATCACTGTCAATCATGACTCAGACAATATCGTATCGGAGCGGAGACGATCATGGACTTGGCAATGGCGATGGGATGTGCGCTTTTGGGCATGTTTATCGGTGGCACGTTCCTCTTTTTCTATAAGCTGGTCAAATAACTGTTCTGCCGCCTTTGTGCCGCCACTACCGCGGTTCGTGCTGCGGCAAGTTGGGCTCGGCCGGCAGGGTCAAAGCCGGCTGGGGCCTTTTCCGCGCGGCTTCTGCGCGCGCGCCAATACGCGAGCAGCCATGCTCAGTAGCAAGCATCACATCGGGCCACGACAGCACAGGCGTGTTGTGCCAGGTCGTATTGGCGACCGACAAGGTTGTAATGGCATATCGAAGTTCAAGTCCAGCTCCAAGCGCAATGAATGCCCAGCCGCGCTACTAATCAGCGGCGGCCGGGGTGTGCGACCTGCCGAACAGACAAGCCTATGTCGTCATGCCAAAAAGGAGCCCGCGCGCCGGCCCGCGTGCCAGGTGGCTCCGGCTGCAGCGCCTTGCGTCGACGTCAAATCCATTGCGCGGCACCGTGGCCGTATGCGTGCGTGGCAGCGCTCGCCGTTCCCGGTGCGCGTTCGAACGGGCTGTCGGACACTTGTCATCGGCAGCCCGCAAACTTGGCTGGATGTCCTCAGGCGAGCCCGTTCGTTGCGCGATCCGCGCTGATGCTGTCATTTACATGGAGGACTTTCTCTCGTGAGCCTTGTGTTTCTGATTTTTCTGAGTGTCTTGCAAGGTGTGACCGAGTTGTTCCCGGTCAGCAGCCTCGGGCATACGCTGCTCGTGCCGGCACTGTTCGACATGCACATCGACAAGCATGCGCCGCAACTGTTGCCCTTTTTGGTCGCGCTGCATTTGGGCACCGCTTTTGCGCTGCTGTGGTATTTCCGCAGGCGGTGGATCGCGATCATCCAAGGCTTGTTCGGCTCGCTGGGCGGCCGCCGTACCGAGGACGGACATTTGGCCTGGGCGCTGTTGATCGGCACAATTCCGGCAGGCGTCGTCGGCGTTCTGCTGGAAAAGCGGATCGAACATGTCTTTCACGACTTGCGTATCGTGGCATTGGCGCTGGTGATCAACGGTATGTTGCTGTGGATCGGCGACCGGCTGCAGCGCGCACGTGCGGCGCGTGCACCCGAGGAGCTAACGTTCAGGCAGGCCGCGCTGGTTGGCATCGCGCAGATCGGTGCGCTGATTCCGGGTTTCTCGCGCAGCGGCTTGACAATGATCGCCGGCGTGGGTGCTGGCATGTCCGCGGAAAAGTCGGCGGAGTTCGCGTTTCTGCTTGGTACGCCGATTATTTTTGGGGCGGGCCTGCTCGAGGTGCCTAAACTGTTTCACGCGCCGGCGCAACTGGCGGACGCGGTGCTCGGCGGCGTGCTGACCGGCATCGCCGCGTATCTGAGCGTGCGTTTTTTGATGCGTTATTTTGAAGGCCGCGGGCGGTTGGCTTCATTTGGCCTCTATTGCGTGATCGCCGGCTTGGCGTGTCTTGCCTGGTTCTTCTTCAATCCCCAGTCGGTGGCGTAAGCGTTACGCTGTTGCATATTGCGAGCCGGCAATCGGAGCCGGCTCCGTTGTTCAGCTATAATTGAACACCTGTTTGCCTATCGCTCAGTTGGGTGAGCGCCTCGGTCTTCTAAGCCGACGCTCGAGCCCCGATGAAGCAGCGAACGGGTGATGCGCAGTACAATCATGAACCCCTTGACCGCCCTTAGCTCAGTTGGATAGAGCAACGGCCTTCTAAGCCGTAGGCCGCAGGTTCGAATCCTGCAGGGCGGGCCAATGAAATCAAATCCCGCGCGAAACGCGATGAGCTTTTGCAACTGGGATCAGGCGTGTCTGGCAAGCCAACATGCAGGTCTACGGTGTGCCGAAGGTCTGGAAACAGATGAACCGCGAAGGCATTGCAGTGGCACGCTGCACGGGTCGCACGGTTAATGAAGTTGCCGAGTTTGCGTGGCGCAGTGCGCGCTAAGCGAGTTCACCCAACGATCCCCGATGCGATCGCGCCGCGCCCGCTGGACCGTGTGAGCCGGCACTTCAAGGCCGACCGAGTGGATCAGCTCTGGGTGTCGGATTTTGCGTAGGTCTCGACATGGTAAGGCTGGCTATACGTGGCATTTGTAATCGACGTGTTCGCCCGCCGTATTCTTGGCTGGCGCGTCAGCTCCTCGATGGCCACGGACTGTGTTCTGGATGCACTTGAACAGGCGCGGTACGCTCGCCAACCGGGCAAGGACGGAACCGTGATTCACCATTCCGACACAGGGTCCTAATACATCAGCATTCACTACAGCGAACGGCTGGCTGAGGCTGAGGCGAGTTCCAGCGCAGGAGCGATTCATCAACTTTAGTGTGAGGCGGTGTCCGGAAGTACGCGGGCAAGTCCACCGCTTCGAGCGCCGGGTTGACATAGTGCATCAGTGCTTTGAACACCAGGAAGTACGTCAGTGTAGCGATCAGGCACCTGGTATGATGATCAGCTTGCTGCCGATCCGGTCAGATAACGAGTAGTACGATTGATGCAATGAACGACGTACGCCAATCCGAGTTGGCGAGCGCTTCTCCGTCGATCGTGGTGCGTACGCCGAAGATGACCGGCAGCGATAAGAATAGCCCAGGTGTCGCAGTGGTCTGGATCCACACGGTCCATGCGCCGCGCTTGTTAGCTGGGGCGTGCTCTGCAACGTAGGTGGCCGCACCCGCTGTACTCGCCGCACAACGCTAGGCCTTGCGCACCGCGCAATGCAATCGTTGTTGCCGAAGTTGCCATTACAATCGGCGCCAGTAGGCTAACATTTGCACGGCGAAGTATCCTGCTTAAAAGGCACCGCCCATTTTGCTGGGGCGGAGTATCGTTATTTTAATTTCCTGACTAATGAAGTTTATAAAGATACCCATCTCGCGCACAGCGCTGGCATGCACGCTCGTGTTATCCGCATGCGGCGGCGATGATGCCGTTATACGCGATTCTTCCACCAAAACATATGAGCAGATCGACCATGAGCCTGGGCATGCCCGTCTGCTCATGCGCGGCTCCCACCGTACGGCGCTGAAATTACCACAGCGGCTGGGCGGTGAGAAGCTGACCGATGGGGACGAGCGCCACCTGAGACAAGATCCAATAGACGTGGTAAAAGACCACGCTTATTGGAAAGCCATTTATGGCACGACCTTTTATGGGCTGAGAGCGCTTTGGATAAGTGGGGTGCTGTCAGACATGCAAGGTGCTTTTGATGAGCCGCCGCAACGCGCAAGCGCATCTTCACCGCCGCCGTCGGATGGCGTCTCCAAATGGGAGGTTTGCCCGCACGGCGGCTCGATGCACCTGACTCGTAGGGAAGCGGCCGGAGCGGAACGCGCGGTGACGATACATGCGGTCTACGCGCAGTGCCGAGTAAGCGATGCCACATTGGATACCGAAGTCGAGTTGACCGGCGAAGCATCGATCGCCGTGAAGGAGAAGGCTCCGCTACAGAGCGCGGTCGTCACCATGGGAGGAAGCGATGGTGCACTGTGCGTCAGTGACATGCATACCTCGATGGCCATCCACGGGGGCGTCTCAATCAGGCAGACTAACAGCTTAAACAGCGTTCCCTCGGTTCGCTTTCTTAATACGCAACCCGGCTTTGTCGTTTCGCAGACGTCGTCAGGTGGCGATAAAAGCATAATCAGTTTGCAAGACGTCAACGTGACGCGTCGAGCACTAAGCAGCGACGGGACGGAACAGCTATGGCTGAAGGGCGCGTTGACGCTGCAACGCGACGCGTCGGTAGCGGTTGGCCTCATGCCGGAAAAACTGGACATCCATGTAGATACGCTAGACCGCCTCCTGATATCGGCACGTGGGATCGATTCCGGCTCATTGATTGCGATAACAAAACAGGATAATAAAGCAACTTTGGCCGATTTGACCGGCTCAAGTGATCTCGTCATCCATACGGACACGCCCATTCATACCTCGCTTCGCGAGCTATCAGACCTGTTTCGCGATTAAGCAAAAACGCACCGGCGTGACGTGGATAGGCAATTGCGTGCGGCTGGTATGATGGCGCGGTGGGGTGGCTGTAGCCTGTATGCTATCGCTCCCCCACCGCACATTATCCGGCAGGCCGTCGGTGAAGCAGTAGGGTAGGCTACTGTTCGTGAGCCGGCTTGCTGGGAACAACCTCAGAAAGGTCGTCCTTGCGCACTTCAGCCTTGTGCACAGTTGTGCCCTGATCGTCGGTTTCGGATACGTCGGTGGTGAATGTATCGGAGTCGTTCGTGCCCGATGTCTGTTGCTGTTCAGGCGCTGGATCATCGCGGTGAGTGCGGCATCCCCGTTGGGCTGTAATGTGATCGTGTTGCTTCCGTTGCCACCGTCGAGTCTGGTGGTGCTGTCGGATTCGCCGCCCGCCTCAAGTCACTGCCCTCATTCCATGGCCCGCGCACCGACGCGTCGTCCTGCGACATCTTGAAATAACTACGCGCATACTCGGGTGTGCGTGCAACTTTACCCGGCGGGAAGTTCGACGTGATCGTATACAGAGTTTTTCAAAAGACTTTTGGTGCGACACTTTGCGGATCACTAGAAGGCTTAGCGCCTCGTGCACGCCAGGGTCGTCAGTCACGCTGATCGATCAATCGTAAATGATCTTGGCACGTGCTTCTGCCGCGATGTTGGATAGAAGGTCGACGTCCTCGGCGAGCGTTCCTTTTGCGTGCCCTGGGTTCGGCGCGCGCTGGCCGCTCGCTCGCGCTCGATGTCCATCAGTGCCCGCTTCTGCTAGCGCGGCAAGAATGGGTCAAGACGCTTAAACGCCATGTTGCACGCACCCATTGTCCTAAAGATGTAAAATTGAAATTTTTTCATTGTTTGATGACCAGTTAGGCTGCGCTGTTTGCCTGCTTCTTCCCGTTACTCTTTTCTACTACTAGACAAAAAAGAAATGCAAAAACAAGGGGCTTTATCCAGGCTACTATGGGTTGTCGGCATGGGTTTCTTTATGCAAGCCCTTGACGCCACGATCCTAAATACCGCGTTGCCAACGATGGCTAGCAATTTCAATAAAAATCCACTGCAAATGCAAGCAATTGTGCTTGCCTACTCATTGACGGTGGTGATGCTGATCCCAGCCTTTGGCTGGCTAGCAGATCGCTTTGGAACGCGGTCCGTATTTCTGGTAGCTATTGCATTATTTACAATGGGTTCCATCGGTTGCGCAACATCGCGATCGTTGAACGAGCTGGTGATTGCGCGGGTGGTGCAAGGGTTGGGCGGCGGCGTATTATTGCCGGCTGGGCGGCTAGCCATTATGCGAACATTTCCCTCCAGCCAGTATGTACAAGCGTTGGGCTTCGTGGCGATACCTGGGCTTGTTGGGGCGGTGTTGGGACCCACGCTTGGGGGCTGGATCGTATCGGTTGCTTCCTGGCGCTGGATCTTTGTGATGAATGTACCGATTGGTATAGCGATCTTAATGGCAAGCCGGATTGTTATGAATAATATAAAATTGCCGGTGCAACGTTTCGATTTAAAAGGTTATCTGCTGTTTGCAACATGCGTGTTAGCAATTTCGTTGTCGCTCAACGGGTTAACTGATTATAGTCTATCCAACGCCATCGTATTAGCGCTACTAGGCATCAGCTTGGCGACATTCGCTGCCTATGGATTGCATGCCGCGCGCATGGACTATCCGCTTTTTCCACTGAGTTTATTTAATGTACGGACATACCGTGTGGGTCTAGCGGGGAATTTGGTCGCGCGCATTGGGGGCGATGCGATGCCTTATTTGATTCCGTTGCTACTACAAATCGGCCTCGGTTATTCGCCGTATGAAGCAGGGATGATGATGCTACCCGTGGCAGCGGCGGCCATGGGAGCAAAACGATTCATTGCCCCTCTCGTGACTCGCTACGGCTATCGCCGCATCTTGGCGAGCAACAGCCTGTTAGTGGGTGCACTCATAGCCAGCTTTTCTTTGATTTCAACCGCGCAACCCGCTGGCTTGCGAATGATTCAACTGCTTGCCTTTGGCGCATTGTATTCCATACAAACTACTGCAATGAACGCGCTAACGTTAAAGGACCTTACTGGGCCCGGTGCGAGCAGTGGTAATGCGCTGTTTTCGACTGCCCAAATGCTGGCCATGAGCTTAAGTGTGACCGTCGCAAGTGTTTTGTTGATTTTTTTCCAATCGCTGTTCACGAGTGATATGAGCGCGGACTCGCTGCCTATCTTTCGCGCCACTTTTATTTGCATCGGGTTGATTACCGCGGGCTCGGTTTGGGTATTTGGACAACTTGCCCCTGACGCAACTGGCAAAGATTGCCAATGTAGAACAACAGGTCAGCAGAGTGAAGAAAATCTAACGATGTGATGCATCGACGCTGATACCTCGAGGTATGTTTGCGGGCGTGACTTGCACTACCGGCTCACTAGGTGTTGTCGCGGCGTGTCCGTGGTCTGGCTCGCCTCTGCATGACGACGATGACCTGATGCCGTTTAGCGCTGGTGTACCAGCGCTAAACGCATTCTTGATCGTGCCATCTGAGTTGGCCACGTCCCTTCGCGATCCTCACGTACGGGTCGTTGACCTGCGGGACGATTTTGGAAGGCTAGTACCCTCGTACCTCGTCGGACGCGGCAGTGATATGTGGCGCAAGCGACTGTTGCCGCTATCGAGGGCGGACGAGCGCTGCGTTTTCCGTCCGGCCGTGCTCGGCGCGCTCGCAGACGCGGGCATTCCATGGCGCACGATGTTCGAGACCGGCAACATCGAGGCGGCCGCCGCGACCGTGCGCGCGGGCCTTTGCGGTTACAACATGCTTGTCCCGACGGTACAGCCCGCCCACGCAGCAATTCGCGTGTTGCGTGCGCGAAACGATGTCGAGCGATGCTGCCGCCAAACGCGCACCGTTTCAGAAAACCGTGTGACGCTGCCTTAAGTTTGGGAATGCGCGTCGTGGCTGGCGCGCAGCCGCATCCGACGCGTTTGAATCTCGCGTCTCAGCCGCTTCGCCAGCGTGCCATGCACCACACAGGTCGATCTGCCGCGTCGCCTGCATCAGCGTTTCATTTAGCTTGCCGCGCAGATCACGGTAGCGCTTCGGCGCGCTTTTCATCAGATAGTTCGCTAGCTTGTCGTGGCTTGATGCCAAGTCGGCGCGGCGCGCGTGCGGGTCGACGAGTTCACCCTGTTGCACTGAGATGAACTGATCGATTGCAACGGCTAGTTGCCGCTCGTGTGCATTCGTCAACGGCAGCTGGCGTTTGAGCTTCCGGCATTGCGCCCGTACGGCCAATGCGTCGCGATATAGGCGCTGATCATATTCCAGATCCTTGTCTAACCCCACCAGAATTTCTTTCAGTGCGAAGTTGCGCGGCATGTCGGCCGGATGGTTCTCGATGCGGACATCCTCGACGTGCGTGATAGTCGCATCGAGCGGGGCGAATATGGCTTTGAACTTGTGTTCGTGCGATGTGTTGTCGGCGTTTACAGTGCTGAGCCTGACGTCTTCGATGGCGTGCCCGTTCGAAGATGGGGCAGGCGTGCCGCTCAACTTGTTGACCACGTGCTGATAGGTCTGTATTTTGGCCTCCAGCTTCCTGCGCAGATAAGTGGCCTGGGTGTCCAGCATGTCTTCAAGCAACTCAATCTGGGCCGCTTGCGCTTCTCGTGTCGGTTGGGCGAGCCATGTTTTTAAGCTGCTTCGGGTCAGGTACTCACGCGAGCCGTTCCAAGCTTGCTTGGCGGCGCGCGTCGCGCTGTGCGGGGAGTTCAGCTTGGCGCTGTGAGCCAGGAACGATGACGCTGCCTTCAGCCGTCCCAATGAGTCTTGCGCCGCGCGTCGGGCCGTGCTCGCGATAAATTGCTGGGTGGACGGCTTGGTTCCACGCGCGTCGGAATCACCAGTGTAGACATATTTGTCGTCGTAGCGTTTGCCGAGCTGGTCCGCGACCTGGCTCAAAAATGTTTGCCGTCGGTCTTCGCGCTGGTATAGCTGTTTGTAGAATGCTGATTGCAGCAGCAACCCGTCCAACGGCGTTGCAGTGCTGCTGCCCCAATTGAGCACGTCCATGGATTCCAGGAACGTACGATTTAATTCTGGGTCATCGTCGGTGTAGTAGGTTTGGTAGCGCCGTTGCTTGCGGTAATCGAAAAGCGCGTGCTGCGATGATGCGCTCATGATGAGTAGCCCGCTTATTATCACGGTCAGCAAGCTTGCGGCGACGGCGGGATGGGCTATCGCGGCGCCTGCCGTACCGGCTGCGATGGCACCCGCCACGCCGGCCTTGGCCACCGTGCTGGCGGCATAGATGGCGCTGCCGGCGAGGAAACTGTTGTTCCATCGCGCATAGCTTGTAAAAAACTGATCCCGCTGTTCCAACTTCAGTGATTGGAATCGCGCGTAGCGGTGTAGCCATTCGACGTCTTCAGGGTCTAGGTGGTGCCCGTTTTGACGCAATTGATCGATCAGGGCATCGATATGTGCGTCTTTCAAGCGTGTGTCGGTTGCGACCTTGGCGGCGCGGAACGCACTGAGCTGCTGGCGCGAACGATGAACCTTGTATGCGCCACTGGCGAGCGCCGTGGCGCCGACAAGTGGCTCCAGAGCCAACGTCGCGAGGCCTGCAACATGATCCAATGCCGCTGCGGCAGGACTGTCCGATGCGCACAGGGCAGCCTTGGCGGCAATGCCGACTGAGGCCTTGGCTAGCACGGTGCCACCGGAAGCGATCGAGCATGCTCCTAATGTGGCGCCGGCACGGTTTTGCTGCCGCGTAAACGTCATCACCTGGCGCTTGACTTCCATGACGGCGCGCAAGCATGTCACCATCGATTGCGCGTCGGTGAACCGTCCCACCGAAGCCGCTTGCGCGGGACGGTTATGATCCCGCGTTGTGCCCGCAAAGCCGGCGAGCCGCTCAAGACAGGTGACCTCTTGTTCGAGTTGCTTGATCGAGCGCTTTAGTTCCTTGTGGTGCTTGGCAGCATGCGCCATTTCCTGCATGCCTGACTTTATCTCCATGACCGCCAGTAAGGCCAACATGCCGTCGGCGCCGATTTTCTCGTTCCGGCTGAAAATTTCCTCGGAGATGCCTGCTCGCTTGAGGGTGTCCAGTGGATCAGCTTCAATTAATTCGGAAGACTGATCAAGGCCGTCGGAAGTGGTTTGCGTGCAACCTTTGAAGACCTGAATCGGGGTGGCCATCGCGGCATACACGCCGCGCATGGCGGTACCTAAGCCCACCCGCGTGATCGCGCGCGGCAGGCGCGCATCGCGTTGCGACGCGCTTGCCATGGATCTATCCGTCGAAACGGTCCGCCGCTCGGACGGGGACCGTGTGATGCGGGATATCAGATTCCTGCAATCTCGGGCAAGGTCATGTATCTCGGACAAACTCAGCGCAGATGGGGTGCTACCGGACGTGGGCAGAGTTTGCGCTGAAGGTCTGTCCCCTGCTGACACCGGCACTGAACGCACGTTTTCGTCGTGGGGCAGACCTTCCAATTGAGTTATCGCGCGGCTGCGTGCCTCAACCTGTTTTTTCCACGCGTGAGGCAGGCTTTCGATCCAGCCGTGGCGATGCGCATGGCTGGACGGCGCCGTTTGCAGCCGTGGTGGGGCACCAACTAGCTGTGTTAGGCGTTCGCTGAAATCCATTGTTAGGTCTACATCATGATTTCTCTGATGAAGTGATGGGCTTAACATCATAGCGGGGGCTCTCTGGTAGTGCTGACGTTGTCACTCTAGGGCGCTTTGCAGCACGTTGCCATGAACGTGCGCGAAGCCCCGTTGCCAGAGGCGTACACTGCGGGAAGTTCCCGAAATACAGTGTTGACGTGGCTGCAAGCAATATAGCCGCGGCGGCTTCGATCATTGGGGAAGGCGCATGTGTAAGCGTTTCTCAATGAACCTGACACATGCCCAACAGGTGGCAAGCAACTGCCGATGCGGTGGATAGACGACGTTACCCCCAGCGCGGTCAGCCATGGCATTGTCGGGCTCGATAAAGCGCTAGGCGTTGAACTGTTCACGCGTGAACCGCGGGCGCTGGTGTTAATGGTAGCCGGGACCGACTATTTGTCGTATAGCTTGGAAGCGGTCTTTCTAATCGCGCTTGGCACGCAAAGGCTAGCGCACAGCCGCGGCAGCCGTGCGATCGCGATCAGCGGCGCACCGACGCTCGCATCACGGTGGCTGCGGCTAGGGCTGCCTCGGTTGCGGCAGCTGCGTTGGGCTGCCATCGCGGTGGCGGGCTTTGTTGCGGCGATGTTGTACTTTCCGATCGACGATGCGGCCGCTGACGTTACCGCCTCGGGTGGTGGGCGCAGCACGTGCGTAGCGGCCGCGCCACGCCACGCCGCAGCAGTGTGGCGGACGTCGTATGGCGACTATTGGTAAAAAATGTCGCCGGTGGCTGCCTGATTGCTGACGCCAGAGGGGTCAAAGTTGGACGAACTAAAGTCGGTATGAAAAGGGTCTGCGGATTCGGTGGTGTTTGTCGATGCGTTCTTGCTGTTGTTGCTCTCCGGATCGGTGATCGTACCTGAGCCGCCACTGGTCACGGGATTGGTGATCGTGCCCGAGCCGCCGCTAGTGACCGGCGCTTTGCCATCGTGCTGAGAGCTATCCGCAGCCGAGTGCTCATGATGCGGTGAGCATGGACATTTGCAGTCGCCATCCGTTGACGGGGCCGGGGAGCGATGTCCGCACGTCGTGCCATCGTCATCGAACAAATCGTCGTCATCGCTATGCGAATTCTGCAGCATGGCCAGCAATTGTTCGATGAGTTTTTGCAATAAATCGGAATCATCCGATGAATGGCCGTTTGCTGGCCACGACGCGGAATCGCCTTGCTCCGCGCGCTGGTGATGCGCAGCGTCTGGGGCAGTGCCGTACCTGCCGCTCGAGCTACCCGGATCGAACGGCGAATAGGGCGAATCCGATTGAGTGATGGAAAGGGTAATTGTCATATTGTGTTCCTTGTTGGGCAGCGCGCCGCTATTCTGGAAACCGCTGCCAGTACGGCTGGCCAGGGTGCTTAGCGGCACGTTTGGGTTCCGTCGTCAGTCCACGTGGGATTGGGTTGGCACAGTTCTGACCCTGGCCGCTTGCAACGGCAACTGCGCCCCGTGGAATAGGTGCGCTGATTGCGCCGGGCAACCTCTAGGGAGGGCGCCGGCGCCTTGGCGCATTATTGGCTGTCGTCCAGTTCTTTATGCTGGTTCAATACGTTGTAGTTGGTGATGACGTGTCTCGCGTATTTCCCTTCGTCGCCCACGCCAACGTATTCTTCGAGTCCCTTCTTCAGCGCCTTTTCGTTGGCCATCGGATTGTTGCGATCACCGCCGTGCTCGATGATGTGGGTCTTCAGTTCGAAGGCTCCCGCAATCACGTTGTCGTGCGGATTGCTCATGTCCAGGTCCTTCGGATCCTTGCCAGTCAACTTCTTGATGTTTTCTTTGTCTTGTTGCGTCAGTTCCGGCAGCACATCCTTTTCCCAGCGCCGCTGACCGATCTGCATCAGGCTCAGGTCCGACGTGCCGTCCTTGTTTTTCGACCATTCTTTCGGATTACCGCGCGATTCGGCCCACATCTGCCCACCGATCAGGTTGCCATCTAGCCCGGTCAGCCGCGCGGCCAGGTTGATGTCGTTTTCCCACCGGTCGATCTTCGGATTCTTGCCTGGCGTGTATGCCTTGCCTGGCGTTGTTGGACCGTCCACCGCAGGCTGGTCCTTGCCGGACCGGCTGCTCGCTTGGGTCGAGTCGGTCGCGTCGTCGTCGGATGAGGTGCCGTGGGTTTTGCTGGATGAGCCGCTCGTGCCGTCCTCTGGCGCGTCGCAATGGTGGTGGTGACATCCGCCGCCGCCGTGATGCCGGTTGATGACACCATCCGAGTCCGGGCCATCACCGGTATAGTCATCGTTACCGTTGCTGTTGAATTGCATCAACAACTGGATTAGCTGATTGAGCAAATCGTCGGTGTTCGACCACTGTCCGTCCGATGACGTCGAGGTTTGCTCGTCTCCCGCACGCTTGTGATGGATTCCTGACGTGTCGTTGTTGTAAAGCCCGGGCCATTGGGACCAGTTGGAAGACGGCGAATCGGTTTGGATAATTGTGATCGTGGTTGTCATGCAAGGCCTCGTCTGAAATGAACAGATGTGTCGTTATTTCATAGGTATTTGGCTTGTTGGCTCAGCTGGACGCGAACGGGAGTTGCCACGAGCGAACCCGATGGCCCGAATTGGGATGGGTGTGGCCGATGAGGCTCGTCGGGGCGAGCAGGTGAACGGTGGCTGCTCACCACGGCGCTCGCTAACCCGGTGTGGAGAAAAGATGAGAATGTTCTGTCGCCGGATAAACCGGACGGGGCGATTCGAGCAGCGTCCCGGCGGGGTGGGTGCCCGGCCAGGCAGGTTGACAGGCGCGCCGGTGCGGCGCGCGCTGTGTGCATTGGATATGACGCGTGCGAAAAGGGCGCGTTGAATGGCGCGTCATCGCAGGTTTAGATTTAGGTTTCGGCGCCTGGCGCACAGGCCGAGTCCGCATGGTTGGCGGCCGTGTGTGCGTCTGTGCCGGCGCTAGGCAGTATCGACTTGTGCGAGGAGTCGAGCGCGAGCGCTGGCGTTGCGACGGAGCCCGCCGCCGTCGAGATAGGATCCGCCGGCACCGCCACGGAGTCTGCTGGCGTCGAGATAGAACCCGCTGGCGCCACGACAGAGCCCGCTGGCGTCGAGGCAGAACCCGCCGGCGCCGCCACAGGACCCGTTGGTGCCGCGACAGAACGCGCTGCTGCCACGGCGCTTGCCTTGGGCTCGGCCGGCTTGGCGTCTGTACCCTTGCGCGGCTTCTTGGCCAACGGAATCAGGCCGAAGGCGCGCGCCGCCTCGGCGATCTGCTCCGGAGAGAAGAGTTCGTCGGGTGTGATGTTGAACGTGCGGATGTGGCTCTCAAGCGTCTGCATCGCTTGTGCACGATCGTCCCGACGCTGTTGGGCGCGCGCGACAATATCGCGTAGTTCATCGGCCTCGTCGCTCGAAATCGTGAATGCCGTTTGTTTCTGTTGCAATTCGTTGAAGCGATGGAATTCCTGGTCTGTCAAAAGTTTGGCCATGGAGATATGCAGTTGAAGCAAGGAGAACGCATGCATCGGGCGAGGCGCAAGCTGCGCGTGCACGCGAACGCACTCGATGCGGGGGCCGTATTCTACCTGCTTCGAAGGGGGGCGACGCCGTCGCCGCGCAACGATGTTTCCATCGCCCGGTCCATAGAGCACGATCGGTTGTACGATCGAGGCGCACGAGTTTGCCGACGCGATTCGACCGGTACCGCACGCAGGGTGCGACCGTGGTCGGCCTATCAAACGACAATATCGAGACATTAAGCCGATTCTCGGTCAGCCAGTGCCGCAGCAAGTTCCCAGCAGCGCTACTCGTCACCCCCGAACACGTGGCGCGGCGGGACGTGCTCACCGCCGTGCCGCGCGCCCCACCAGGTACGAAGCCGGTCCATGTAGAGGTAAACCACTGGCGTCGTATAGAGCGTCAGCAATTGGCTGACAATCAGTCCGCCGACAATGGAGATGCCCAGCGGCGCGCGCATCTCGTGTCCTTCGCCGTGGCCGAATGCGAGCGGCAATGCGCCGAGCAGTGCGGCGCAGGTGGTCATCATGATCGGCCTGAAGCGCAGCAAGCAGGCCTGACGGATGGCCTCGCGCGAACTCATGCTGGTGCGCGCGGCATCGATCGCGACGTCCACCATCATAATTGCATTCTTCTTTACGATACCGATCAGCAGAATCACGCCAATCAGTGCAATGATGCTGAACTCGGTATGGAACAGCAGCAACGCTAGTAGCGCGCCGACGCCGGCCGACGGCAACGTGGACAAGATCGTCAGCGGATGGATGTAGCTCTCGTACAGCATGCCCAGCACGATGTAGACCGCGGCGAGCGCCGCGACGATCAATAGCGGCTGGTTCGACAACGCTTGCTGGAAGGCGTGTGCCGTGCCGGAGAAACTGCCGTGAAGGGTGCCGGGCATGCCGATGTCGGCCATGGTTTGGTAGATCGCGGTGGTCGCGTCCGACAGTGAGGTGCCCACCGGCAGATTGAAGGAGATCGTCGTCGCGGCGAATTGGTTCTGGTGGCTCACCGCCAGCGGCGTATTGCCCAGGCTGAAGCGCGCGATGGCCGACAACGGGATCATCGTTTCCGTCTTTTTCGCGCCCGATGCGCGGGTGACGGTCCCGGCCGTCGCGTTGGTGCTCGCGGTGCCCGATGCGCTGCCGCCGGACTGACTAATGAAGATGTCCTTTAGGATGTCGGGGCTCTGCCAATAGCGGGGCGCCACTTCCATCACGACGTGATACTGGTTCAGCGCATTGTAGATCGTCGACACCTGCCGCTGGCCGAAGGCGTCATACAGCGTATTGTCGATCTGCGCAGGGGTGATGCCATAGCGTGCAGCGGTCGGCCGATCGATGATCACGTTCGCCTCCAGGCCGCCTTGCTGCTGGTCCGAATTCACATCGGCAAGCTCAGGCCGCTTTTGCAGCGCCTCGGTTAAGATCGGCGCCCATTTGTATAGCTGAGCGGTCGAATCGCCGAGCAGCGTGAACTGATACTGCGCGTTCGATTGTCTTCCACCCACGCGGATATCCTGCACCGCTTGCAAGAACGTTCTGGCGCCGGCGACCTCGGCCAGCGGCGCGCGCAGTTGCTCGATGACCTGATCCGCGGACACGCTGCGCTCGGCGAGCGGCTTCAGCGAGATGAACATGAAACCCGTGTTAGTCTGACGCCCGCCGGTGAAGCCGACTGCGGAGTCCACTGCCGGGTTGCGCTTGACGATGTCCATCATCTGCGAGAATTTCACCCGCATCGATTGGAATGACGTGCTCTGGTCCGCCCGAATTCCGCCGACGAGTCGGCCGGTGTCCTGTTGCGGAAAGAAGCCCTTTGGCACGATCGTGTACAGGTACACGTTTAAGCCGATCGTGGCGACCAGTATGGCCACTACCAGCAACGCGTGGTCTAGCGCCCAGCCGAGCGAGCGCTCATAGCCGCGCTGCAAGCGGGCGAAGCCGGCTTCGAGCCAGCGTGCGAGCCGGCCTTCGCCGCGCCCGTCGGTGGTGGGCATGAGCAGTCTGGAACACAGCATTGGCGTGAGCGTCAGCGACACGAGCAGCGACACGAAGATCGCCAGTGACAGCGTGACAGCAAACTCGCGAAACAGACGACCAACGATGCCGCCCATCAACAGAATCGGCAGGAACACCGCGACCAGCGATACGCTGATCGACAATACCGTGAAGCCGACTTCGCGCGCGCCAACGATGGCTGCGCGCCTGCGCGGCATGCCGGCCTCAATGTGTCGCGAGATGTTCTCGAGCACGACGATCGCATCGTCGACGACGAAGCCGGTGGCGATCGTCAACGCCATCAGCGACAAGTTGTCGATCGAATAGTCGAGCAGGTACATGCCGGCAAACGTACCGATGATCGATACGGGCACCGCAACGCTGGGGATCAGCGTTGCACGCCAGTTGCGCAAGAACAGGAACACGACCATTACCACCAGGATCACCGCAATTAACAGTGTGCGCTCAGTGTCTCGCAGGGAAGCACGGATCGTCACCGTGCGGTCGGCGGTCGGCGTCACATCGATCGCCGCGGGCAGCGCCGCACGTAGCTGAGGCAGCCTTGCCTTGACGCGGTTGACCGTCTCGATGATGTTGGCGTCGGGCTGCCGGTACAGGATGACGAGCACTGCCCGTTCACCGTTCATCATGCCCATGGTGCGCAGGTCTTCGACTGAATCGACGACCTGCGCGACGTCAGAAAGCCGCACCGCGGCGCCATTGCGGTAAGCAATCACCAGGTCACGGTATTGGTCGGCACGCCGCGCCTGGTCGTTCGTGTATAGCTGCCAGTGCCGGCGGCCGGCCTCGATTGCGCCTTTCGGGCTGTTCGCATTGGCCGACGCGAGCGCGGTGCGGATGTTTTCCAGTCCGATCCCGTAGTGGAACAGCACGGTCGGATTGACCTCGACGCGCACGGCCGGATTGGCCGCGCCGCTTACGCTGACCTCGCCGACGCCGTCGATTTGCGACAGCGCCTGCTGCAGCACGGTCGACGCTGCGTCATATATCTGTCCGGCCGTCATCGTTTTCGACGTCAGCGCAAGGACGAGGATCGGCGCGTCAGCCGGGTTGACCTTATAGTAGGTCGGATTTTGCCGCAGGCTGGCCGGCAGGTCCGCCCGCGCGGCGTTGATCGCGGCCTGCACGTCGCGAGCCGCCCCGTCGATGTCACGGTTCAACCCGAATTGCAGCACGATCCGCGTATTGCCGATGCCGCTCGTCGATGTCATCTCGGTGACGTCCGCAATGGCGCCTAGATGTCGCTCGAGCGGGCTGGCCACGCTGGTGGCGACGGTTTGCGGGCTGGCGCCGGGCAGCGTCGCCAGCACCGAGATGGTTGGAAAGTCCACCTGCGGCAAGGGCGCCACCGGCAGCTTCACGAAAGCAAATAGCCCGGCCAGTACGATGCCGACGGCTAGCAACGTGGTGGCAACAGGGCGCGCGATGAAAGGGCGGGAAAGGTTCATGGTCTGCTGCCTTCGCCACTGGCATCGCGCGACAAGCGTTCACGTAGCGCCGAGGCGAGTCGGTCAAAGCCCAGGTAAATCACCGGCGTTGTGAACAGTGTCAGCAATTGGCTGACGATGAGCCCGCCGGTGATCGCGATGCCCAGCGGATGGCGCAACTCGTGACCGGAGCCGGTGCCCAGCATCAGCGGCAGCGCACCGAGCAGTGCCGCCATGGTCGTCATCAGGATCGGCCGCAAGCGCAGCAGGCAGGCCTGGTAGATCGCGTCGCGAGGGCACTTGCCCTGTTCTCGCTGCGCTTCGAGCGCGAAGTCGATCATCATGATCGCGTTCTTCTTGACGATGCCGATCAGCAACACGATGCCGATGATGCCGATGATATCCAAGTCATGTCCGGTGACGATCAAGGCGAGCAGCGCGCCGACGCCGGCGGAGGGCAGCGTCGACAGGATTGTGATCGGATGAACGAAGCTCTCGTACAGCACGCCAAGGACGATGTACATCGTGACGATCGCGGCCAGGATTAAGAATACCTGATTGGACAGCGATGCCTGGAACGCCAGTGCTGCGCCTTGATAGCGGATCTGGAACGAGGGCGGCAGGCCGATGTCGTCCTTTGCTTGCTCGATGGCCTGCACCGCTGCGCCGAGCGATTCGCCCGGCGCGAGGTTGAACGAGATGGTGGTGGACGGGAACTGGCCCAAGTGCGAAATCAGCAGCGGCGCGCTTTGCTGATGGAAGGTTGCAATGGCTGACAGCGGGACCTGGGCGCCAGGCGCGGTGGCCGAGGGCAGGTAGATCGTGCCCAGTGCATCCGGGGACGCGTGCATTTTCGGGTCCGCCTCCAGGATCACGCGATACTGACTCGATTGGGTGAAGATGGTCGAGATGATGCGCTGCCCGAAGGCGTCATACAGCGCGTTGTTGACCGTCGCCGGCGTGATGCCGAAGCGCGCGGCGGTACTGCGATCGATCTCGATATAGGTCGAGAGCCCGTTTTGCTGCAAGTCGCTGGCGACATCGGTCAACTCCGGTGCCTGCTTGAGCCGCTTGATGAACTTCGGCACCCAGTCGGCGAACGCTTGAGCGTTCGCGTCGGTCAACATGAATTGGTATTGCGCCGCGCTGACCGTTGAATCAATCGTCAGGTCCTGCACCGGCTGCATGTACAGCGAGATGCCGGGTACCTGCGCGACGCGCTGCTGCAACGAGCGGATGATCTGCTGCGCGTCGCGGCTGCGTTCGTCGAACGGCTTCAGATTGATCAGCAAACGGCCGCTGTTCAGCGTGAGATTGGTGCCGTCTACGCCGATGAACGAAGACAGGCTCCGGACATCCGGGTCCTTCAGGATTTCGGCGGCGAGCGCTTGCTGGTGCTCGGCCATGGCCGCGTACGACACACTTTGCGAGGCTTGCGTGATGCCCTGGATGATGCCGGTGTCCTGCGTCGGGAAAAAGCCCTTCGGCGCCACGATGTAGAGCACAATCGTGAGCACCAGCGTGAGCAGCGCAACGAGCAGCGTGAGCGGCTGGTGATCGAGCACCCGCGAAAGCATCCTTGCGTAGGCGGCGATCACCGCGTCGAAGAACGCCCGGGCCCGGGCCTCGAAGCGGCCGCTTTCCTTCGGCGGGCTGTGCCGGAGCAGCTTGGCGCACAGCATCGGCACGAGCGTGAGCGACACCACCGCCGAGAACACGATCGTCACGGCAAGCGTGATCGCAAACTCGTGGAACAGCCGGCCGACGACGTCACCCATGAACAGTAGCGGAATCAGCACCGCGAGCAACGACACGGTCAGCGAAATGATCGTAAAGCCGATTTGCTTGGAGCCCTTCAGCGCGGCTTGCAACGGCGTGTCGCCTTCCTCGACGTAGCGCGTGATGTTCTCGATCATCACGATCGCGTCGTCGACGACGAAGCCGGTGGCGATGGTCAGCGCCATCAAGGACAGATTGTCCAGCGAAAATCCGTACAGGTACATCACCGCCAGCGTGCCGATCAGCGACAGTGGCACGGACAGGCTGGGAATCACGGTCGCCTGCCAACTGCCGAGGAACAGGTACATCACCAGCACCACGAGCACGACCGCCACCGCCAGCTCGAACTGCACGTCGCGCACCGACGCGCGGATCGTCGTGGTGCGATCGGTCAACACGCGGGTCTCGACCGACGCGGGCAGGCTTTGCTGCAACTGCGGCAGCAGCGCCTTGATATTGTTGACCACCTGGATCACGTTAGCGCCTGGCTGCCGTTGCACATTTAGGATGATCGCCGGTTCGGTATCGACCCACGCGCCCAGCCTCGTGTTTTCCGGACCGGAGACGATCTGCGCGACGTCGGTCAGTATCACCGGGCGGCCGTTCTTGTAGGCGACTACCGCGCTGTGATACGCACTGGCATCGGTCAACTGGTCGTTGGCATTGATTGTGTAGGCACGCGTCGGACCGTCAAAGTTGCCTTTTGGGGTGTTGACGTTCAGGTTTGAAATCGTGGTGCGCAGATCGTCTAGATTCAGGCCGTACGCCGCGAGCGCGCGCGGGTTGGCCTGGATGCGGATCGCGGGCCGCTGTCCACCGCTCAGGCTCACCCGTCCGACGCCGCCCACTTGCGAGATTTTCTGCGCGAGCCGCGTATTGACCAGGTCCTGCACCTGGGTCAACGGCAGCGTCTTAGAGGTGATCGCCAGCGTGAGAATGGGGGCGTCGGCCGGATTGACCTTGGCGTAGATCGGCGGTGCTGGCAGGTCGGACGGCAGCAGGTTGCCTGCCGCGTTGATGGCCGCCTGCACTTCCTGCTCCGCGATGTCCAACGGCAAGTCCAGCGAGAACTGCAGTGTGATCACCGATGCGCCTGCCGAGCTTTGCGACGACATCTGGTTCAGCCCCGGCATCTGGCCGAACTGGCGCTCCAGCGGCGCGGTCACCGACGAGGTCATCACCTCGGGGCTGGCACCCGGATAAAAAGTCTGCACTTGAATCGTCGGATAGTCGACTTCCGGCAGCGCGGACAGCGGTAGGAACCGCAGCGACACGAGGCCGACCAGCATGATGGCGGCCATCAGCAGGGCTGTGCCGACCGGGCGGAGAATAAAGAGGCGGGATGGATTCATGCGTCGAATGGTCCGGGAGCACGGCGCCGGGGCAGACCCCGGCCGGAATCAAGGCTGCGGTTGACGCGCGTGGCCGTGTGCGGCCGACGCGTGGCGCGCGCCATATGCGTCACGTGCGGCTTGGCCTGCGGACGCGGCCGAGCCGCCACTGGCGACCGTGGCCGGAATCGTGATCTTGGCGCCTTCCCGCAGCCGGTCCGAGCCATCGATGACCACACGCTCTCCCATCGCCAGGCCGGAGACGATGCTGGTGCGCTCGCCATCGACTGGGCCTGTCTTCACCGGGCGCACGGTGACGGTGTTGTCGGCTTTGACCACATAGACAAATGTTCCCATTGAGCCATTGAGCACCGCGGAAGTCGGTACGATGGTCGCGTTGCGGATCGTGTTCACGCGTAGCCGCACGTTGACGAACTGATTCGGGAACAACGCCTGCCCCGCGTTCCGGAACACTGCGCGTAGCTTCACGGTGCCGGTGGCCGTATCGATCTGGTTGTCGATGGTGTGCAGCTCGCCGGTTTCCAGCGGCCGGCTGTTGGTGCGGTCGTATGCGGTCGCGGACATCTTGGCGCCGGCGGTCCATTGCTTAAGGATCGCTTGTAGGTTGTCCTCGGACGTGGTGAACACGACGCTCATGGGCTGCATCTGCGTGATCACGACAATGCCGCTTGTATCGCTGGTGGTCACGTAGTTGCCCGGATCCACCTGACGCAGTCCCACTCGGCCAGTCACCGGCGCGATGATCCGCGCGTAGGTCAGGTCCAGCTTGTACGTATCGATCGTCGCCTGGTCCGACTTTACCTGGCCGCGGTACTGCTCGACGAGCGAGGCCTGCGTGTTGACCTGCTGGCGCGAGATCGAATCCTGCTTGAGCAACGCCTGGTATGCGTTCAGGTCCGACACCGCCTGTCGCAGCAGCGCCTGGTTCTTTGCCAGTTGCCCTTCGGCGTTGCGCAGTGAAATTTCGTAGGGGCGTGGATCGATTTGTGCAAGTACATCGCCGCGCTTGACAAGTTGGCCTTCCTGGAAATTGACCGACATTAGCGTGCCATTCAACTGCGTGCGCACGGTCACCGTCGCGAGCGGTGTCACGGTGCCCAGCGCATTGATCACGATCGGCATCTCGCCATGAGCTACGGTCGCGACCTTGACCGGCTGTGGCATGTCTGCGAACGCGCCGCCGCCATGGCTGCCACGCGGCGCGCCAAGCGGCTTGCCGGCACTGCCCGCGACTGCGCCGCTGGCATGGGTGCCCGCCGTGCCGCGCATGACATCACGTTGCCAAGGATGCCACCAAAGCAGCACGACGACGACAGCGACGAGCCCCGTGGTCAGCCGTAGCATGCGGGTGCGGCGCGAAACGGCGCGCGCCGCTGCATCGGATGATCGGGCGTGTTGTGGTTCGTCTTTTTGCATGGTCGAGCCAATCGTTGGGACGTGATGGTAGGGAAGGGCTGCGACGACGAGCCGACGTGGTTCGGTACCTGGTTTGTCGGTACATCATCGTGCGGTTGAGTGAACGAGTGGTACGCGCTGAATGAACTGTACGTGCATGCCCGGGCGGCGGGCTGTACCGCGCAGCACTCGCTGGCCGTATCATGTCAAGGGTCGAAAACTGTACCCAATCCTACGTGCGTCGACCGTGTCAGTCCAGCGACCTTTTTCGGAACGTTACACCGCGCTTACCGCCTGCGGCAACCGCAACGGGTGTGCGGCATTGCAGCAAGCTAGAGCTTTTAGGCGCCTACCCAGGGCAGGCCGTGGAAACACCAGCCGCCGACCGTCTTACGGTGGCCTCGAGCGTCCTTGTCACCCTCGAAACCTTCCAGAATATCGTAGGCGTGCATGAAGCCCGCATTCGCCGCTGCCACTGCGGCCAGCTTCGAGCGCGCGGCGCTGCGGCACAACAGCAGGATCGGCGTATGCGGCATCGCCACTTGCGACAGTTGCTCGACGAACGCTGGGTTAGGAACGCCACCCGGGTATCGCGTCCACTCGATATGGATGTACTGGCCATTCCCGACGACCGGGCGGCCGACCCAATCCAGTTCCGCGCGGGTGCGTACGTCAATCAGCCGGGCCCCCGGCTCGAGTGCCAACAGCTCGAATGCCTCACCGGGCGCTAGCGCGCCGGCATACTGCAACTGGTGTTGCGCGCGGCGCTGCTCGGCTGTTGCATAAATCGCGTCACGGGAAGTCATCACTGTGTCCAAAAAGCGCAATAGTTTATTTTAGCGTCGTCGTAGAATGACCCGCCTAGGCAGCGGCATGGAGCACGACATGAGTGCGTTATCGACTTTTTGCACCGATTGTATGCTTGTTCCGTACCGCTCATTGAAATTGCACTAATATTGTGCACAATGTGCTGCGGCTAAGATAGGTAATACGTTGCTCGTCGATCGTGGTAGGGCAGCAGCACTGCAATAGAGTGTGCCGGCATCCCTGCGTCCTTATTTGGCATGAAGCGTGCTTTGTTCGGACCCGATCCCGTTGCATGACTGAGCAGCCGGAATCGGGAGGTGGTATCGTCCCCATTGTTCACCAGGAGAAAGGAATGACTCAAACCGTGGCCGACGTCATCAAACTCGTCGAGGACGAGGACGTCAAGTTCGTCGATTTTCGCTTCACCGATACCCGCGGCAAGGAGCAACACGTGTCGGTGCCGGTGTCGGCGTTCGACGAGGACAAGTTCGAAGCTGGCCACGCGTTCGACGGTTCCTCGATTGTCGGCTGGAAGGGAATTGAAGCGTCGGATATGCTGTTGCTGCCGGATCCGAACACCGCGTATATCGACCCGTTCTACGAGGAATCGACGCTGGTCCTCACCTGTGACGTGATCGAGCCGTCGGACGGCAAGGGCTATGAGCGTGACCCGCGTTCGCTCGCCAAGCGTGCCGAAGCGTACCTGAAGAGCACGGGCCTGGGTGATACCGCGTTTTTTGGCCCGGAGCCCGAATTCTTCATTTTTGATTCGGTGCAGTGGAACATTGATATGTCGGGCTGTTTCGTGAAGATCGGCTCCGAAGAGGCCGCCTGGTCGTCGGGTCAGACATTCGAGCACGGCAACAGCGGTCACCGTCCGGGCGTCAAGGGCGGCTATTTCCCGGTTGCCCCGGTCGATTCGTTCCAGGACATGCGCTCGGAGATGTGCCTGTTGCTCGAGCAGCTGGGCGTGCCGGTCGAAGTGCATCACCACGAGGTCGCGGGTTCCGGCCAGAACGAAATTGGCACCAAGTTCTCGACCCTGGTGCAACGCGCTGACTGGACGCAGATCCTGAAGTACGTCGTGCAGAACGTGGCCCATACGTACGGCAAGACCGCGACGTTCATGCCCAAGCCGGTGGTGGGCGACAACGGTTCCGGCATGCACGTGCACCAGTCGATTTGGAAGGATGGTCAAAACCTGTTCGCAGGCAACGGCTATGCGGGCCTGTCCGAGTTCGCGCTGTTCTACATCGGTGGCGTCATTAAGCACGCCCGTGCGCTGAACGCGATCACGAACCCGACCACGAACTCGTATAAGCGGCTGGTGCCGCACTTCGAAGCACCCGTCAAGCTCGCGTATTCGGCGCGCAATCGTTCCGCGTCGATTCGGATTCCGCACGTGTCAAACCCGAAGGGGCGCCGGATCGAGACGCGCTTTCCGGATCCGATGGCCAACCCGTATCTGTGCTTCTCGGCGCTGATGATGGCCGGCCTAGATGGCGTGCAAAACAAGATCCATCCAGGCGAGGCTGCCGACAAGAACCTGTATGACCTGCTGCCGGAGGAGGACGCGAAGATTCCGACCGTCTGCGAGAACCTGGACAGCGCACTGGACGCGCTCGATGCCGATCGCGAGTTTCTCACGCGCGGCGGCGTGTTCACGGATTCAATGCTGGACGCGTACATTGAGCTGAAGACGCAGGAGTTGCAACGCTTTCGTCAAACCACGCACCCGATCGAGTTTGAGATGTACTACTCGCTCTGAGCGATGGCGCATGCTGTTCGGCAGCCGGCAGCCGGCAGCCGGCAGGCCGTGCGGCACGCCTATGCGCGTTGTCGCCCGCACCCGCGGGTGACCGGCAGGAAATGGGGACGGCCTTGTGCTGTCCTTTTTTATTGAATCGGTCCGAGGGTATTGAAGAACCGGGTCAAATCGAAACGAAGCCAATGCGATACGTTGCGAAACGAAGCCAATCCGATACGCCGGACGATTCGGCGTTGTCCTGCTCCGGGCTGCTGCCCGGGCTCGACGCGCTGCCGATGGTCGTGCTGGTGCTGGATAAGCGGACGTTGCGAGTGGCGTATGCGAACCCATCGGCCGAGTCGATGCTCGAGATGTCGCGCCGGCAACTGGAGCAGACCACGTGGCCGGATCTGTTCTCTAATGGCGATGAGTTGGCGACGACCATCGCAGCGATTGCCGACAACCGGTTCCAGACGACGCACCTCGATGCCACACTGGAGCGCCAACTGCGCGAGCCGTTGCGCGTGCACGTGATCGTGGGCTACCTTGAAGCAGCACCGGACTACGTACTATTAGAGCTGTTCGCCAACGACCAGCAATTGCGCAGCGATCGAGAAGAACGCATCCATGACCTGACGTCGGTCAACAAGCAACTGATCCGCAATCTGGCGCACGAGATTAAAAATCCGCTTGGCGGCATTCGCGGCGCGGCGCAGTTGCTCGAGTTCGAGTTAGGTGAGCGCGAGGCACGCTACGACCTGCACGAATACACGCAGGTCATTATCAAGGAGTCCGACCGGTTACAGACGCTAGTGGACCGGCTTTTGGAGCCACACCGACATCCGCACATCGTCGGCGACGTGAACATCCACGAGGTCTGTGAACGGGTGCGCGCGGTGATTCTGGCCGAGTTTCCCTGGGGGCTGACGATTGAGCGCGACTACGACGTGAGCGTGCCGGAGTTTCGCGGCGACAAGGCGCAACTGATCCAGGCATTGCTGAACATCGTGCGCAACGCAACGCAGGCGCTCAAAGAGCGCATCTCGCAAGGAGACGCGCATATCGCCTTGCGCACGCGCGTCGCGCGCAAGGTTACGATCGCCAAGCGGTTGTGCAAATTGGCATTGGACTTGCGGATAACCGACAACGGTCCCGGCATACCGGAAGCGATCCGTGACCAAATCTTTTATCCGCTGGTGTCGGGACGGGAGGATGGCAGCGGGCTTGGGCTCACGCTCGCGCAGACCTTTGTGCAGCAGCACGAAGGGTTGATCGAAGTGGAAAGCCGTCCCGGCCATACCGAATTTCAGATCCTGTTGCCGCTGGCTCGATGATCGAAGGCGACAGGTGCGCGCACGCAGATATTGAAGAAAACCGCCCGATAAAACTTGAAGCCAATCCGGAATCTATGAAGCCAATTTGGATAGTTGACGACGATCAGTCGATACGCTGGGTGCTCGAGAAGGCACTAGCGCGCGAGCGCTTCGCGACCCGTAGCTTTACCCATGTGCGCGACGTGTTGGCCGCATTCGAGCAGGACCAGCCGCAGGTGCTGGTATCGGACATTCGCATGCCGGGCGGCTCGGGACTCGAACTGCTCAATGCGGTGCGCGAGCGGTGGCCTGGGTTGCCGGTGATCATCATGACGGCATTTTCGGACCTGGACAGCGCCGTCGCGGCTTTTCAGGGCGGGGCGTTCGAGTATCTGGCCAAGCCGTTCGACGTCGATAAGGCAGTCGAATTGATCCGCCGCGCTGTTGACGAGAGCATGCGCGGCGAGTCAGGCTACGATGACCGGCTCGCCGAAGCGCCGGAGCTGCTTGGGCAGGCCCCGGCGATGCAGGACATGTTCCGCGCGATCGGCCGGTTGTCTCATTCCGTGGCGACGGTGCTGATCACTGGCGAGTCCGGGACCGGCAAGGAACTGGTGGCCCATGCGCTGCATCGACACAGCCCGCGCGCCAATGGACCGTTTATCGCATTGAACACGGCGGCGATTCCGAAAGAGCTGCTCGAGTCAGAACTGTTTGGGCACGAGCGCGGGGCGTTCACTGGCGCGCAGGCGATGCGGCAGGGCCGCTTCGAGCAAGCCGAGAACGGCACACTGTTCCTGGACGAAATCGGGGATATGCCGTTCGATCTGCAGACGCGACTGTTGCGCGTGCTCTCGCACGGGCAGTTCTACCGCGTCGGCGGCCACAGCCCTTTGCGGGCGAACGTGCGGGTGATTGCGGCGACGCATCAGAATCTGGAGATGCGGGTGCGGCAGGGAGTGTTCCGCGAGGATCTCTATCATCGGCTCAACGTTATCCGGTTGCGGCTGCCGCCGTTGCGCGAGCGCAGCGAGGACATCCCGCTGCTCACGCGGCATTTCCTGCAAAAGAGTGCCCGTGAGCTGAGCGTCGAGTCCAAGCGCGTCACCGATGAGACGCTGGCGTACCTGGCACGACTGCCGTTTCCCGGTAACGTGCGCCAACTGGAGAACTTGTGCAACTGGCTGACCGTGATGGCGCCCGCGCAGACCATTGAGATCAAGGACTTGCCGCCGGAGCTGGTAGCAGAGCGGCAATCGTCGACGCATGCCGTGTCCGATAAAGGGCTACTGATCGGCGAGGCTGTCGGCGTTGCCGCTGGCGCAGCAGCGGCGTCCCCGTCCGGCGAGGCCCGCGCCGCAGCACCGGCGCACAGCGGCGTGACGCCGCTGGGCGGTCCCGCCCGTGGCGCGCTGGCACCGGTATCGTCTCATGTCAGTGCCTGGGAGGCTGGCTTGCGCACCGAAGTGGCGCGACTGCTGCGCGAGAACGTGCCCGAGCTGATGGACGGGCTGGCGCGCCGCTTCGAAGCCGCGGTGATCCGCGAGGCGCTGGACTTCACGCGCGGCCGCAAGGTCGAAGCTGCCGAGCGGCTTGGCATCGGACGCAATACGATCACCCGCAAGATCCAGACGCTGCGCTTGGAATCATGACGGCGATCGGGTCGCCGCCCGCTTAGCGCGCCAGCGTCGCGATTACTGGCGCATGGTCCGACGGCTGGTCCCAGCGACGCGGAGTCTTGTCGATCTCGCATGCGCTGCAGCACTGGGCGAGCGACGGCGACAGCAGGATGTGATCGATGCGTAAACCTGCGTTACGGCGAAAGGCCAACATTCGGTAGTCCCACCACGAGAACGACTTGTCAGGCTGCTCGAAGCAGCGAAAGGCATCGACGAGCCCGAGTTCGACGAGCGATCGGAAGGCATCGCGCTCCTCGGGCGACACGAGGTTCTGTCCTGCCCACGCTTGCGGGTCGTGCACGTCGCGATCTTCCGGCGCGATATTATAGTCGCCCGTTAGCGCGAACTGCGGGTGGGCACGCAGGTCGGCGGCGACCCATTCACGTAGCGCGGCCAGCCATGACAGTTTGTACGCGAATTTGTCAGTGCCCGGCGCCTGTCCATTGGGAAAGTAAGCGCTGACCACGCGCACGCCGTCGATGGTCGCGGCAATCAAGCGCTGCTGCAGGTCGTCAAAGCCGGGAATGTTCCGTATGACGACCGCTTCGTCGACCGGCAAACCGTCGCGTACGAGGATTGCGACGCCGTTATAGGTCTTTTGACCGGAAAACCAGCTGCGGTAGCCGGCTGCTTCGAGCGCCGCGCGCGGATACTTGTCGTCGGGCAGCTTCAGTTCCTGTAAGCACAATACGTCGACACGACTCATGGCGAGCCAGTCGATGACGTGTTGCAAGCGGACTTTGAGGGAATTGATGTTCCACGTGGCGATTTTCATGTTTGAGTGAATACCGTGACAGGGCTGGCTTTGCGGCTGTGTTGAAAGGGTAGTGGGCTATTTGGCTACCCATCTAGCTATCCACCTTGGAGGTGGTAGGGAAAACGATGGAGGCTGCTTATGATAGCTTGAGTCCGCTGCTTTGGCCTGAGACGTCTCTTGGATGGCAACGGTGCTAACCCTGCGACAAGTTCGTTAAGCGACAGCAGACATAAGAACGTCGATGCCATTTGCGCAACTTGCTACCCGGATTGGTGAAGCACTCACGGTGATGGGGCCCTGCTATGGTTAGGCCAATGTGTTCGATGCGCAAAAATAAACGCGTTTTGTCGATGTCGGTGACTTCAGACAAATTGCGTAGTCATTGAGCCAATAAATCTTCTTATACGCTTAACGCAAGACGCGAATTACGGCATTGACAAGGCTGAGAAATTATGGAAGCGTTAGCCTATGAGACTGGGGCTGCTATGGGCGCGTAATGATCACTGACCACGGAAACAATGGGGGCTGGCAATGAGAAAGCGAGCGATGAAAGTAAAAGCGCAACAAAAAGCTAAAATTGCAAGAATTTTACATGAACAGGAGGGAGAACTCAGTTCCTTTGCGCGGATGCAGCGGTATTACGATGAACTACACACAGCACTAAACGCCGTTGCCTCGCATTTCGGTGCAACCGCTCGTCCAAGCCCGGCGATGCGCGAAATCGACAAGCGTGCTGCAGCTATCGATGAGTGGGTAACGAGTGATCGACGGCAACATGTGCCGGTGCGTGTGCTGGGACGCTTGGGAGGCGAGAGCAGAGGGGATAGGGTAAACGGTGTAAATAACTGGCTAGAGCGGAATAGAACCGCAGGTCGAGAACCAACGGCAGGCGAATTCCTTAATATCAACCCGTTCTCAGATTGGTCTGGTTCAATCAACCAAGGTTGGATACAGGGAGCGTTTGATAGAGGTCATATGTTCCGCTTATTAACTGACGTGCCTGAACATCTTGTCGCTGCGCATAACAATGCCGCTCAAAATCCGACTGAAGAAAACATTAACCAATATAAAGAACTTTTAAGTGATGCAGCGGAAAACTGGCAACATCGAAGCAGTGTTTTTGCAAAAGAGTTGATTGCGTGTGCTAGGAATGGATACGCCATTCACGAGGACGTCAATGGTAGTAAAAGCGTTATGCCATGGGCTAGGCATGAACTTTTAAGAAGTTTGCGTTGAGGGACTGCTGCTTGAGCGCGATGTGACGGTGATGTATGAGTCGGTACGCGCTGGTGCAACCCATTCGGCGGGCAGCTTGCCTCGCCAACGAAAGCCGTACGGGGTAAGCCCGGCTCGACGGAGCACCTTAATGAAATGTTCATGAATCTGCGCGGCAGGCCGTATGCACTGTGGCGCGTCGCCGGTGAGCGTGGAGCTGAACTGGAGGTATACAAATACGAAAATCAGAAAACCGGCCATGAAGTCGCTGATAGAATGATGGCATGTTCCTTGCCGCACTGCGCGCGCAATGGGATGTGGGATGTTTCAGTCGCCGAATGGCAAACGTCCCGAGTGTGCGTTCAACATGCAACGTCAAAACGCCCCGACACAGAGGAGCTTCGGATGGATTTGATTATCCGTAACGCATCGTTGCCCGACGGGCGTACGCAAATCGACATCGGCATAAACGGCGCGCGTATTGTCGCGGTAGAGCCCGCGCTGGCGGCGACCGCATCACACGAAATCGATGCGCAGTGCAACCTGGTCACGCCACCGTTCGTTGACGCGCATTTTCATATGGACGCGACACTGTCGTATGGGCTGCCACGGGTCAACGCGTCGGGCACGCTGCTCGAGGGTATCGCGCTTTGGGGTGAACTGAAGCCGACACTCACCCAGCACGCAGTGCTTGAGCGCGCGCTGCAATACTGCGATTGGGCCGTCGCGCGAGGACTGCTGGCGATCCGCTCGCACGTGGACGTTAGCGATCCGAGGCTACTGGCCGTTGAAGCCCTCGTCGAGGTCAAGCGCCGCGTCGCACCGTACCTCGATCTTCAGTTAGTCGCGTTTCCGCAGGATGGTCTGTTGCGCAGTCCCGGCGCGTTCGACAACTTAAAGCGTGCGATCGCGCTAGGCGTAGATGTCGTGGGCGGTATCCCACATTTCGAGCGGACCATGGCCGATGGGGCCGAGTCAATCCGAATATTGTGCGAATTCGCGGCGCAAAAAGGTGTGCGAGTGGATATGCATTGTGACGAATCGGACGACCCGATGTCGCGCCATATCGAGACGCTGGCCGCCGAAACGCACCGGCTTGGGTTGCAAGGCCGTGTTGCCGGCTCACATCTGACGTCGATGCACTCGATGGATAACGACTACGTGAGCAAGCTGCTGCCCTTGATCCGCGAAGCCGGCGTGGCCGTGATTGCCAACCCGCTGGTCAATATCACGTTGCAGGGGCGTGCGGACACTTATCCGAAACGGCGTGGCATGACGCGTGTGCCGGAGATGCTGGCTGCCGGCATCGATGTCGCGTTTGGTCACGATTGCGTGATGGATCCGTGGTATGGGCTCGGTTCGGGCGACATGCTGGAAGTCGCGCATATGGCGCTGCACGTCGCCCAAATGACCGGCGTGGAGGTAAGCCGTGCTTGCTTTACCGCCATTACGCAGACGCCGGCACGGATTCTGGGCCTCGAAGGATACGGCGTTGAGCCCGGCTGCCATGCCGACTTGGTATGGCTCGACGCACGCGATCCTGTCGAGGCGATCCGTCTGAGGGCGGCGCGGCTCGCGGTGATCCGGCGCGGTCAGGTGGTCAGCCGGCAACCCGCAGCGCAAGCGACGCTGGCGTTGCCCGGCCGCCCTGCATCGGTCGACTTCAAGCTGGATCGGTGACACGCATTGTCTGCGTCATGCCGCATCGGCTTGCACGGTCATGCCATTGTGCCGCAGCAGCGCATCGATACTCGGCTCGCGGCCGCGGAAAGCCTTGAATGACGCCATCGCGGAACGGCTGCCGCCGACCTCGAGTATCTGCGCGCGGTAGCGTGCTCCGGTTTCGCGATCGAGCACGCTGCCACCGGAGCTGGCCCTGGCTGCCTCCTCGAACGCGGCATAGGCGTCGGCTGACAGAACCTCGGCCCATTTGTAGCTGTAGTAGCCTGCCGCATAGCCGCCCGCGAACACGTGGCTGAACGTGTTGGGCCATCGCGAAAACGGTGCTTGTGGCACGACATGGCAGCTATCGTTGACCTGACGAGCCAGTACGTTGACGCTCAGCTCGCCGTCGGGATCGTACGTCGTGTGCAGCAGCATGTCGAACTTCGAAAAGACGATTTGCCGCAGTGTCGCGAGCCCGCTTTGGAAGTTGCGTGCCGCAAGCATCTTGTCGAATAGCTCGCGCGGTAGCGGCTCGCCGGTGTCCATGTGCGATGTCATGCCAGTTAGCACATCCCACTCCCAGCAGAAGTTCTCCATGAACTGCGACGGCAACTCGACCGCATCCCATTCGACACCATTGATGCCGGACACCCCCAGCTCATCGATTCGCGTCAGCATATGGTGCAATCCATGGCCGAACTCATGGAATAACGTGATGACTTCATCATGCGTGAAGCAAGCCGGCTTGTCCCCAACCGGCGCCGAGAAGTTGCACGTCAGATAGGCGACCGGGGTTTGCAGTGTGCCGTCGGCGCGTCGGTGGCGTGAGCGCGCATCGTCCATCCACGCGCCGCCACGCTTGTCCTCGCGGGCATACAGATCTAGATAGAACTGGGCGAGCAGCGTGCCGTCATGATTTTCGACGCGGAAAAACCGCACGTCCGGATGCCACGTTTCAGCTGCATCCGGCTTGATTAGTACGTCGAACAAGGCTTCGGTGACACGAAATAGGCCTTGCAGCACGGTGCGTTCCGGGAAATATTGCTTGACTTCGTTTTCGGAGAACGCATAGCGCTTTTGCCGCAGCTTTTCGGACGCGTAGGTGACATCCCATGGCTCGAGCTGCGCAAGCCCCAGCTCGTCGGCCGCGAATGTTTGTAATTGTGCCCAGTCTTTTTCCGCATACGGCCGCGCGCGCCGCGCTAGGTCATCGAGAAATGCAATGACCTGCTCCGGGGAGTCGGCCATCTTCGGCTCGAGCGACACTTGCGCAAAATTTTGGTAGCCAAGCATCGACGCTTCTTCCGCGCGCAGCTTCAGCTGCTCGGTCATATTCGCGGTGTTATCCCACTGTGGCTGGCCGCTGCTGTAGTCGGGCCCGAGTTCCGACGCGCGGGTCGCGTATGCACGGTACATCGCTTCGCGCATCGGGCGGTGTTCCGCGTATTGCAGCACCGGAAAGTACGACGGGAAGTGCAGTGTAAATTTCCAGCCCGGCTTGCCGTCTTTTTCGGCTGCGTGGCGCGCCGCCTCGATCGCGTCCGCGGGCAGGCCCGCGAGCTGTGCGTCGTCAGTCACGAAGTACGCGTACGCGTTCGTCGCGTCGAGCACATGGTCAGAGAACGCCTTGGACAGCGTGGCCTGCTGCTCTTGCAATTGCGCAAAGCGCGGCTTGCTAGGCTCTGGCAGTTCGGCGCCGGACAGACGGAAATCGCGCAGCGCGTTGTTAAGGATCTTCTTGCGCGCGTCGCTCAACTGCGCATATGCGCTGCTGGTCGCAATAGCCTTGTATTTTTCGTACAACGCAAGGTTTTGGCCGACATTGGACCAAAATTCGGTCACGCGCGGCAGGTTCTGCGCATGTGCCTCACGCAGTGCCGGTGTGTCGGCAACGGCATTCAAATGGCCAATCACGCCCCACGCACGCGACAGCGGCTCGGTGGCCGCCTCGACCGGTTCGACCACTGCTTCCCAGGTGGCCGGCGTCTGCGGCGCACTGGCATGTCGTACCGCCTCGTTCGCGGCTTCGAGCAGCACATCGAGCGCTGGTGTCACATGCTCGGGCCGGATTGAGGCAAAGCGGGGCAGGTCTGCGAAATCGAGCAATGGATTGGGAATAGCGGTTTGACCCATGATGTTCCTGTCATATTAAAGGATGGCGGCCCGGCGCGATGCACCGAGCTGCAGTGCCGCGCGCATCTTGTCACTATGATTTGGGGACGCGTACGACAGTTTCCAGTCAATCCGGTCAATTATGCCCAATCCGGCACGAATGCGCCGTCACCCGGCCGCGCGTTCGGCCGCTTCGATTGTGTTGATCAGCAGCATCGTGATCGTCATTGGACCGACACCACCGGGTACCGGCGTAATGTAGCCGGCAACCTCGCGAACGCCGGCAAAATCCACGTCGCCGCATAGCTTGCCTTCGTCGTCGCGGTTCATGCCGACATCGATGACGGTCGCACCGGGCTTGACCATGTCGGCCGTCAGCACATTGCGCTTGCCGGTCGCCGCGACGATGATGTCCGCGCTACGCGTGTGCGCTGCCAGATCCCGCGTCTTGCTGTGGCAAATCGTCACGGTTGCGCCAGCCTCGACCAGCAGCATCGCCATCGGCTTGCCGACAATATTTGAGCGGCCGATCACCACCGCGTTGGCGCCAGTCAGCGCGATGCGCTCCGCTTCGAACATTTTCATCACGCCGTACGGCGTGCAAGGGCGGAACAGCGGCTTGCCGGTCATTAACGCGCCTGCATTGGCGACATGGAAGCCATCGACGTCCTTTTCTGGTGCGATCGCCTCGATAACTTTGTGCGCGTCGATATGCGGCGGCAGCGGCAGTTGCACGAGAATCCCATGGATCTGCGGATCGCGGTTCAGCGTGTCGATGCGGGCGAGCAGGTCGGCTTCACTGAGACTAGCCGGATAGCGGTCATAGACCGAATGCAAGCCGTTATCCTCGCACGCCTTGATCTTGTTACGCACGTAGACCTGGCTGGCCGCGTTGTCGCCAACCAGCACCACGGCCAGGCCGGGCTGGTAACCGCGCGTGGCAAGCGCGGCGGCACGTTGCGCCACTTCGGTGCGCAGCTGTTTGGAAAGGAGGGTGCCGTCGATGATTCTGGCTGTCATGGCAGGTGGTGAGTCGGATTAGGGAAGCGCAAAGCGGTGGACGGCGCATGCTACACTGCGCTTGCCTGGCAAGCGGCGGCACGCGGCCCAAAAGGGCTGATTATACCGTCATGAGCCCCTGGCTTCGTGCGCGCCTCCTCGTAGCTTGACGCGCCGCTACTGCTTTTTTGACAGGGCCAGGCGCAGCAGGTCAGCCACCGTGTTCACGTTCAGCTTTTCCATGATGTTCGCGCGGTGCGCCTCGACCGTCTTGATTGAGATGCCGAGATCGTCCGCAATCTGCTTGTTCAGCCGCCCGGCGATGATGCGCTCGAGCACTTGTTGCTCGCGCGCGGTCAGCTTGGACAGGCGTGCGGCGGCCGCGCGCTGCTGCTGCGCGGTCGAGTTCTCGGTGCGGGCACGCTCGAGCATGCGCTCGACCAACTGGCGCAACTCGGCTTCATCAAACGGCTTTTCGATGAAATCCATCGCGCCTTTCTTCATCGTCGATACGGCCATCGGCACGTCGCCGTGGCCCGTGACGAAAATGATCGGCAGCGCTGCATTCTCGGCAATCAGCTTTTCCTGTAGCTCGAGCCCGCTCATGCCGGACATGCGCACGTCCAGAATCAAGCAGCCGAGCTGCGACGGCTGGTAAGCATCGAGAAACTGCTCGGCGCTGGAGAAGCACTGGACACGGTAGCCGTTGGCCTCGAGCAACCAGCGTAGCGAGTCGCGCACGGCCTCGTCATCGTCGACGACGAAGACGGTTTCCTGTTGTGTGGTGACTGGGCTGCTCATAGATCCCTCGTGACAGTTTGCGGCGCGGCCGCTGCGGGCCCATGCTGCGTAGGTTCTTCGGTTTCGCCAAATGGCAACGTGAAATGAAACGTACAGCCGGTTACGAGGCCGTCGGGCTCGACATTGTTGACGACCCACAGACGTCCCCGGTGGGACTCGATAATCGAGCGGCAGATGTTCAGCCCCATCCCCATGCCGTCGGACTTGGTGCTGTAGAATGGCTCGAACAGGCGCTCGGCGGTAGCCTCATCCACGCCGGGTCCCTGGTCAACCACGCTGATGCGCACGCACGGCCCCTCGTCGACGATGTGTACCTCGACGCGAATCACTGGATCGACCGCGTTGGGACGGGCGTCAGCCATCGCCTCGGCAGCGTTTTTCAGCAGGTTCACGAGTACTTGCTCAATGAGTACCGGATCGACGTTGATGACCGGTAGCCGCGCGCGCATGTCGGTGACGATGCGGATGTGCCGCTTGCGCATCTCGATCTCGGCCAGGCCGACCGCGTCCGCAATAATGTCGCTGATCTTCGTGCGTTGACGCTTCGGTTCGCTGCGTTTGACGAATTCGCGAATGCGCTTGATGATCATGCCGGCGCGCACCGCTTGCTGTGACGTTTTCTCGAGCACCGGTAACAGGGTTTCTGGCGACGCGCGGCCGGACTTCACCAGCGCAACGGTGCCCGATGCGTAGTTGTTGATCGCCGCTAGCGGCTGGTTCAACTCGTGCGCCAGTGATGAGGCCATTTCGCCCATCGTCATCAAGCGGCTGGTGAACTGTAGCTTCTCGTCTTGCTGCTGCGCCAGTTCCTGCGCTTGCTTGCGCTGCGTAATATCTGTGGCGATTTGCATCTGCGCGAGATGGCCGTCGACCCACTGGATGTATTGCCGACGCACCTCGAACCACTTTTGGATGCTTTGCACGTAGATTTCGCGCGCGTCCGACGTGCTTTCGGTCAGCGCGGCGGCTGGCAGGCCGGCGTAGGCATCGACCAGGTCGATTGAGTCGTTCGACGCCTGGGTTGCCGCATCGAAGCTGGAGCCTGCCAATTCCAGGTGCCCGTCCGGGCGGATACCGAACAGATGCCGATAGTAGCGGTTGGCGAACAGCAGTTCGGCCTGGTCTGCTGCCAGCACCGAGACTGCCGCGTCCAGCGACTCAAGTACCGTGGTGAAACGCTCATGGGCGGCGGCTAGCTCCTCGCGCGCGCGCTTGGGCTCGGTGATGTCGGTCATCGACGACATCCAGCCGGTCTGGCGCCCGGCGCTATCGATCAGCGGTGATACATACAGCCGCGCGTGAAAAATCGAGCCATCCTTGCGGCGCACCCGCAACTCGAATCCCGACGATGGCGCCTTGCCGCGCAGCGTCATGTCGAGCTGCCGATGCATCTCCGCGCAGGCTTCGCGCGGCCAGTACGGGAATGGAGCGGTCTTGCCCACGAGGTCGCTTTCGTCCCAGCCGGTCATCCGGCAAAAGGCCGGGTTCACGTGCGTGATGCGTCCTTGCATGTCGAGCACGCGCATGCCGATCAGCACCGAGTTTTCCATTGCGCGCCGGAAGAACGCCTCCGCGTACAGCGCCTGTTGCGCCTCGAAGCGCTGCCGAGTGTGCTTCCATAAGCTCCACAGGCTCCATAGCACGAAGCACGATAGGCCGGCGACTAGCCACACCAGCGTGTTGTTCGTGAAGTTGGTCAGTTGCGGATACGAGTACACGCGCACCGCCAGGCCATGGCCCGGCGGATCGAGCGGCAGGTCATAATACGCATCGCGCGGCAGCCGCGGGCGGGTGGACGTGGTGGATAGCTCGCGGTGGCCCAGATCGATCATTGAGATCTTGTACTTGGCGGACAATTCGGCCGGAATGTCGTGCTTGAGCATGCCTTCGACTGAGAACACGGCGGCCACTGTGCCGAGGAACTCACGCTCGCGAAAAATCGGCGTTTGCAGCGTCACGTAGCCATTGCGTAAGTCGTCGTAGAGCAGCGCCGAGTAAATCTGCCGGCGCGACGCACGTGCCTCAGTGAACGCAGCGCGGATCGCATCGTCCAATTGCGTATCGTTTGGCTTGGCCAGCCGTGAGCCGACGTGCGACTCCGGGGTGCTGGCCCAGTGCGGCGTTTGCGAGCCGTCGAGCCAGTTCATGTAAATGATTTCCGGATGGCTTTGCATCATGTCGCCGGCGACCGCTTGAAAGGTCCGCACGTCACCATGACCGGCGGCAATGTCGCGGGCGAGGGCGGCAATGTGCTCCTGTGTACTCGTCATTGACAGACGGATCTGCTGCTGTGCCCACGCGACGTTGCGATACAGCGTGTCTTCTTGCTGCTGTTGCTCGCGCCGGTTCAGACTCCATAGAATCAGGCTCATCACGATCAGGAACACCACGATCGACACGAGCGGCGTGAGCAAGTAAGAGTTGGACCACCACGGGCCATGGTGCCAGCGGTTGGGCGGCGGCGTCGGCCCGGGCCGCGCTGCACGAGCGAGAAGCCGTTCGGTCAACATGGAGCAGATTGTAGCGCAGGGTCAAAAACACAAAGCGAGCTGTTTGCGGCAAAGCAGCGATAGAATCCAGCCCGATGCCGGATTTTCGGGTTGCACTGCAGCAATTTCTCGTATTATGAGAAATCATCTCGTCATTTGAAAATTTTGTTGCACAGGCTCAGATTGGGTCTTTACAATTCGGTGGCCGCCCGGCCAGGATGCCGCTTCCGGCCGCGCGATTCCGCAGGCGGAGCCGTGCACGCGGTAGCTGGTCAGCTTGTGCTGCACGTTCCCCCTACCAGGACTAGGAGACGCTCATGTCCGCCGTACCCGAGGAAGTGATGAAGTATGTCGCCGCCGAAAAAGACAACGACCCGCAGGAAACCGCCGAATGGCTCGAGGCGTTGGATGGCGTGCTGTCGGCCGTGGGCCCCGAGCGCGCACATTACCTGATCGAAAAGCAGATCGAATTTGCGCGGGTCCATGGCCAGCATCTGCCATTTTCCGCGAACACGCCGTACATCAATACGATCCCCGTGTCCGCGCAGGCTAAGAGCCCCGGCGATCAAGACATCGAACACCGGATTCGCTCGTACACGCGCTGGAATGCGCTGGCGATGGTACTGCGCGCCGGCAAGCACACGAACGTCGGTGGGCACATTGCATCGTTTGCGTCAGCCGCCACGCTTTATGACGTCGGGTACAACCATTTCTGGCACGCGCCGAGCGCCGAGCATGGTGGCGACCTGGTGTTCGTGCAGGGTCACTCGTCGCCCGGCATTTATTCGCGCGCGTTCCTGTTAGGTCGGCTAACCGAGGAGCAATTGGACAACTTCCGGCAGGAGGTCGGAGGCCAGGGCATCTCATCGTATCCGCACCCGTGGCTGATGCCGGATTTCTGGCAGTTCCCGACGGTGTCGATGGGCTTGGGTCCGATTATGGCGATCTACCAAGCGCGTTTCATGCGCTACATGGAGGCGCGCGGCATTGCGAAGACCGCGGGGCGCAAGGTTTGGGCTTTCCTCGGCGACGGCGAGACCGACGAGCCGGAATCGCTCGGCGCGATCGGCATGGCCGGGCGTGAGAGGCTGGATAACCTCGTGTTCGTGATTAACTGCAACCTGCAACGGCTGGACGGACCGGTGCGAGGTAACGGCAAAATCATCCAGGAGTTGGAGTCCGAATTCCGCGGTGCGGGCTGGAACGTGATCAAGGTGATCTGGGGCAGCCGCTGGGATTCGCTGTTTGCACGCGACAAGACGGGCGCGTTGATGCGTCGGATGATGGAAGTGGTCGATGGCGAATACCAGACGTACAAGTCGGAGTCTGGCGCCTACGTACGCGAGCATTTCTTTAACACTCCGGAGCTTAAGGCGCTGGTGGCGGACTGGTCCGATGAGGATATCTGGAATTTGAACCGAGGCGGCCACGACCCGCATAAGATCTACGCGGCATTTCACGCGGCGCAGCACAATGTCGGCCAGCCGACCGTGATCCTCACAAAGACGATCAAGGGCTACGGGATGGGCGAGGCCGGGCAGGCGATGAACATTACCCACCAGCAGAAGAAAATGCAGGTGGACCAACTGAAGCAGTTCCGCGACCGGTTTCAGCTGCCCATCTCGGACGACGAGATCGCCGATGTGCCTTACCTGAAGTTCGAGGAGGGCTCAAAAGAGCTTGAGTACATGCGTCAGCACCGGCTGGCGCTCGGCGGCTATTTGCCACAGCGACGGATGAAAGCCGATACGTCGCTGGACGTGCCGCCGCTGTCCGCGTTCGAACCGGTGCTCAAGGGCACCGGCGAGGGACGCGAGATCTCCACGACGATGGTGTTCGTGCGGATCTTGAACATCCTGCTCAAGGACAAGGCGCTCGGCAAGCGGATCGTGCCGATCGTGCCGGACGAGTCGCGCACGTTCGGCATGGAGGGGTTGTTCCGCCAGATCGGCATTTGGAACCAGGAAGGGCAGAAGTACGTGCCGGAAGATTCCGACCAGTTGATGTTCTACAAGGAATCGACGACCGGACAGATCCTGCAGGAAGGCATCAACGAGGCGGGCGGTCTCTGCGACTGGATCGCGGCGGCGACATCGTACTCGACGCACAACGAGATCATGGTGCCGTTCTACATCTTCTACTCGATGTTTGGCTTCCAGCGCGTCGGCGACCTGGCTTGGGCCGCCGGTGACATGCGCTCGCGTGGCTTCCTGCTCGGGGGCACTGCGGGACGCACAACGCTTAATGGCGAAGGGTTGCAGCATGAGGACGGGCATTCGCTGTTATGGGCGTCGTCGATTCCCAATTGCGTCAGCTACGATCCGACATTTGGCTACGAGCTTGCGGTGATCATCCAGGACGGCTTGCGCCGTATGGTGCAAGAGCAGCAGGACGTGTTCTATTACCTGACGGTAATGAACGAAAACTACGAGCATCCGGCGATGCCCGAGGGCGAGCATGTTGCGCAGCACATCATCAAGGGCATGTATTCATTGCGCAAGGCTGAGGCGGACAACGACGCTCCACGTGTGCAATTGCTTGGTGCTGGCACAATCCTAAACGAAGTGATTGCTGCAGCCGAGTTGCTGAAGCACGATTGGGGCGTGGCCGCCGACTTGTGGAGCGTGCCGAGCTTCATCGAACTGGCCCGCGAAGGGCAGGCGGTACAGCGCCAGAATCTGCTCAACCCGCTCGCTGAGCCCAAGCTGTCACACGTGCAGACCTTGTTGAAGGACACGCAGGGGCCGGTGATCGCGGCGACCGACTATGTCCGCTCGCTGGCCGAGCAAATCCGCGCATTTGTGCCACGTCGCTATGTGGTACTTGGCACCGATGGCTTTGGTCGTTCCGATACGCGTGAGAAGCTGCGTCACTTCTTTGAGGTCGACCGCTATTGGGTCACGGTGGCCGCGCTGCACGCGCTGGCCGACGAAGGCGCGATTGACCGCAAGCGGGTGGCGCAAGCGCTGCAGAAATACCAACTCGATCCGGCCAAGCCGAACCCGGTGACTGTCTAACGCCATTTTCCCGCATCGCGCGAACGCGCTGCCCCGTGTGCGACGGCCATGGCCAGCCGTTGCACACGCGTGGCTGATGGAGACAAAATCAATGAGTGAAGCGATCGAAGTGAAGGTGCCGGACATCGGCGACTACCAGGACGTGCCGGTGATCGATGTGCTGGTCAAGCCGGGCGATGCCGTTGAGCCGGAACAATCGCTGGTCACGCTCGAGTCGGACAAAGCGACGATGGATGTGCCGAGCCCGAGCGCCGGCGTCGTCAAAGAAGTGAAGGTCAAGCAGGGCGATACGGTCTCCAAAGGGTCGCTGATCGTGATTCTCGATTGCGCGAGCGGCGCCTCGTCGCCTAGCGGTCACGGTGCGGCTCCGGACTCAGCCCGGGTCACATCGCCTGCCGCGTCGGGTAGCACCGGCGGCGGTATCCGCGAGGTCAAGGTCCCCGATATCGGTGACTACCAGGACGTGCCGGTGATCGAAGTGCATGTGAAGGTGGGCGACGTCGTCGAGCCGGAGCAATCGCTGATCACGCTCGAGTCGGATAAGGCGACGATAGACGTGCCGAGCCCGGCCGCTGGCAGGGTGAAGGCATTGAAAGTCAACGTTGGCGACACGATATCGGAAGGCACGCTGATCGTCGTGCTGGAGAGCGCCGATGACGTGGCTTCTGAGCAGGCGCCACCCGAGCCGCCCGCGCAGCCGGCTACGGCGTCCAGGTCAGCCGAGCAGTCTTCGGATCTGCCGGTTGCGCCAGCGCCGGCCAGTGGCGCTGGCGAACCGTCGGCGCTGGCGCCGGCGCCGGCGATCCCGATTGCTGGCGAACACCGCGCCAGTCACGCGAGCCCGTCAGTGCGTAAGTTCGCGCGCGAGCTGGGTGTCGAGGTCGCGCGCGTGCCGGGCACGGGCCCGAAGGGTCGGATCACGCGCGAGGATGTGACCGCTTATGTGAAGGGCGTGATGACCGGACAGCGTGGCGTGCCCGCGGGCAGGGCCGCCGCATCGGGTGGCGCGGGGCTAGACCTGCTGCCCTGGCCGAAGGTCGACTTTGCGAAGTTCGGCCCGGTGCAGACCAAGCCGCTGTCGAGGATCAAGAAGATCTCCGGCGCGAACCTGCATCGCAACTGGGTCATGATCCCGCACGTGACGAACAACGATGAAGCCGATATTACCGAGCTTGAGACGTTGCGCGTACAACTGAACAAGGAAAACGAGAAAGCGGGCATCAAGGTGACCATGCTCGCGTTCGTGATCAAGGCGGTTGTCGCCGCGCTGAAGCAGTTCCCGACCTTCAACACCAGCCTGGACGGCGACAACCTGGTGTTCAAGCAGTATTTCAACATTGGCTTTGCGGCCGATACGCCGAACGGGCTCGTCGTGCCGGTGCTCAAGGACGCTGACCACAAGGGTGTGCTCGACATCGCGAAGGAAACCGCGGAACTGGCGAGACTGGCTCGTGAAGGCAAGCTGAAGCCAGACCAGATGCAGGGCGGCTCGATCTCGATCTCGTCGCTTGGCGGCATCGGCGGCACGCATTTCACGCCGATCATCAATGCACCGGAAGTGGCGATCCTCGGCCTGTCCAAGAGCGCTTACAAGCCGGTCTGGGATGGCAAGCAATTTGTCCCGCGGTTGATGCTGCCGCTGTCACTATCGTACGACCATCGCGTGATCGACGGTGCACAGGCCGCGCGCTTCAACGCGTACCTGGGCCAGATCCTCGCGGATTTTCGCCGCGTGATGCTGTGATTGGACGATATCAACCCGTTGCGCGAACAAGAAGGGGACGTGGATGAGTCTCGTTGAAGTGAAAGTGCCCGACATCGGCGATTGCAAGGACGTCAGCGTGATCGAGGTATGGGTCCAGCCTGGCGAGACGATCGACAAGGAGCAGTCGCTGTTGACGCTGGAAAGCGACAAGGCGTCGATGGAGGTGCCGAGCGACTACGCTGGCACCGTAAAGGAGGTCAAGGTCAAGGCTGGCGACAAGGTGTCCGAGGGCACCGTGATCGCGATCGTGGAGGCTGCCGCCCAGGCGGGTGCCGACGGCGGTCACGTCGCGGCGCGACCGCCGGTTGCGTCTGTCCCGGCCTCCACGTCGGCGTCTACGTCGGCGTCGACATCGTCCGCCGCGTCAGACGCGCGGGCGGCGACCGCGTCGCCGCCGACGTCGGGACAGTCGCCAGCCTCGGGGGCGCCGGCTGCGGTCTATCGTGGCAGCGTCGACATCGAATGTGATGTGCTGGTGCTCGGTGCCGGCCCGGGTGGGTATTCGGCTGCATTTCGCGCCGCTGACCTCGGCCTGAAAACCGTGCTCGTCGAGCGCTACTCAACACTGGGCGGCGTTTGCCTGAATGTTGGATGCATTCCGTCGAAGGCGTTGCTGCACACCGCCGCCGTCGTGGACGAGGCGGCGGCGCTGGCAGCGCATGGGATCACGCTCGGCAAGCCGCAGATCGATTTGGGCAAGCTGCGCGAGTTCAAGAGCGGCGTGGTGCGTAAGCTCACGACCGGGCTCGCCGGCATGGCCAAGGCGCGCAAGGTGCAGGTGGTGACCGGTGCCGGGGCGTTCGTCGATCCTTATCATCTCGAGGTGCAGGCCGACGGCGGCAAGCAGATCGTGCGGTTCAAGCAGGCGATCATCGCAGCCGGCTCGCAAGCCGTGAAACTGCCGTTCCTGCCCGACGACGCACGCGTCATCGACTCCACCGGTGCGTTGGCACTGCCGCAAATCCCGCAGCGGATGCTGGTGATCGGCGGCGGAATTATCGGGCTCGAGATGGCCACCGTGTATTCGACGCTCGGTGCGAGCATCGACGTGGTCGAGATGCTCGATGGCTTGATGCAAGGCGCGGACCGGGACCTCGTCAAAGTATGGGAGAAGTTCAACGCGAAGCGCTTCGCAAACGTGATGCTGAAGACCAGGACCACGGCTGCCGAGGCTAAGCCGGACGGCATCTATGTGAGCTTCGAAGGCGAGCATGCGCCAACGGGTGCGCAGCGCTACGACTTGGTGCTTGTCGCAGTCGGGCGCAGTCCGAACGGCAAGCGCATTGGCGCCGAGCGTGCCGGCGTTGCGGTGACCGAGCGCGGTTTCATCGACGTCGATAAGCAGATGCGTACCAACGTGCCGCACATCTACGCGATTGGCGATATCGTGGGTCAGCCGATGCTCGCGCACAAGGCGGTCCACGAAGGGCATGTGGCAGCGCAGGCTGCCGCCGGCGAAAAATCCTACTTCGATGCGCTGCAAATTCCTTCGGTGGCATACACCGACCCCGAGGTCGCATGGGCCGGTAAGACAGAGACGCAACTGAAGGCTGAAGGCGTCCAGTACGGCAAGGCCGTGTTTCCGTGGGCCGCCTCCGGACGTGCGATTGCGAACGGCCGGGACGAGGGCTTCACGAAGTTGCTGTTCGATGAGCAGACCCATCGCGTGATTGGCGGGGGTATCGTTGGGCGCAATGCGGGCGATCTGATCAGCGAAATTTGCCTGGCCGTGGAAATGGGCGCGGACGCGACGGATATCGGCAAGACGATTCATCCGCACCCGACGCTCGGCGAATCGGTTGGGATGGCCGCGGAACTGTACGAGGGCGTCTGCACCGATCTGCCGCCGCAGCGCAAGAAGTAACGCGAGCCGTTGCCGCCGGTTCGCGGCAAGCGCGTGCAAGGCCGTGGAGGCGTGTTCAGTTGGCCTTCGCTATGTCTCGTCGAGGTGCCGGCACATTCAACGGTGTAGCATGGGCACATGCATTGCACCGTCGCCTTGGGTGGGGCTGGCCCCATGACGCCGAGCTGGTAGCCGTTATTTCTTTGCGGCGCGCGATGTCTGGGCAGCCGCCTGCTGAGCAGCCTTCGACGCAGCGGCGGCAGCGGCGTTGAAGTTGCTTTCGGCGATCTCAACCGCCTGCTTCGCGGCCTTTTGCACCGTTTCGTACGTCGTGTTCGCGGCGGTAATCGCCGACTTCCACACCGAGACGGCGGTTTCTGAGCCAGCCGGTGCGTTCTTCGCGACGTTGTCGACTAACGCCTGCACCATGCGGCTTTGCTCGTCGTACTGCGCTTCGGCAACGCGAACGAATTCGGCTTGTGTGGCCGACCCGATCTCGTACAGTTGACGGCCGTACGACAAAACCTTCTCCGCGGCAGGCTGCGCCAGGCTGGCTTGCAGCGACAACAGCTCCTGCGCATCCTTCACCGACAGCGCGCGGTGCGCTTTTTCCTGCGATTCGGCCAGTGTCGCCTTTGCCGATTGCAGGTTCAGTCCAACGAACTTTTCGACGCTTTCAAACGCTTTGTTCGTCAGACCAAACCACGTTTCCAGATGCGCCTTCTGGGCGGCAACGATTTGCTCCGGGGTCAACAGATTCATGCTTGCGCTCCTGATCCGACCCTGGCGGGGCCGCTGGTGAGGGGGAAAGGCCGCCGCGCTGTTGTGCAGCGCAGCATAGTGCACATTGTAGAAGCGGCTTCACGCGTGTCAAGCATTTTTTGTGCAATGCACAAATTAGGCTTCGGCTTAGTAAACAAGGGGTTAGCCACACAAGACGACGGGGCATCGCGGCTGGTGCAGCCGGCTCAATGCAGCGTCTCAGCACACTGCGCTTTGCCTGGTCGGGGCGTACAGGCACCGTCGTGCGTCAATGTCGGGAACGCCTGGGTCGTTGATTGGCCTTAGCCAACTATTATTAGGTCGGAGGTAGATACCGCTCAGCGACGGTAGAGCGAATCGCCATGCACGCCTAATTACCGATTTCAATTACACTGTGACGCTCAATTGTCTCCCTTGAACGTCTTACAGAGGGCGGCTTCAGTATTGGCGATCAGTGCCTAGCATCGTTAATCATTCCGGGCTTGGCTACACCTTCGGAAAATTCGGTCATAATACGAATGAAAAGCTCCCTGTTTTCGTCGCTGAAAGGTATCCGTGTCGCTGTCATCGGCGTGGCGTTGTCCCTCGCCGGCTCGGTCGTACTAATGGCCGTGCTGGTCGCGCCGGCCAACGCGTATGCCGCCACCGCCGCGAAGGATGCGCGCGCATCCCGCGCGAGCCATGCTGCCGCCGGCAAAGTGGGCAAGGCGTTGGCCGCGAAGCGCGTGTCCAAGGCTCAGCAGACCCGCGCTGCGCGCTCGAGCAAGGTGGCGCGGCAGGCCGCCGCGCAGCCGTCGAAACGGCGTGTGTCGGCGCGCCTGGGGAGGCACACGCACCATGCGGCGGTACGCCGGGTCGCGTACCAACCCAGGCCCGTGCTGGGGGCGTTCACGCTGCGGTCCGACGGCAGCGTAGCCTTGCGCTCGACGGTGGGCTTCATGGTGGACCAACACACCGGCGAGATACTGTACGACAAGAACTCGGCGTCAGTCGTGCCGATCGCGTCGATCACGAAGCTGATGACCGCGATGATTGTGCTGGATTCGAAGGCGCCGCTCACTGAGAGGCTGACGGTGACCGACGAGGACCGCGACTACGAGAAGGGCACCGGTTCCCGGTTGTCGATCGGCTCGACATTGTCGCGTGAGGATATGCTGCACATTGCGCTGATGGCCTCAGAGAATCGCGCCGCCGCGGCGCTGTCGCGCTACTATCCCGGCGGCCGGCCCGGGTTCATCGCGGCGATGAACCGCAAGGCCGCCGAATTGGGCATGGCGCAAACCCATTTCCAGAACGCGACCGGCCTGACGTCGCAGAATGTATCCAGCGCGCGCGACCTCGTGAAGATGGTCAATGCGGCGTATCAGTATCCGCTGATCCGCCAGTTCTCGACTGACCGCAGCTACGATGTATTCACTGGCAAGCGCACACTCGCCTATAACAGCACGAACGCCCTAGTGCGCAACGCTTCGTGGGACATCGGGTTGCAAAAAACTGGCTTCATCAACGAGGCCGGCGAATGCCTGGTCATGCAGGCGACGATCCATGGTCGGCCCGTGATCATGGTATTGCTGGACTCGTTCGGCAAGTATTCTCGTTTTGCCGATGCGCAACGGTTGCGCAATTGGATGGACACTGGCGGAGTGCAACGCGTGACGAGCGCACAGACTAACGGCGCCGGCACCTAAACCGCACCCGTGCGCTGGTGTGCGGCCAATCCGCGCCCTGGCGCTGGCCTGGCCGGCGCGCGCGGGTCCCTCGTCCGCTGGTGATCCCGGGCGGACGGCGGGACCATTCATTTCATGCGGCGGCGGCCGTGGTGGCGTTCGCCGGCGGCTGGTACCCGAGCGCCTGTGAAATTTGCAGCGCGGTGTGGGTGAGTTGCGCGATCCATGCGTCTTGCAAGCGGTCCGCCGGTGCGGACAGTGACAGGCCCGCCACCAGTTTCGAGCTGTCGTCATAGATGCCGGCTGCGATACATCGCACGCCCAGTTCCAGTTCCTCATTGTCACGGGCGCACGCTTGATGGCGTACGTGCGCCAGTTCGCGCTCTAGCTTGGCGAGGTCCGTGATGCTGTTCTGCGTATGGCCGGCTAGCCCGGTGCGCGTCGCGTAGGCGCGCACGCGCGATGCTTCGTCCGCGGCTAGAAACAGCTTGCCGACGGACGTCAGGTGCAGCGGCGCGCGGCCGCCGATTGCGCGGACCACCTGCATGCCGGAGCGCTCCGAATAGGCGCGCTCGATATAGACGATTTCGTCGCTTTGCCGAACAGAGAGGTTCACCGTTTGCCCCGTGAGCCGGTGCAGTTCACGCATCGGGCCGAGCGCGGCGTCGCGCACCGACAACCTGGCTTTCACCAGATTGCCCAACTCGAGCAGGCGCATGCCTAGGCGATACGTGCCGGGATCTGAGCGATCGACGAGCCGGCACGTTACCATGTCGTTCAGAATCCGATGGGCGGTCGACGGATGGAGCGCGGTGCGTTGCGCGAGATCCTTGAGACTGACAGGATCGCTATGCGCGGCGAGTGCGTCGAGCAGCCGCATCATCCGGTCGATTACCTGGATCGAGGTCTTGGCTTCTGCGTTCAGGTCGCTCATCATGGATGCCGCTATGCTGCAGTAGGAGTTCGATTGTATCTCGTATTGTGAAAGGTGCGAACAGGGTGATATGGGCCGCTTAACGATCTTTTCGCATCTCGCGGGAATCCGCTCGTAGCCTGCCCCCGAGCGGCGCGCGCAGATGCGGTTTGGGCGCGAGGCGCACGGACTCGAGCAGTATGACTACGTGGTGGTGCCGTCAGGCTTGTGCGGCGGCATGATCAAGGTGAACGACAAGCGAGGTACAGCGGAGGGTGATGGCACGTCTAGCGACCGGATAACCAGGAAGAGACAACAACGCTTCGTGTCGACAACAACGCTTCGTGCCGCTGCTCGATGGGCCGGACCCGCGCGAGGGTGCCGGGGTATTTTTTAAAGAACGCGCGCCGCGCTGGTCAGCGTGACGCGGGGAGGGGCTATGACTCTAGGAGCGCTTGCAGCGGGCAGGGTTGAGGTTGCCGCCGGAGTGCGGCGTGATGGACCCGTCGATGCACCGGTGACAGCCGAGCATTTACGTTATCAGGTGATCAACCGGGTGGCGCTCGTGACGCTGAATCGTCCCGATGCGCTGAACGCGCTGTCGCATTCGATGGTGCGCACGCTGGCACAATGGGTCGAGCAATGTCGGGCGGACGAACGGATTTTGGCGCTAGTGCTGCGCGGTGCCGGCGACAAGGGCTTTTGCGCGGGCGGCGATGTGCGGGCACTGTACCGGCTGGCGAGTGCCGGCGAGCGCGTGTGGCAAGCGTTCTTCATTGACGAATATCGGCTCGATTTCGCGCTGCATCATTTCCCCAAGCCCGTGGTGGCGCTAATGGACGGCATTACGATGGGCGGCGGGATGGGGTTGGCGCAGGGTGCCTCGCTGCGGATCGCCACCCAACGTAGTCGGATCGCGATGCCGGAAACGCGAATCGGTTTCGTGCCGGACGTGGGGGCTACGCGATTTCTGGCCGTGATGCCGGTGGAGTTGGAATTGTATGTTGGATTGACCGGCGTGACGCTTAGCGGGGCCGATGCACAGCGGCTTGGATTGGCCGATCGGCTGGTTGACGCCGATGCGTTGCGCGATGTCGACGTGCGACTGCGTGAGGTGGACACCGCCGACATCGATCGTGCGCTAAAGCAGGTGTTTGGCGGCCCGGGTCCCGAGCCGGGGCAGGCATGCAGTACCGTGGACGATTGGCATGCGCTAGCCGTGCGTCATTTCAATCCTCGCCACTCGGTTGAGCAGATCGTTGCGTCGCTGCGCGGCCATCTGTCGGCCGGTCCCTGCGAAGCCGAGCGCGCATGGCTCGGCGCGACCCTCGATGCGCTGACCGCCTATTCCCCCACCATGCTCAACGTCACGCGGCAGGCGTTGCTGCGGGGACGTCACATGACGCTGGCTGAATGCCTGCGGATGGAACTGGCAATTGCCACACAGGCGATCGACGGCGGCGACTTCTGCGAAGGGGTGCGGGCGCACCTGATTGACAAGGACAAGCGGCCGCGCTGGGCGCCGGCCACGCTGGCCGAGGTCTGCGAAGAGCGTGTCGCTGCGATGCTGCGCTCGCCGTGGCACGCCGACGCGCATCCGCTGGCCGACCTGCACGGCTGAGCCGCTCAACTCACGCATTGCGCACGCCGCCGCGGCGCCTGCTCAAGGCCAGTGTGCGTATCCGCCTGGCGGGCTCTTCCGTGCGGGGCGGCGCGCCGGCTCGGTCCGCTCAGCCAAGGGCGGTGCAATGCGGAGTGGGCGCGTGCCGTGTCCTATCGGCTCATCGATGGCGGGCCTATGCCCAGGCGTGTCGGGCGGCCCGGGTGCGACGCGGCAATCGTGTCTATCAGCACGAGCATCCGGCACGAGCATGGATTCCAGCGTAGAATTGCGGCGCTCCGAATATTCAAACTCATGAAAACCGTCGCGCTGCTTTTCGTCTGCCTTGGCAACATCTGCCGTTCCCCCACCGCCGAAGCGGTGATGCGCGCCAAGGTACACGAGGTCGGGCTGGCCGACACGATCCACTTGGACTCGGCCGGCACTGGCGATTGGCACGTGGGTGCCGCGCCTGATCCCCGGGCGTGCCGCGCCGCGATGTCGCGGGGTTACGCGTTGGACGCGTTGCGCGCCCGGCAGGTCAGCGCCAGCGATTTTGCACGTTTCGATTTGCTGCTCGCGATGGATCACGACAACGCCGCCGAGCTGCGGCGCCGCTGCCCGACCGAGCATGGGCATAAGATCCGCCTGCTGATGGAGTTTGCCCGCCGTCACGATACCGACGTAGTCGCCGATCCTTATTTCGGTGGCCACGAGGGCTTCGAGCGCGTGCTTGACGAAGTCGAGGACGCGTGCGACGGCTTGCTCGCGCAGTTGCGGCATCGCTACGCGATCTAGGCGGCACGGAGCGCGCGCCGACGGCGACGCGCGTTGTCGCATGGGGCCGCGCGCGGTCCTGGCCCTGGCCGCGGTAGGGGTACTTGACTAAAATGCTAGGATATTTATACTTGATAAAAATTGTCGAGAATTACGGGTGCCCCACACCATGAGACTCACTACAAAAGGTCGCTTCGCCGTTACCGCGATGATCGACTTGGCGCTGCGCCAAGAGCAGGGCCCCGTGACGCTCGCGGGCATTAGCCAGCGGCAGCGGATCTCGCTGTCCTATTTGGAGCAGCTGTTTGGCAAGTTGCGCCGACACGAAATCGTCGAGTCGGTGCGTGGACCGGGCGGCGGCTACCATCTTGCGCGCCGCGCCGACGAGGTGACCGTAGCCGACATCATTATCGCTGTTGACGAGCCGCTGGACGCGACGCAGTGCGGTGGCAAGGGAACGTGCGAGGGCACCAAGCAGCCAGGCGGCCATTGCATGACGCATGAATTGTGGTCGACGCTAAACCAGAAGATGGTCGAGTACCTCGATTCCGTGTCGCTGCAAGACTTGGTTGACCAACAGCGCTCGCGCGAGAGTGCAGCGCCGGTGCGACTTGACCGGCGAGGCGAACCGGTCGCGCCGGACACGGTCCGCGTCGGGCCGAAAGGACCGAATTCCGTGTTCAATATCGCGCAGTCCTGAGCAGACGGCGACGCGACACACGTATTGGCAGCAGACACAGACATGCGGAGCCCCCTATGAAAAATCCCCCGTTCCACTTGCCCATCTACATGGACTACAGCGCGACGACGCCCGTTGACCCGCGCGTGGCGGATAAGATGATCCCGTACCTGCGCGAGCAATTTGGCAACCCGGCCTCGCGCAGCCATGCGTATGGCTGGGAAGCCGAGCGCGCAGTCGAGCAGGCGCGCGAGCAGGTGGCCGCGCTAGTCAACGCCGATCCGCGCGAGATCATTTGGACCTCGGGCGCGACCGAGTCGAACAACCTGGCGCTGAAGGGCGCGGCGAATTTTTATCGCAGCAAGGGCAAGCACATCGTCACGGTGAAGACCGAGCACAAGGCCGTGCTCGACACCGCGCGCGAACTGGAGCGGCAGGGCTTCGAGGTGACGTACCTGGACGTACGTGACAATGGCCTGCTCGACCTGGAGGCATTGAGCGCGGCGCTGCGGCCGGACACGATTCTCGTGTCGGTGATGCATGTGAACAACGAGATTGGCGTGATCCAGGATATCGCGGCGATCGGCGAGATCTGCCGGCAAAAAGGGATCGTGTTCCACGTTGACGCCGCGCAGGCGACCGGCAAGGTCGAAATTGACCTGCAGAAGCTGAAGGTCGACCTGATGTCGTTTTCCGCGCACAAGACCTATGGGCCGAAGGGGATCGGTGCGCTGTATGTGCGGCGCAAGCCGCGCGTGCGGATCGAGGCGCAGATGCACGGTGGCGGCCATGAGCGGGGGATGCGCTCCGGCACGCTCGCCGCCCATCAGATCGTGGGCATGGGCGAGGCGTTCCGGCTGGCCCGCGAGGAAATGGCCACCGAGAACGAGCGGGTGCGGATGCTGCGCGACCGCTTGCTCGACGGCCTGCTGCGGATCGACGAAGTCTACGTGAACGGCGACATGCATGCGCGCGTGCCGCACAACCTGAACGTGAGCTTCAACTTCGTTGAGGGCGAGTCTTTGATCATGGCGGTCAAGGACGTCGCGGTATCGTCCGGCTCCGCCTGCACGTCCGCGTCGCTGGAGCCGTCGTATGTGCTGCGTGCGCTAGGCCGTAACGACGAATTGGCGCATAGCTCGATCCGCTTCACGGTGGGGCGCTTCACGACCGAGCAGGAAGTGGACTACGTGATTGAGTTGTTGAACAACAAGATTGCGAAGCTGCGCGAGCTTTCGCCGCTGTGGGAAATGCATCAGGAAGGGATCGACCTGTCGTCGATCCAATGGGCTGCGCATTGAGCGCGACGGCTTGAACCTCTACGGACACAGCAAGGAGTACTGCAATGGCTTATAGCGACAAGGTTCTGGACCACTATGAAAACCCGCGCAATGTCGGGTCGTTTGCGAAGGACGACGACGCGGTCGGCACGGGCATGGTCGGCGCGCCGGCGTGCGGCGACGTGATGAAGCTGCAAATCCGGGTCGGCGCGGATGGGGTCATCGAGGATGCGAAGTTTAAGACCTATGGCTGCGGCTCTGCGATCGCGTCCAGTTCGCTGGTGACAGAATGGGTCAAGGGCAAGACGCTGGACCAGGCGCTCTCGATCAAGAACACCCAGATCGCCGAGGAGTTGGCGCTGCCGCCGGTGAAGATCCACTGCTCGATCCTGGCGGAAGATGCGATTAAGGCGGCGGTGGCCGACTACAAGCAGCGACGTGTGGCGGTGGCCGACAAACCTGCTATCCAGGCGGGCGAAGCGGCGGCTTGACCGTCGCGGGGAGTCGCTTGACCGGCCGACTCGGCCGGTCAAGGGCGGCAGTGGGCGAACCGACCAATGACGGCCGGCTGGACCGGCGAACGAAGATGGCGATCACTTTGACGGAAAAAGCGGCGCAGCATGTGCAGAAGTATCTGACGCGCCGTGGCAAGGGCATCGGGCTGCGGCTCGGTGTGCGCACGACTGGCTGCTCGGGCCTGGCGTACAAGCTCGAATACGTCGATGAGCTAGACTCGGGCGACATGGTGTTCGAGAGCCATGGGATCAAGGTCATCGTCGATCCGAAGAGCCTGGCGTACATCGACGGCACAGAACTGGATTTCGCTCGCGAAGGGCTCAATGAGGGGTTCCGGTTTAACAACCCGAACGTGAAGGACGAATGTGGATGCGGCGAGTCGTTCCGCGTCTGATTCGTCGCATGTTGCCTTTGTGTCTTTGGCGCCATTGGCGCATTCCGTCCGCGCCACCGCATAGTGGGGCGCCAGTTGTGATTCCCGACCATGCGTTCGCTGACTCAAAACCACTTCGAATTGTTCCAGTTGCCCGAGCGTTTCGAGTTGGACGCGCGTGCGCTCGATCATGCCTATCGCGCCGTGCAGACGCAGGTGCATCCGGACCGTTTCGCTTCGGCCGGTGACGCGCAAAAGCGCATTGCGATGCAATGGGCGACGCGGGCGAACGAGGCATACCGAACACTGAAGTCGCCGCTGCAACGCGCGACCTACCTGTTGCACCTGCGTGGCATCGATGTCGGCGCGGAAAACAACACCGCGATGGAACCGGCGTTCCTGATGCAGCAAATGGAATGGCGCGAGCGGACCGAGGATGCCGCTGCGGCGCGCAATGTCGATGCGCTGCAGGCGCTGCTGCGTGAGTTGCGGGATGAGCAATCGACACGGCTCGCGCGGCTCGGCGAATGGCTCGATTCCAATGCGGACCAGCCGGCGGCCGAAGCCGTGCGCCAGTTGATGTTCATCGAGCGGGTCGCACACGAAATCGACGCACAGATCGACAAATTGGAGGCGGCGTGAAGCCTGCCGCCCGATGCGAGGCGCGCTCGTCACGCGCCCGGTATCGTACCCCACATGGATAAAGATGGCCTTACTGCAAATCTCCGAACCCGGCATGGCACCGGCGCCGCATCAACGCCGAATCGCCATCGGCATCGACCTTGGGACGACCCACTCGCTGGTGGCCGCGGTGCGCAACAGCATCCCAGAGGTGTTGCCTGATGACGAAGGGCGGGCGTTGCTGCCATCCGTCGTTCGCTACCTGCCTGACGGTGGGCGCAAGATCGGTTATCCAGCGAAGGAAGACGCGGTGCTGGATCCGCGCAACACAATCGTCTCGATCAAGCGTTTCATGGGGCGCGGCAAGACCGACGTGCAGGACTTGGACAACGCACCTTACGCGTTTGTCGACGCGCCCGGCATGGTTCAGCTGCAGACCGCGGACGGCGTGCGCAGCCCGGTCGAGGTCTCCGCGGAGATCCTCGCGACATTGCGGCAGCGCGCCGAGGATACGCTCGGTGACGACATAGTTGGGGCCGTCATCACGGTTCCCGCGTATTTTGACGATGCCCAGCGGCAGGGCACGAAAGATGCCGCCCAGCTCGCCGGCTTGAACGTGTTGCGCTTGTTGAACGAGCCGACCGCCGCGGCGATCGCCTATGGGCTGGACAGCGGTGCGCAAGGGCTATACGCGGTGTACGACTTGGGTGGCGGCACATTTGACTTGTCGGTGCTCAAGCTCACGCGCGGCGTGTTCGAGGTGCTGTCCACGGGTGGCGATTCGGCGCTGGGCGGCGATGACTTCGACCAGGTGCTGTATCGGCATGTGTTGAACCGCGCGGCGCTCGGCACGCTGCCGCCGCAGGACGTGCGGGCGCTGCTGGATGCGGTGCGTATCGCCAAGGAAACGCTGTCGGCTCAGGACGAGGCTGTGCTCGACGTCACATTATCCTGTGGCCGGCGCGTCGTGCTAACACTCACGGAAGCTGAATTCGCGACGATGACCCAGCCGCTGGTCGAACGCACGCTGGCGCTCACGCGCAAGGCGTTGCGCGATGCGAAAGCGATGCCGCAGGATTTTGACGGCATCGTGCTGGTAGGCGGCTCCACGCGTATGCGTGGTGTGCGTCGGGCTGTCGAGCAGTATTTCGGCAAGGCGCCGTTGACGGACTTGGATCCGGACCAGGTCGTTGCACTGGGTGCCGCGATCCAGGCCGACGTGCTGGCTGGCAACCGGCGCGAGGGCGACGACTGGTTGCTGCTCGACGTGATACCGCTGTCGCTCGGGTTGGAGACGATGGGCGGGCTGGTGGAGAAGATTATCCCGCGCAACTCGACGATTCCCGTGGCGCGGGCGCAGGAATTCACAACGTTTAAGGACGGCCAGAGCGCGATGGCCATTCACGTGGTGCAAGGCGAGCGTGAATTGGTGTCTGACTGTCGCTCGCTCGCGCGTTTTGAGTTGCGCGGTATTCCGCCGATGACCGCTGGTGCCGCTCGGATCCGCGTTACGTTCCAGGTCGATGCGGACGGGCTGTTGTCCGTGTCCGCCCGCGAAATGCAGTCGGGCACGCAGGCCGCGGTGGTCGTCAAGCCGTCGTACGGGCTCGGTGACGACGATATCGCGCGGATGCTCGAGGAGAGTTTTAGTAGCGCGGAGCGCGACATGCGGGCGAGGGCGTTGCGTGAGGCGCAGATTGACGCGCGGCGCCTGGCGGATGCCACTGACGCGGCGCTGGCGGCCGATGGGGAATTGCTCGACGCTGCCGAGCGTGCCGACGTCGAGGCCAAATTGAACGCACTGCGTGCCGTGATCGACGGCGATGACGCGGACCGCATCGACGAGGCGACGAAAGCCCTGTCGGCCGCGACCGACGAGTTCGCCGCGCGGCGCATGGATAAGAGTATTCGTGGCGTGCTCGCGGGCCGCAAGCTTGACGAAATCGGCTGATCGGTGCCGCCCCTGCTGCTTGCTACTGCTGCTTTACAGGACTGTTTTCCAATGTCTCAAATCGTTGTATTGCCTCATGTCGAGTTATGCCCCGAGGGCGCGGTGCTTGAAGCCGAGCCTGGCAAGAGCGTCTGCGATGCGCTGCTGGACGCTGGCATCGAGATCGAGCATGCGTGCGAGAAGTCGTGTGCGTGCACCACGTGCCACGTGATTGTGCGCGAAGGATTCGATGCGCTGGCGCCATCCGAGGAGGATGAGGACGACTTACTGGACAAGGCTTGGGGCCTGGAGCCGACTTCCCGGTTGTCGTGTCAGGCCAAGGTGCCGCAAAATGCGGATCTGGTGATCGAGATTCCGAAATACTCGATCAATCATGCGAAGGAAAACCACTGAGTCCAAGGAGGGCGGCGGCGATGAAATGGACCGACACGAACGATATCGCGATGGCACTGACCGATGCCTATCCCGACGTTGACCCTCAATACGTGCGGTTCACCGACCTGCATCGATGGGTGACGGAACTGAACGGCTTTGACGACGACCCGGAGCGCTCGAGCGAAAAGATTCTTGAGGCGATCCAGGCCGCGTGGATCGAGGACGCCGACTACTAAACCTCGCGGATGCTCCCAATCCGCGTCGCCGGCGTTTCCAATCCGCGCCGCCGGCGTTTCCAATCCGCGCCGCCGCCGGCGTCCTCAGTCCACGGCCCGTCAACCGGCGTGCTCGGCGTGCATGAGCGCACCGTTTTCGATTCGTACGCGCTCGCCGGGCTGGAACGAAGGTGGTTGTCGGTACGTGAAGTAGCGCAGCTTGCCGTTTTGCATCCGTACGTGGACCCGATAGTCCGTTTCGCTGTGCATATGTTTCTCGACCGAATTGCCGGCCAGTCCGCCGCCGAGTGCGCCGAGCAGCGTCATCGCGGTACGTCCACCACCGCCGCCGAACTGGTTGCCAATCACGCCGCCTGCTACCGCGCCGCCGACCGCGCCGAGTCCTGTGCTATGGCCTTCGCGTCGAATAGGGACGACCGATTCGACAGTCCCGCATGATGCGCAGGCTGCCGCATGGGGCGGTGCGGCGCCGGGCCCCCTGCCATTCTGCGCGTAGCCGGTGGGCGGCGCGGGCATGGCAGCGTCGCCCGATTGCTGTGCATGTGGCGCATACGACGCAGTGGGCGGAGCGGGTGGCGCTGATTGCTGTGCGGACGAGAGCACCTGGGGCGGCGTAGTGCGCGACTGAGCTGCGGCCGCCGGTGCGGCGGCATCCATGGCCGGCTGTTGCGCGGCTTGGGTGATTGGCGCGGCATCGTTCCGCGCCCTGCTGCTGGATGCGGTGGGCAGCAACCCCGTGACGGCCGCGGTCGCGGCCAGGCTGGCAATGATGACCGCGACCGCGGCAGCCGCGACCAGCGGATGAAGCTTGCGTGGGCGTTCCATTTTTTGACCTCCACGAAGGAGCGCTTTCCGAATACGCCCAGTCTGCGCGGTGCCCCGTCCGTTGTCGGTTTCAAGTTGTAACTAATTGCGGCGTACCGGCCGCCGCACCCGCGCTGCTTTACTGTTCGTTACAAATCAATAGGGCCGGCAATTTGCCGGCCCGCAGGGCAACGTCGGCGCACGGACCCGCTCGCGGCCGACCGTACGCACGTAGTGTCGCGTCAATCCTCGCGCCGCAGGTGCGGGAATAGAATCACGTCGCGGATGCTCGGGCTGTCGGTTAGCAACATCACGAGCCGGTCGATGCCGATACCGCATCCGCCGGTTGGCGGCATGCCGTATTCGAGCGCGCGAATGTAGTCGGCGTCGTAGTACATCGCTTCCTCGTCGCCGGCATCTTTCTGCTCGACCTGTTTGCGAAAGCGTGCCGCCTGGTCCTCCGGATCGTTCAGCTCCGAGAAGCCGTTTGCGATTTCGCGGCCGGTAATGAACAACTCGAAGCGCTCGGTAATGCCGGGAACCGTGTCCGACGCCCGCGCGAGCGGCGACACTTCCACCGGATAGTCGACGATATAGGTCGGCTCCCACAACTGCGCTTCAGCGGTTTCCTCGAACAGAGCAAGCTGCAGCGCGCCCACGCCGGCGTTGCGCAACGGCGCGTCGTGGGGATCGACGCCGAGCCGGCGCAATTCGGCACGCAGCCAGTCGCTGTCAGCAAGCTGTGCGTCGCTGTATTGCGGCGCATACTTTTGGATCGCACCGGTGATTGTCAAGCGGTGAAAGGGCTTGCCCAAGTCCAGTTCGCGTCCCTGATAGTGGATCGCCGTCGTACCTCGCGCGTCCAGCGCCGCTTGCCGGATCAACTGCTCAGTGAAGTCCATCAGCCAGCGGTAGTCGGTGTACGCGGCGTAGAACTCCATCATCGTGAATTCCGGATTGTGCCGCGGCGAGACGCCTTCGTTGCGGAAATTCCGGTTGATTTCAAATACGCGCTCCAATCCGCCGACAACCAGCCGTTTCAGGTACAGCTCCGGCGCGATGCGCAAGAACATCTGCATGTCCAGCGCATTGTGATGCGTGATGAATGGCTTGGCCGCCGCGCCGCCCGGGATCGGGTGCAGCATCGGCGTCTCGACTTCCATGAAGTTTGCGTTCGTCATGAACTGACGGATCGACGCGATTGCGCGCGTGCGCGCCTGGAACGTCTGGCGTGCTTCGGGCGTGACGATCAGGTCCACGTAGCGCTGCCGGTAGCGTGTTTCCTGATCGGACAACCCATGAAACTTGTCCGGCAGCGGCCGGATGGCCTTGGACAGCAGCCGCAGCCCGGTGCAGCGTACCGACAGCTCGCCCTTATTGGTCCGGAACAGCACGCCGTGCGCCGCGATGATGTCGCCCAGATCCCATTTCTTGAATGCATCGTAGACATCGGCACCGACGTCAGCCGGCGTGATGAAGAACTGGATCTGACCGGTGCCGTCCTGCACGGTCGCGAAGCTTGCCTTGCCCATGATGCGCTTGAGCATCATCCGGCCGGCAATCGATACGTTTAGCGCATGCGCTTCAAGGGCGTCCTTGTCGGTGTCGGCGAAGCGAGCGCGCAGATCCGCCGCGCTGTGTTCCGGGCGGAAGTCGTTTGGATAGGCGTTACCTTGCTCGCGCAGCGCCCGCAGTTTGTCGCGGCGCTCCGCGATGATCGCGTTGTCGTCGCTGTCGATGCCGGCCTGCGCGGCATTGGGATTCTTTTCGGTCATGGTCAGTTGCGCCCGCGGTTATACGCCTTGCTTTAGGCTCGCGCTAATGAAATCGTCGAGATCCCCGTCGAGCACTGCACGTGTGTTGCTGATTTCGACGTTGGTGCGCAAGTCCTTCACGCGGCTCTGGTCGAGCACGTAGGAGCGGATCTGGTGGCCCCAGCCCACGTCGGTCTTGCTCGATTCGAGCTTGTCCTGCTCGGCTTGGCGCTTGCGCATCTCCGCCTCGTATAGCCGCGATTTGAGCATCGCCATCGCCTCGGCGCGATTTCGATGTTGTGAGCGGTCGTTCTGGCACTGCACGACGATGCCTGACGGCAAATGCGTGATGCGCACCGCCGAGTCGGTCTTGTTGATGTGCTGGCCGCCGGCCCCGGATGCGCGAAACGTGTCGATGCGCAGGTCGGCCGGGTTGACGTCGATGTCGATCGATTCATCCACTTCCGGATACACGAACACCGACGAGAACGACGTATGGCGACCACCAGACGAATCGAACGGCGACTTGCGCACCAGGCGGTGGATGCCGGTCTCGGTGCGCAGGTAGCCATAGGCATACTCGCCTTCGACCTTGATCGTGGCATTTTTGATGCCTGCCACTTCACCATCGGACTGCTCGAGCACTTCGGCTTTGAAGCCCTTGCGCTCGCAGTAGCGCAGATACTGGCGCAACAGCATCGACGCCCAGTCCTGAGCCTCGGTGCCGCCGGCGCCGGCCTGGATATCGACGAAGCAGTTGTTCGGATCGGCTGGATTGTTGAACATCCGGCGGAATTCGATGTCGGCCACGCGGCGCTCCAGGGCTTGCACGTCGCGCTCGCAGGCGAGCAGCGTGTCATCGTCCTGCTCCTCGTTGGCCAGCTCGAACAGCTCCTGCGTGTCCGTCAGGTCACCGTTTAGCGCCGAGAGCATTTGCACGACCGCGTCGAGCAGCTTCTTCTCGCGACCGAGCGCTTGCGCTTGCTTCGAGTCGCTCCAGACGGTCGGGTCCTCGAGCGCCGTGTTGACTTCCGTTAGGCGAGCTTGTTTCGCATCGAAGTCAAAGATACCCCCGTAGCTCTCCCGCGCGCTTGCGCAGGTCGGCGAGGGTCGCTTCGATCGCGTTTAGACGTTCTGCTTCCATGTCGATCGGGGCCTTGCAAAAAGGGTAAATTATAGCGGATCGACATCAGGCCGCCGCATGCTCGATGACCAGCTGCACACGCGACACACCATTCCACGTATCGCGCACGAGCCGGTAGGCGAACAGCGCCCGTGCTGGAAGCGTGTCGATGTGATTGAACCAGATTGCTGCAAAGCGCAGACGCCCGCGGGCAAGCTGCAACTTCAGGTGCCGCTCCTTGACGAGTGACTGAGACAGCACGTTGAATTCCCCTGAAAAAATCGGTGCCGGAAAGCCCTGACCCCATACCGCGTTGTCGATCAGCTCGACGAACGACGGCGTGTGATACGTGTCCTCCAGTTCGCCGTCGGTCTCGATCTGTCGTGCGAGTGCGTCCTCGTTCAGCCATTCGCGCGCCAGCGTCTCGAATGCCGCCGCGAAGCGCGGCACGTCGCTGGTGCGCAGCGTGAGGCCGGCGGCCATCGCGTGGCCGCCAAAGCGCTCGATCAAACCGGGCTCCCGCTTGGAGACCAGGTCCAGCGCGTCACGCAAGTGAAAGCCCGGGATCGAGCGTCCCGAGCCTTTCACGCGCTCGAGCGACTCGTCGGCCGGCGCGAACGTGATCGCCGGCCGGTGGAAGCGCTCCTTGAGCCGGCCCGCGACGATGCCGATCACGCCCTGGTGCCACGCCGGGTTGAACAGCGTGATTGTGGCCGCGTCGCGCGGATCGAGCTGGGCGAGCTCGGCCAGCGCCTGCTCCTGCATCCCTGCCTCGATTTCACGCCGTTCGCGGTTCATTGCATCGAGTTGCTGTGCCAGCGCATCGGCGCGCTGCGCATCGTCGGTGACCAGGCATTCAATGCCAAGCGACATGTCGGAGAGCCGACCTGCCGCATTCAGTCGCGGCCCCAACGCAAACCCCAGGTCGAATGCGGATGCGTTGCGCGCATCGCGCGCGGCCGCCCGGAAAAGCGCGGCCACGCCCGGTTGCATCTTGCCGTTGCGGATGCGCTGAAGGCCCTGTGCAACCAGCACGCGATTGTTCGCGTCCAGCCGCACGACGTCGGCCACCGTGCCCAGCGCGACCAGGTCGAGTAGACCGTCCAGCCGCGGCTCGGGGCGGCCATCGAAGGTGCCGCGCTCGCGCAATAGCGCGCGCAGCGCCAGTAGCACGTAGAACATTACGCCGACGCCGGCCAGGTGCTTGCTCGGGAATGCGCAGCCCGGTTGGTTCGGGTTGACGATTGCGCGTGCCGCGGGCAGCGTGTCCCCGGGCAAGTGGTGATCGGTAATCAGCACGTCGATGCCGAGCGCGTTGGCGGCTGCCACGCCGTCCACGCTGGCGATCCCGTTGTCGACGGTGACCAGCAGGTCGGGGCGTGCGCCAGGGCGGCGGGCGGCCAGCTCAACGATATCCGGCGTCAGTCCGTAGCCGTATTCGAACCGGTTCGGTACCAGATAGTCGATGTGTGCGCCGAATAGGCGCAGGCCCCGTACGGCCACCGCGCATGCGGTCGCGCCATCGCAGTCATAGTCGGCCACCACCAGGATTTGCCGTTGTGCGGCAATCGCATCGGCCAGCAGCGAGGCCGCGGCGCCGGCGCCTGAGAGCTGCGTTGGGGGCAGTAGTCGCGCCAGCGCGGTTTCCACGTCGGCGGGCGTACCGATGCCGCGCGATGCATACAGCCGCGCGAGCACCGGATGAATGCCATGCTGCGCAAGAGCATGCGCGTCGGCGGGCGGGCAGGCTCGGGTGACGATTCGGGTCATGGGCGGAGGCTCACGGCAACAGCGACGCAAATGACCGACGTCGCCAGAATTTTTTCATATCGATGGGGCGCACGACGAGCGTCGTCGTGCCGGTGTCGCTGCACAGCGTCAACGCGAGTTCCGCGAGTTCGCGGCGTTGCAACGCCGCGAGCGCCGGCGCGAACCAGTCGCGCTCCAGCGCGGCGAACGCGGCGCGAAAGCGCGGCCAGTCCTGCTGCACGAATGGGGTGCTCAGTTGATCGAGTTCGACCAGCGTCACACCGGCTGTGCCGCGACCCGCGGCGCGGGCCGTGGTCTGACCGCCGGCTTGCTGCTGTAGCCGGTCGAAAGTGGCGGGCGGCGTCGCCAATGCCGCGCCAGACGCGAGCGCCAGCCCACGCGTGGCTGCTGCCCGCGATAGCACGTGCTTGAAGGGCTGCGACACCGGCGTCATGCGTCCTTGCGCGTGAAGCCAGATCGAGTTGGCGGCGGGTAACCCACGGGCTTCCCGGGCCTGGTTGACCGGATGCTCGAACCAAGCCATCTGGACCTCATTTTGCAGCTTCATCCACGTGCGCGGCCGGCGGCCAGTATGGGCTTCGTGCGGCAGCCAGATCTCGATGTTGCGTCCGGCGGCGCGCAGGGGCGCCGCGCTGGCCAACGAGCCGAGTGGCTCGCCCGACAAATACCAGCGCAGCGGCGTCGGGGCCGCCACCTCTACGCCGAGCGCCTCGATGAGGGGCCGTGCGACGGCAAGTAGCGCGACCGCGTCATCCGTCGAAAGCTGCAGCGTCGCGGGTTCGATCAGTACCAAATGATCGTGCGCGACCTGCACATGGACAGGCTCAACGCATGCCCAGACGGCATCGCGCGGTTCGCCGCCGTCCGCAAGCAGCATGTACGGGGCAAGCGGGGCATCATCGTCGGTTGCGGCAGCCGACCGAGCTGCGCGCTCGCTCGATGCTGCATCGTCTGCCTGTTGGCGCGACGCAGCAGGTGCGGCGGCATGGCCGACGCCGAAACAGCGGGCGATCCATCGCTCGTGTGGCAAGGTGCGCTGGAAATCGTCCCCGACCACGCGTTCGACAAGCGTCGCGCGTTCGAGCAGCCTGTCCAGTGCCGGCTTATCTAGGTCCTGCAGCGCCGGCTGTGCGCTGGCCGCGGTGGGCAACGCAAAGGGCAGCAGTAGGTGGAGGCGGGAAACGGAATGTGCGACATGCATGATGGAGCGCATTGTAGGGCAATCCACCGGTCATATCGATCTCATTCGCCGCTCGCGCGTCATCTGTCGCGCGAGCGCACGCTTTGCGCCCCAGCTTCACCATTGAAAACCGCCTGCCGCGACCATTCCAACGTAGCCACGGCCGCTCGCGTTGGCGGCAAATTTCAACACCCAGCGGTTATTCGGCGTCACGTGCGATATGCCAAGCGCCACACCGTACTGGCCGCGGTAAGTCGCACCGGCGAACGTCATCAAGCTCTTGCCGGGCAAGGTTGGCTGTGGCAGCCCCGCTACTGCCATCGCTGCCGCGGTGCCCGCCGATGCGTTGCGGTCCACCTGTGCCACCGCCTCATCCATTTGCGCCTTGTTCACTGCGTCGGTGGGCTGCGTGCCGCGTGCGACGTCCGTAATTCTGCGTTCATGGCCGGGCTCGCCGACCGAGACTCGGGTCTCGTCGACGTGAATATCTAGTTTTTCGGCCACAAGCGAAGGCAGGTCAGCCCCGATGAGTTCGCGCAACCGTTCACGCGCAGACCCGCCCCCGCACTCGCCGGGCCGATCGCAGGAAGAAATGTCGTGGCGATCCGACGCGACTTCGTCCGCGAGCATCAGCCCGGGATGGCCGTCGCTATCCGGGCGCGTATGCCGAGCGGCGCTGACGTCGCCGGCGGGCATTGGTTCGATAAGCTCGCTTTTGTCCACCGACGCAGGTTCGAGGGGGCCACCTTGCTCCACCAGCGCAAGTTCGGAGAACTTGGCTCGATTCGCCAGCGCAGGTTTGGAGGGCCCGGCTTGGTCCACCGGCGCAGGTTCAGAGAGCTTGGCTCGGTTCGCCAGCACAGGTTTGGAGGGCCCAGCTTGGTCCACCGGCGCAGATTCAGAGAGCTTGACTCGGTTCGCCAGCACAGGTTCGGAGGGCCCAGCTTGGTCCACCGGCGCAGATTCAGAGAGCTTGGCTCGGTTCGCCAGCACAGGTTTGGAGGGCCCAGCTTGGTCCACCGGCGCAGATTCAGAGAGCTTGGCTCGGTTCGCCAGCACAGGTTCGGAGGGTCCGTCTTGCTCCACCGGCGTAGGTTCAAAGAGCCTGGCTCGGTTCGGCAGCGCGGGTCTGGAGGGTCCGCCTTGGTTCGCCAGCGTAGGGTCGGCATAGACGCCTTTGTTTTCCCGTGCCGTCGTGCAATGCCCGCCGTCGTCTAGCAGCGTAAGCGCCAATGGGCTGCCCGCATACGTTAGCTCAGGCTCCGAACGCATTTGGCTGCTCGACAGCATGAGCTTCGGGTACCCACTTTCGTTCGCCTTGGCTAGCTCTGTTTGCAGCGATACCGCGGCGGGTGACTCTACAGCCACCTTGTCTTTCACTTCTTCGTACCAACTGCCTTGGTTTATTCTTTGCACTTCTTTTTTGATTGTCGTTCTTAGTCGTTTTTCTAACTTATCTAGCCCATTTTCCAGTGTTTCTTCTTGATCCTTGAGTTGATTTTTTGTTATTGCCATGGAATTATCTATAGCATCGTTGATTGTTTCGTAATGCTTATTTAGTTGATACTGGATCTTGATTGGTACATTGTCTACCTTGCTGTTAAGTGATTCGTTGTTAACTGATAGCCGCTCCAAAATGGCATTGGTATTCCGTAGTTCCTGCGATAAGGATTTTATTGATTTCGTCTGCTCATTTGAATGTTGGATTACTTTATGGTAAAAATCTGGATTTTTGTTTTCTAAAATTTTTGTTTGAGAATTAATTCTGCTTTCTGTTGTCGAGCCAATATGTTCCATCTTTTCTAACAATGCTTCATTTTGTGTGAGTAGCTGCTTTTTGAGCTTCGAAACCGCGTCGTCGTGCCGCGTAGACAGGGACTTCAGCTTTTCGTTCATATTGCAATTATCAACGTCCATGGCATGCAGTAGATTTTTTTCTACTTCTTTGATTGACGAATTAAGTGGTGCCAGCAGTTTCGACATCACGCCTTCCAGGAGTGATTCTTCATAGCTGGGGGCGGATGCGATGACGTCATCAGAAAATATCAATGTGCTGGCTATGCTAAGTGCATATATTTTATTCGGCAGCTTTAAGGCGATGAAGTTCGAGCGGCGAGCGCTTGGGGTGATATAAGTTGTAGCTCGTCGTGGATAATAAAATCCGCTCATCTGAAACCCTTTGTTGGCATTGAGTCGCGAAATGGAATGCGAGAAAAATGTACGCTCGAGTACTTCGGAATGCAATCGAGCCGAACTATTCGTGCGGAATAAAAAAGGGATATGGCGGCTCCAGGTAGTTTGAAACCGGTATTCGTTCGAGATTGAGGAAGCGGGTGAATAATCGTCCTGTGACGATCCCATTGTACAAAACCGCAGGTAACCAGGATCAAAAACTGAAAATCTTGCGGTCTGCCAAGATAACGGCTCGGCGTGGCCAGCAAGTCGGTGCCATGCCTCTATTTGGAGCAGCGTATGGTGGGCTTGAGGCCCGGGACGTGAGCCACCTGCGTGCGATGGCGGTGTCCAGCACACGCGAGTCGAGACGATCGTGCGTGTCCTAGGCGTGGCTGGCCAGAAGGCATCCTATTGCGGCACGCAGCGGCGAAAGGGCACTGTTATGTGGCAAACTTCGCTGTTACCCGCGGCGGTGTCCAGCAGCGGGATCGGTCAGCGTGGATACAAAGGATTGGTTTGAAGCTCCCCTACGAATGGCAAATTGGCTTGCGCTATACGCGTACTGGCAAACGTTCTTCCGGCAACGGGTTCATTTCGTTTATTTCGCTGATTTCGATGTCGGGCATCGCGCTTGGCGTCGCGGCGCTCATTGTTGTGCTGTCGGTGATGAACGGCTTCCAGAAGGAAGTGCGTGATCGGATGCTGTCGGTGCTTGCGCACATCGAGATCTTCTCGCCAACCGGCTCGATGCCAAGCTGGCAATTGACCGCCAACGAGGCGCGCCAGAATCCGGCGGTGGTTGGCGCGGCCCCGTACGTCGACGCGCAGGCGCTGCTCACGCGACAAAGCGCGGTCAACGGCGTCGCGCTGCGCGGCATCGACCCGGCGCTGGAGCCGCAGGTATCCGACATGGGTGGTGAGATGAAGGCTGGTCGGCTGACTGACCTGCGGCCGGGATCGTTCGGCATCGTGCTCGGCGTTGACTTGGCAAGTGCGATGGGCGTGAGCGTTGGCGACAAGGTTACCCTGGTGGCGCCGGAGGGCACCATTACGCCGGCCGGCATGCTGCCGCGGCTTAAGCAGTTCACGGTCGTCGGCGTGTTCGAGTCCGGTCACTACGAATTCGACAGCACACTGGCGATGGTATCGATCGCCGATGCGCAGGCGCTGTTCCGGTTGAGCGCGCCTAGCGGCGTGCGGCTCCGGATCAAGGACATGCAGCACGCGCCGCAAGTCGCGCGACAACTCGCACGATCGTTATCTGGCGACCTGTATATCCGCGACTGGACGCAGCAGAACAAGACATGGTTTTCGGCGGTACAGATTGAGAAACGGATGATGTTCATCATTCTGACGCTGATCATTGCGGTCGCCGCCTTCAACCTCGTCTCCTCGCTGGTGATGACGGTCACTGACAAGCAGGCCGATATCGCGATCCTGCGCACGCTTGGCGCGCAGCCGCGCTCGATCATGAAGATTTTTGTGATTCAGGGCGTGACTATCGGCTTCGTGGGCACCGGCCTCGGCATTGCGCTTGGCTGCGCCCTCGCCGTGAGTATCCCGTGGCTGGTACCGTTGATCGAGCATGTGTTGGGCTTCCGATTCCTGCCGCCGTCGATCTACTTCATCAGCGAACTGCCCAGCGACTTGGTCGCGGCTGACGTGGTGAAGATCGGCGCGATTGCGTTCGTGCTGTCTGCGCTCGCGACACTGTATCCGAGCTGGCGGGGGGCGCGCGTGCGTCCGGCCGAGGCATTGCGCTATGAGTAAAACAATGGACGAGCAGCAAATCGTGCTGGCCGCGACCGGCATATCGAAGACCTTTGTGCAGGGCGGCCAGCCGGTGCCGGTGCTGGCCGACGCACAACTGCACGTGTATCGCGGCGAGAAGCTGGCCATCGTCGGCGCGTCTGGCTCCGGCAAGAGTACACTGTTGCATCTGCTGGGCGGGCTCGACGAGCCCAGTGCGGGGCGTGTCGCGCTACTGGGCCGGCCGTTCTCGCACCTAGCGGAGCGTGAGCGCAACGATTTACGCAATCGTGCCCTGGGTTTCGTCTATCAGTTCCACCATTTGTTGCCCGAATTTACTGCGCTGGACAACGTCGCGATGCCGCTGCGGATCCGCCGGATGCCGGTCGAGGGCGCGCGTCGCGAGGCGATGGCCACGCTAGAGCGCGTGGGCATCGCGCATCGCGCGAAACACCGGCCTGGAGAGCTGTCTGGGGGCGAACGGCAGCGCGTGGCGATCGCGCGCGCGCTGGTGACGCGGCCCGCATGCGTGCTGGCGGACGAGCCGACTGGCAACCTCGATGGCCATACTGCGGAAACGGTGTTCCAGTTGATGTTGGAGTTGTCGCACACGTTCGAGACGAGCTTCGTGATCGTCACGCACGACATCGAGCTGGCCGCGCGCTGCGACCGGGTATTACGCTTGCGGGACGGCGTGCTGCACGATGAAACAATGGTGGCGCGCGCCGCGCTCGCAAAGACGATAGCCTAACGACGGACTGGACTGGACTGGACTGGTCTGGTCTGGGCCGCGCAGCGTCGCATCGGACTGGCGACAAGGAGCCTCGATGTGGATTGATACCCATTGTCATCTGGATGCATCCGAATTCGATGCGGACCGGGCTACTGTGGCGTCAGCGGCGCGCGATGCGCAAGTGTCGCGTATTGTGATTCCAGCGGTCGCCCGCTTTAACTTCTCGGCAGTGCGCGAATTGGCCCATCGCGTGGACGGGGGCGCCTATGCACTGGGCATTCACCCACTGTACGCGCCGGCCGCGCAGGACGAAGATCTCGTGGTGCTGCGCCGCGAGATCCGCGCCAGCCTGGATGATCCGCGCTTTGTCGGCATCGGTGAAATCGGTCTGGATTTCTTCGTGCCGGGGCTGGATGCAGTTCGTCAGCGCGAGATCTATACGGCGCAGTTGAAGATGGCGCGCGACTTCGACTTGCCGGTGATCTGCCACGTGCGCAAGTCGCAGGATCCGGTGATCGCCGAGTTGCGACGCTTCAACATCGTGCGGGGCATCGCGCATGCATTCAATGGCAGCTTTCAGCAGGCCGATGCGTATATCGCACAAGGCTTTAAGCTTGGTTTTGGCGGCAACGTGACGTTTGAGCGTGCCCGACGCATCCGCCAGCTCGCCGCGCAATTGCCGCTCGATGCGCTGGTCGTAGAGACCGACGCGCCAGATATCGCGCCGCAGTGGATCTACAAGGGGCGCAACACACCCGACCAAGTGCCACGCATTGCGGCGGTGATCGCGGCCATGCGTTCGCTGACATTGCCGCAACTGGCCCTCTATACAACGGCTAACGCGCATGCCGCGTTGCCGCGGCTCGCCCTCGCGCAGCGATAATCAAATTTTGCATTCAGGCGCGCCGGATGTTTGTTGCGGCGCCGGGCTGTGTTGCTTGCGTCGGTCGTCGGCTTCGCGGTGGCGTGCCTGTCGCTGTGCCGGCACGGCTCGTCGCTATGCAATCTGTCGCGCACGAACGCACGGCCGAGGGGGGAATGATGCTCGCACGATTATGCGCGTTCGTCGTGGGCACGGGCGTGTTGCAGTGGCAACCCAGTTTGCCGGACGCTACCGGTTGGCTTGTCTGGGGTGCGGCAGCGCTCGCCGCCGCTGGAGTGGCATGCAGCGCGTATCGTGCGCGGGCAGCGGGGCGCATCAACTGGCCCATGTTGTGGCTGGCGCGGGTGGCTAGCGTCGGGTGCGCGGCGCTCCTTGGCTTTGGCTACGCGGCGTGGCGCGCACATAGCGCGCTGTCGGATGCTTTGCCGCCGCAGTGGGAGGGGCGCGATGTGACGCTGACCGGCACGGTGCGCGGCTTGCCGTCGCGCGATGCGCGCGGGCTTCGCTTTCTGTTCGACGTCGAGGTGACATCGCCTCGGATCGAGCGGTTTCCCCGCACCGTCCAATTAAGTTGGCTTGCCGCGTTCGGTCGGCAACCTTCGGCGACGCTCGTGCCGGGCGGGCGCCATACGCTCGTAGCCAGGCTCAAACGGGTGCATGGCAACGGCAATTTCGGATTGTCGGACACCGATGTGCGGCAACTGGCGCGCGGCGTGCGTGCGCAGGGCTACGTGCGCCAACTGCAGGCCGATCCGCGCGGGCAACCGGGGATGTTCCTCGACTCGCCACGCGCGCTCAATATTGAGCGCGGTCCCGGCATCCGGGCGATGCTCAACGCCGTGGACCGTCGGCGTGCGGCCATTCGCACGCGGATCGAGCAAGTCTTGTCCGAGCCTGTCCGAGCGGGGCCGGGCAGCGACGAGGCCGCGCGGTCGCATGCCGGGATCGTGATTGCGCTGGCGATCGGCGTACAGGATGCCATTACCGAGCCGGACTGGGAGCGGCTGCGCCGTACCGGCACCAACCACCTAATGGCAATATCGGGCTTGCATATCGGCTCGGTTGCGGCGTTGGCCGCCGCGATCATTGCCCTGGCCTGGCGCCGCGGCTTCGGCGTTGCGCCGGCGTTGCCGCTGCACGTGCCGGTTCCCATCGCATGTTGTGTCGGTGCGATGCTCGCCGGTGCCGGCTATGCTGCACTCGCCGGGTTGGGCATTCCCGCCCAACGCACGGTTGCCATGCTGTCGATCGCGACGCTTGCTTATGCGAGCGGGCGGCGCGTGGACCCGTTACTGGTCCTCGCGTGGGCGCTCGTGATCGTGGTGCTCGTCGATCCGTGGGCGACGCTGTCGGCGAGCACGGCGCTCTCGTTCGGTGCGGTCGCGGCGATCATGGTGGCGTTGCGCTGCGTGGGCCGCAACCGGCCGCGGCAAGACGACGAACCGGACTGGCCGTCACTTGATCCGGCCGATGCGTTGCCGCAGGCCGGCGTGGGCGGGCCGGGCCAGCGGCCTGCTGGTATGCCTGGCTCACGGTCTGCTGGTACGCTCGGCCCGCGTTCTGCCAAGGTTTTCGGTGCACTCGCTGCCCGCATGCATGCTGCGGTGCGCGGGATGCCGGCACGGCTGGCGTCGGCCATGCGTGTGCAATGGGCGGTGACGCTCGGTCTTGCGCCGTTGACGCTCGCCTGGTTCTCGCAGATTCCGGCACTGGGTCCGGTGGCCAATGCCATTGCGATTCCGTGGGTCAGCATCCTGGTTGTGCCAGCGGTGCTGCTCGCCATGGCGATCCCGGCGCCATTCGACGCGCTGCTGCTGCAATGGGCGCACTGCTTGGTGCAGTGGCTGTTTGCCATACTTGATGCGTTGGCTTCGCCCGCCTGGGGCGTGTGGCACTTGCCGGCGCCCGAGCCGGCCGCGCTGTTGCTCGCGCTCGTCGGCGCCGCTTGGATGCTGGGGCCACGGGGCTGGCCATTGCGCGCGGCTGCGCCCATTCTGTGGCTGCCATTGCTGTGGCCGGCACCGCGGGCGCCACTCGTGGACGGGTTTCGCGTCACGGCGCTCGATATCGGGCAGGGCACCGCCGTGCTGGTCGAGACCGCGCAGCGACGGCTGCTGTTCGATGCCGGCCCGGGCCCGGAAGCCGGCAATGCGGGGCAGCGTATCGTCGTGCCGTTCCTGCGCGCGCATGACGTGAACGCATTGGACATGCTGGTCGTCAGTCATCGCGATGCCGACCATGCGGGCGGCGTGCCTGCGGTGCTGGCCGACATGCCGATCGCGCAGATGCAGGCCTCATTGCCGCCCGCTCATCCGTTGTGGGCGCGCGCCACCGCGTGCGGCGCAATAACGCGGGCGTGCCGTGCCGGGAAGCGATGGCAATGGGACGGCGTGACGTTTGAATTTTTGTGGCCGGCGGGCGCGGCAGATCCGCGCAAGCCGAATGCAACGGCATGCGTGCTGCGTATCTCGAATGCGCTTGGCGCAGTGCTGATCGCATCGGATATCGAGCGGGCCGCCGAGCGCGCGCTGGTCGAGCGGCATGGGCCGGCATTGAGCAGTGACGTGCTGATCGTGCCGCACCATGGCAGCAAGACGTCGTCAACAAATGCTTTTATCGATTCGGTACGGCCACGCATGGCGGTATTTCAGGTGGGCTACCGCAATCGCTTCGGCCATCCGCACCCGCTAGTCGCCGCGCGCTATCGTGTGCGCGGCGTCGATATGCTGCGCAGCGATAACGATGGCGCGGTGCGCATCGACAGCGGGGTGTCCGGCTGGAGGGTCGATGCGTATCGCCGCTCACGCAGGCGCTATTGGACCGGGCGCTGACCTCGTGTCACTTTCCGCTGGGTAACGCGTGCCGATCTGCGTTGCCTGGGCCGCGTCGTTCGCCAAGGCTGTCACGGGCGGGCAATCAAGGCTTCCAAAAGCAGCGAATGCCTGCGATACCGTACGCTCCGTGTCGTTCGGCATCAGACAGCGCATCAGTTGAAAGGCCGCCTAGTGCGTAGACGGGTAGCGTGGCCCGCGAGGCCAGCGCGAGAAAGCCACGCCATCCCAGCGGCTCGGCGTCGGGATGGCTGGCAGTTCGCAGCACGGGCGAGAGCGTGACGAAATCCGCGCCAATGGACTGTGCCTTTTCGAGTTCCGCCATCGTGTGGCACGACGCAGCCACCAGTTTTGCTGCCGGGAGCGGACGTTCGTCGCATGCCATTAGGCTTTGACTGTCCAGGTGCAGCCCATCGACGTTGTGCTGTGCACTGCGCGGCGCGTGGGCGTTCAATAGCAAAAGGGCATCATGCTGCTGGCATAGGGCCATCGCTGTCTCGGCCAAACGCATGTAATGGAGGGCATTCAACTTCTTTGAGCGAAGCTGAACCAGTTCAATTCCCGAGTCCAGCGTCCGCTTCAACTGTTCGAGAAATAGCGCGGGAGGGCCGGCATCATAGGGATCCGGGGTGATGAGATATCGTTTGGGCAAGAGCATCTGGGCAAAAGCACCGAAGGCCATGGGCTGTTTAGGGTTTTTCTCGGGTTAGCAGAACCGGACTGGACACCAGAGCCTGGGGCGGGGCGCTTAGAGAAAGCCGGGCTTTCGAGTATAATCCGGCTTTCCCGCGAGCATCCAGCGATGACCAAATATGTATTCGTCACCGGCGGCGTAGTTTCCTCCTTGGGCAAGGGTATTGCCGCCGCCTCCCTCGCCGCGATCCTCGAGTCGCGCGGTCTCAAAGTCACTCTACTGAAGCTCGATCCCTACATTAACGTCGATCCCGGCACGATGAGCCCGTTCCAGCACGGTGAAGTGTTCGTGACCGAGGACGGTGCCGAGACGGATCTGGACTTGGGCCACTACGAGCGCTTCATCAGCACGAAGATGCGCCGTGCCAACAACTTCACGACGGGCCAGATCTACGAGTCGGTGATTCGCAAGGAGCGCCGCGGCGAGTACCTTGGCAAGACGGTCCAGGTTATTCCTCATATCACGAATGAGATCCAGGCGTTTATCGAGCGCGGCGCTGCGTCGGCGACATGCGGCGAACCGGATGTGGCGATCGTCGAGATCGGCGGCACGGTAGGCGACATCGAATCGCTGCCGTTCCTAGAAGCCGCCCGGCAGATGAGCTTGCGGCTCGGGCGCCACAGCGCGTGCTTCGTGCATCTGACGCTGGTGCCGTTCATCGCGGCGGCCGGCGAACTGAAAACCAAGCCGACGCAGCACAGCGTGCAGAAGTTGCGGGAAATCGGTATCTCGCCGCACGTGCTGCTGTGCCGCGCCGATCGCCGGATCCCGGATGACGAGCGCGCTAAGATTTCGATGTTCTCGAGCGTGCCGCAGGATGCGGTGATCTCCGTGTGGGATGTGGACAGCATTTACAAGATCCCGCAGATGTTGCACGACCAGGGCCTGGACGAGATCATCTGCGACGAGTTGAAGCTCGCGCCGAATCCGGCCGACCTGACGCTGTGGTCGGATCTGGTGTACCGGCTCGAGCACCCAGCGCACGAGGTCACGATCGGCATGGTCGGCAAGTATGTTGAACTTACCGAATCGTACAAATCGTTGATCGAGGCGCTGCGCCATGCGTCTTTGCATACGCTCACACGTGTGAACATCGAGTACATCGACTCGGAGCAGATCGAGACGGAGGGCGCCAACAGCCTCGCTCACCTGGACGCGATCTTGGTGCCGGGCGGTTTCGGCCAGCGTGGCACGGAAGGCAAGATCAAGGCGATCCGCTACGCGCGTGAAGCAAAGGTGCCGTACTTGGGAATCTGCCTGGGCATGCAACTGGCGGTGATTGAGTTCGCGCGCCATGTCGCGAACCTGCAGCAGGCCAACAGCACGGAGTTCGATCCGTCAACGCCCGATCCGGTCGTCGCGCTGATCACCGAATGGCATGACCGCGATGGCACCGTCGAGAAGCGCAGTGAATCGTCGGACCTAGGTGGCACGATGCGACTGGGCGCACAACGCTGTCCGGTCAAGCCGGGTACGCGCGCCGAGCAAATTTACGGCAACGATGTCAACGAGCGGCATCGGCATCGCTACGAGGTTAATAATCATTTCGTGCCGGTGCTCGAAGCGAGTGGGATGATCATCAGCGCGCACACGCCGACCGAGGACTTGCCGGAGATGATGGAGTTGCGCGAGGACCTGCATCCGTGGTTTGTTGGCTGCCAATTCCATCCCGAGTTCACCTCGACGCCGCGCGATGGCCATCCTCTGTTCAAAGCCTACGTGGAGGCCGCGCTCGCGCATCGCCAACAACGCGAGCATGGCGAGAAGGTGGCGGCCGCGCTGCGTGCCCATTAACGCGGGCCAGGAGCAAACATGAAACTATGCGATTTTGAGGTCGGCCTGGATAAGCCGTTCTTCCTGATTGCCGGTACCTGCGTGGTCGAGTCCGAGCAGATGGCGCTCGACACCGCTGGCCAGCTCAGCGAGATCTGCGGCGCACTGCGCATCCCGTTCATTTACAAGTCGTCGTACGATAAGGCTAATCGCAGTTCGGATAAGTCGTTTCGCGGACTTGGCATGGACGCGGGCCTGCGTATCCTTGGCGAGGTGCGTCGCCAGATCGGCGTGCCGGTGTTGACCGACGTGCACGCGCAGGAGGAGATCGACGCGGTGGCATCGGTCGTTGACGTGCTACAGACGCCGGCATTCCTGTGCCGGCAGACCGATTTCATTCACGCGTGTGCCCGTTCGGGCAAGCCCGTCAATATCAAGAAAGGGCAATTTCTGGCGCCGCACGACATGAAGAATGTGATTGACAAGGCGCGTTCGGCAGCCAGCGAAGCCGGACTGTCGGCGGACCGCTTCCTCGCTTGTGAGCGCGGCGCGTCGTTCGGCTACAACAATCTGGTCTCCGACATGCGTTCGCTCGCGATCATGCGCGAGACTGGCGCTCCGGTCGTGTTCGACGCGACCCATTCGGTGCAGTTGCCTGGCGGCCAAGGCACTCAGTCCGGCGGCCAGCGCGAGTTCGTGCCAGTGCTGGCGCGTGCCGCGGTCGCGGTCGGCGTGGCGGGATTGTTCATGGAGACGCATCCGAATCCCGCGCAGGCGAAATCCGACGGCCCGAACGCGGTTCCGTTGCAGCGGATGCGCGCATTGCTGGAAACGCTGGTGATGCTTGATCGCGCGGTGAAATCCACGCCGCTGCTCGAGAACGATTTCAACTGAGCCACGCGGAGTGGGACAGGTCGGTGGCGTCGCGAATGAACCTTGTCATGGCTCGGTGCGTCTGATCGGCAAGTTTGTCCTGCCGGATCGCGGCACGTGGCACGCCGGCGGTCGGCATCGGGCGGCGACGCCGACCGGCGCGGACCGCGGCCCGTTGACTCAGCGTAGTCGAAACCGATTCATCTATCCTTTGAGGACATCATGAGTGCTATCGTAGACATCATCGGGCGCGAGATTCTCGATTCGCGCGGCAATCCGACCGTCGAATGCGACGTATTGCTCGAATCGGGCACGATGGGTCGCGCAGCGGTGCCGTCCGGTGCATCGACGGGGTCGCGCGAGGCAATCGAGCTGCGCGACGGCGAAGCGGGCCGCTACAGCGGCAAGGGGGTGCTCAAGGCGGTTGAGCATGTGAACACCGAGATCTCCGAGGCGATCATGGGCCTGGACGCGTCCGAGCAGGCGTTCCTGGACAAGACGCTGCTGGAGCTGGACGGTACCGACAATAAGTCGCGGATCGGCGCGAACGCGATGCTCGCTGTATCGATGGCGGTCGCGAAGGCCGCCGCCGAGGAGGCCGGCTTGCCGCTGTACCGCTACTTTGGCGGCTCCGGCGCGATGCAATTGCCGGTGCCGATGATGAATATCGTGAATGGCGGGGCGCACGCGAATAATAGCCTGGACATTCAGGAATTCATGATCGTGCCGGTGAGCCACCCGACCTTCCGCGAGGCGCTGCGCTGCGGCGCCGAGGTGTTCCATGCGTTGAAGAAAATTCTGTCGGACCGCGGTATGAGCACTGCGGTCGGCGACGAAGGCGGCTTTGCGCCGAACTTTGGCAGCAACGACGAATGCCTGTCCACGATCCTTCAGGCGATCGAGAAGGCCGGGTATCGCGCCGGCGAAGACGTGCTGCTTGCGCTGGATTGTGCGGCTAGCGAGTTCTACCACGACGGTAAGTATCAACTGGCCGGCGAGGGTCTGCAGTTGTCGTCGTCCGAGTTCACCGACTATCTTGCGACGTTGGCCAACAAGTTCCCGATCGTGTCGATCGAGGACGGCATGCATGAAAGCGACTGGAGTGGCTGGAAGCTGCTGACTGATCGGCTCGGCAGGCAAGTCCAACTGGTCGGCGACGACCTGTTTGTGACCAATACGCGGATCCTGAAGGAAGGCATTGAGAAGGGCATCGCGAACTCGATCCTGATCAAGATCAACCAGATCGGCACACTGACCGAGACGTTTGCGGCGATCGAGATGGCCAAGCGGGCCAGCTATACCGCTGTTGTGTCGCACCGCTCTGGTGAAACTGAGGATTCGACGATTGCTGACATCGCCGTCGGTCTAAACGCTGGTCAGATCAAGACCGGCTCGCTGTCGCGCAGCGACCGGATCGCCAAGTACAATCAGCTGCTGCGCATCGAAGAGGATCTGGGCGACATCGCGAGCTATCCTGGACGTTCCGCGTTCTACAACCTGCGCTGATGCAACATGCTGGACCGCGTGGCGACGCGGCCGGCGGCCCGATAAGGGCCTTGTGACACGCGTGGCCGCCGCTCCCAGATCCGGGGCGGCGGCTTTGTGCAACCCACGCTTGCCCGGCGGCAGCTTGTTATGCGGCTCGTTACCGTTGTCTTGATCGGATTGATCGTGCTGATCCAGTTTCCGTTATGGTGGGGCCACGGCGGCTGGTTGCACGTGCACGAGCTGCAGCAGCAACTCGCGGCGCAACAGAAGAAAAACAATGATTTGAAGCTGCGCAATGAGCGGATTGCCGGTGAAGTGCAGGACTTGCAAGCCGGGACTGCTGCGGTTGAGGAGCGGGCGCGCTACGAGATGGGGATGATCAAGGACAGTGAAGTGTTTGTGCAGTTCGTGTCGCCGAATGCCTCGACGGTGTCCGCGACGGTTGGGCCGTCGATCATGTCCACGCGCGGCCAGGCGTCGGTTCAACCGATGCGCGTGGTGCCGAATCCCGAGCCGCGCATGAAGACGAAGGCCAGCCGGGCCGCGAAGGATACGGCTGCGCGACGTGCCGGCAGCGCAGGAGGACGGCATGGTCCCGGCCATTGATCTGGCGATGCTCGTAATCCGGCGGTAACGCTGGGCATCGCTTGCGCCAGCACTGGTGTGCACCGGCATGGGTCGCGGCGGGCCCGATCAGCAGCCTCACCAGCTCGGATCGTACCCTGGATAGCCCCATTCGCTGCCGACACCCCAGCCGGGTCCCCAACGTCCGCGGTAGTACCCGCCATACACCGGCGTGACCGCGTATGGATACCAGGACCACGCGCGTGCGCGTGCGTCGGCCTGCATGGCCGCGTCCTGCTCGCGCAACACTTGGCGACCGATTTCGTCATAACGCCGTTTTTCTGCTGGGGTCAACGGTGTCGGTGCGTTGCGGGGCGACTCCGGCAGCTGGCTCAGCACGGTATGCGAATTGGGCGGGTAACTGGCGGCGCAGCCGCCGAGCAGCAGCGCCGACGCGGCGGCGAGCGCGCCAAACGTCGCCACGGCGGTGCGAGCGCCAAACACCGTCACGGCAGCGTGAGGGGAATACTTGTTCATATCGATCTGCGTCGGCGGTGTCATGTTGTGCCCTCCATGTGCGATGGCTTGCGCCGGACGCTGTTCCTGCGCCGGCCCCGTCGTTCAATGCCGCTGTTGGCTCGGCGCGGCTGCGACGTTCAATGAGCGTTCATTGCCGTGGAAAAGTTGCGTGGCGTCAACCGCGTCGAATTCATAGCGCTGATTGCAGAACTCGCAATGCACTTCCACATGGCCTTGCTCGATCAGAATGCTGTCGATCTCGTCACGTCCGAGCATTTGCAGCATCCCGCCGACCTTTTCACGCGAGCAGGTGCAGGCGAAACGCGTCGGCGTGGGGTCGAAGCGGCTGACGTTTTCTTGCCAGAATAATCGCCGCATCAGCGTATCCGGGTCGGCCGCGAGCATCTCGTCGGCCTTCAGCGTTGAGCCGAGGTGGCAGACCCGGTCCCACGTGTCGGCGTCGGTCTGCACCGCGCGCGGCACGATCCCGCCGTCGCTGGGCAATTTCTGCAACAGCATCCCAACTGCGCGCCGTTCGTCGGCCGCCAGCCACAACCGTGTGTCGAGCTGTTCCGAGTGACGCATATAGTGCTCGAGCACCTGCGCGATGCTGTCCAGTGGGCCATCCTGCGCGTTGCTCAGCGGCACGATACCTTGGTACGGTTGCTGGCCGGGAAGCTTTTCGTGCGGATCCAGCGTGATGACGCAGCGCCCACGACCGGTCGCGTTGACCAACTCGGTCAGCGACGCAGTGTCGCGCAAGGTGTCACACTCGCTGCCTAGCTTGGCCGTCGCCCGCATCGACAAATCGGAGCGGCACTGCACGACTAGCATCTTGACCGGCCCGTCGCCTAAGATCTGCATAACTAGCGTGCCGTCGAACTTGATGTTGGCCGACAGCAGCGCAGCGGCGGCCATCATTTCGCCAAGCAATGTGCGCACCGGTGCCGGATAGGCACGACGCACGAGGATTGCCTGCCACGTCTTCTCCAGCGTGACGACTTTGCCGCGCACCGGCGCGGCCTCGAACATGAATTTTTGCAACTGGTCTGTCACGACTGACTTCCTCGACTACGACAAATAAATTGTGGCGCCGCGCGGCGCTGGGTTTGTTCCGGCGGTCCGGATCAGCCGATGCGCACCAGGTTTTCCTTAAACAGTTGGCGCCGCTCGATGTAACTGCGTGCGTTCCTTTGCAGACCCTGAAACTCGTCATCGCCGAGCGGGCGCACCACGCGCGCCGGCGCGCCGAGAATCAGCGAATTGTCCGGAAATGTCTTGCCCTCGGTGACCACCGCGCCGGCGCCCACTAGGCAATTGCGGCCAATCACCGCGCCATTCATCACCACGGCCTGAATGCCGATCAACGTGTTGTCATGGATCGTGCATCCGTGCAACATCGCCTGGTGCCCGATCGATACGTTCGTGCCGATGGTCAATGCAAAGCCCGGATCCGTATGCATCACTACACCGTCCTGCACGTTGCTGCCGGCGCCGATCATCAACGGCTCGTTGTCACCGCGCAGCACCGCCGAGAACCACACACTGGTGTTTTCGGCGAGCACGACCTGGCCGATCACCGTTGCGCTGTCGGCGACGAATGCGGATTCATGGATCGTTGGCGCAGCCTCGCCGAGCTTGTAGATCGCCACATTGCCTCCTTATCGAAGTCCGGCCTCGCCGGCCAGATAGTCCGTGACTAAATAGCCCTTGACCTGATAGTCCGTGACGCGCGAGCGCGCCGGTAAAATGCATGCCACGGGACATTGCCCAAAACGATATTGTACCGGCGCGTCAGCGGCTGCGTCCGGGCTGCGCGCGGCCCGCTACCGTGGCTGCCGTCCTAGCGCCGCCAGCATGAGGAAGCATCAACATGGTCGAGTCACTCGTTCAGTCGTGCTTGCGCCAGCGCGCGCTGGCGGCACTCCTGCTCACCGATCCGCGCTGCAAGGTCGATGCGGTGACCGCGCTCGGCGCGCATTGGCGCTCGGGCGGCGGCGTCATCGATGCGAATCGGGCGCTTGGCGAGCCGCCGGGCGTGCCAGGGCGCCCGGCGCGTCCGCGGCGCGTCGCGCCCGAGCGCCTGGAGCGGCGCAGCATGCATACGAAGCAGGGACGGGCGGCGCTGCTGCACGCGCTGGCGCATATCGAATTCAACGCGATCAATCTCGCACTCGACGCAATCTGGCGATTTCCGGCGTTGCCCAATGCGTTCTATCTCGATTGGCTGACCGTGGCCGAAGAGGAAGCGTATCACTTCACGCTGTTGTCCGATCATTTGGGCACGCTCGGGTATGCGTACGGGGACTTTCCGGCACACGATGGGCTGTGGGAGATGGCCGAGCGCACGCGTGCGGATGTGCTCGCGCGTATCGCATTGGTGCCGCGCACGCTGGAGGCACGTGGACTCGATGCGTCGCCGCCGATTCGCCGCAAGCTTGCGCAGGCCGGCGATCTGGCCGCCGCGCGCATCCTCGACGTGATTCTGCGCGATGAGATCGGGCATGTGCGAATTGGCAACCATTGGTTCCGCTGGTTATGCGAGCGCGCCGGCATCGCGCCGCTGCCCACCTACGCTCGGCTTGCGCGTGAGTATCGCGCGCCGCGGCTGAAGGGTCCGTTCAATGTTGATGCACGTCGCGCGGCGGGTTTTGATGACGCGGAGCTTGCCGCGCTGAACCATCCGGACACGCTTTTGTGACCCGAGCCGGCGCGATGACGCGAGCCGGCCTGAGCCGAGCTGAGGAGCTGAGGAGCTGACGAGCTGACGAGCTGACCTGAGCCGAACCGAACCGGGCCGGGCCGAACCGAACCGAACCAAACCAAACCAAACCAAACCAAACCAAACCAAACCAAACCAAACCAAACCAAACCAAACCAAACCAAACCAAACCAAACCAAACCAAACCAAACCAAACCAAACCAAACCAAACCAAACCGAGCCGAGCCGAGCCGAGCCGAGCCGAGCCGAGCCGGGCCGGGCCGGACCGGACCGGACCGGGACAGCACGATGCCACGTGAGTCAGCATTAGGATGCGTCGCAATGTGGACGCCGCTATAATCGAACGATCATTCGTTTTTGGGGCGGTCAGATGGATGCTTCAACCTCCGAGTTCGTCACGGTGCGCGGCGTGAATCTGCACGTGCGTTGCTGGGGCCCGGATGATGCGCCGGTGTTGTTCATGCTGCACGGCTGGATGGACGTATCGGCATCATTCCAGTTTGTCGTCGACGCGCTAGGCGGGAATTGGCGCGTGATTGCGCCCGACGCCCGGGGATTCGGATTGTCGGATTGGCCCGTGCAGCAGCGCGGCGGTGGACATTATGGGTTCCATGACTATCTGGCGGATCTCGATGCGTTGCTGGATCGGTACGCGCCTGAGCGGCCGGTGAACTTGGTCGGCCATAGCATGGGGGCGAATCTGGCTTGCCTGTACGCCGGCGTGCGACCGCATCGGGTGCGTCGTGTCGTGGACTTGGAGGGGTTCGGCCTACCGGCGTCCAATCCTGCCCATGCCGGCGCGCGTATCGAGCACTGGCTCGATGACTTGCGCCAGCCGCCCACGCTAAAGACCTATGCGTCATTAGACGAGGTAGCGGCACGGCTGACCAAGACCAACCCGCGCCTAGCGCCGTCGCGTGCCGCGTTCCTGGCGACACACTGGTCGCGTCAGCGCGCGGACGGGCGCTTCGAGCTGCTGGCGGATCCCGCGCACAAGCTGCGCGGACCGCTGCTGTATCACCTCGACGAGGTGATGGCGGTGTGGGCGCGCGTGCGCGCGAAGGTGTTGCATGTTGAGGCTGTCGATTCGCCGACATTGCACGCGCTGGCCGGCGATGTGCCGATTCCGGTGTTCAAGGCACGGTTTCGGGCGTTTATGCACTGGCGGCAGGAGACCATCGCGGACGCGGGCCATATGCTGCATCATGACCAGCCGGAGCAGGTGGCGGCGTTGATCGACGCGTTTTGCGCCTGATCCGTTACAGCGCTGCACCATGGTGCGCGGTGGCGCGGCCCGCTGCGCCGCGCTTGCAGTAGAATGGTCGGACCTGCCGTGAACGACCATGAATGCTGATCTCCATTGCCACTCGACCCTTTCAGACGGACGCCTGTCCCCCGCTGACGTTGCGTGCCGCGCGGCCGACGGCGGCGTGCAGTTGTGGGCGCTGACCGACCACGACGAGGTGCGGGGCCTCGCGCAGGCGCGTGCAGCCGCCGCGGCGCTGCAGATGCGCTATGTGACCGGCGTCGAGATTTCGGTGACGTGGGCGTCGCGTACCATTCACGTGGTGGGGCTGGGCATCGATGAAGGCCACCGTGCGTTGGTCGATGGACTGGCGGCGACGCGCAATGGCCGGCAGGCCAGGGCGGTCGAGATCGGCCGGCGGCTCGCCGAGGTCGGCATCGAGCATGCGTATGAAGGCGCGCTGCGCTATGTATCGAATCCGGACTTGATCTCGCGCACGCACTTTGCGCGCTTTCTCGTCGCCGCGGGCTATGCGGTGTCCACCGCCGACGTGTTTGCTCGCTACCTTGCAGAAAACAAGCCAGGGTATGTGCCACACCGCTGGGCCACGCTCGAGGATGCAATGGGATGGATTCTCGGTGCGGGCGGCGTGGCAGTGCTCGCGCATCCGGGACGCTACAAGTACACGCCGCTGGAATTGGACGCGTTGCTCTCGACATTCAAGCAACTCGGCGGCGAGGCGATCGAGGTGGTGACGGGCAGCCATACGCCGGACCAGTACCGCGAATATGCGCAAGTGGCGCGGCGCTTCGGCTTGCAGGCCTCGCGCGGCTCCGATTTCCATGCGCCCGGCGACGGCGCAACCGAGCTGGGTAGCTTGCCGCCGTTGCCGTCGGACCTGACGCCGGTGTGGACCCGTTGGCTCTGACTGATCCATGTCCCAATACTTCCGCATCCACCCGGACAACCCACAACCGAGGCTGATCCAACAGGCCGCGCAGATCATCGACAGTGGCGGCGTCGTCGCGTTGCCGACTGATTCGAGCTATGCGCTTGCCTGCCATCTCGACGACAAGGCCGCCGTCGAGCAGTTGCGACGTATCCGCGGCCTCGACGAGCGCCGGCATTTGTCGCTGCTGGTACGTGACCTGTCCGAATTGGCAACGTTCGCGATGGTAGACAACCGGCAATATCGGCTGATCAAGGTCGTCACGCCAGGCCCCTATGTGTTCATCCTGCAGGCGACCAAGGAAGTGCCGCGGCGCCTGTCGCATCCGTCGCGTAAGACCATCGGGCTGCGCGTGCCGGATCACGCGATCACCCTTGCGCTGCTCGAGGCGCTTGGACAGCCGGTCATCGCGTCAACGTTGAGCTTGCCCGGCGACGATGAACCGCTGAACGAGCCCGAAGCGATCCGCGCGCGGCTGGAAAAACAACTCGATCTCGTGATTGATGGGGGCGCGTGCGCGGCCGAGCCGTCAACCGTGATCGACTTGAGCGGGGATGCGCCAGTGCTCGTGCGGGCCGGCCGTGGCTCGTTGGAGCCCTTCGGGCTCGCGCCGTGAGTCCTGGCCGCGCAGTGTGCGGCACGTCGCATGCGCGCGGCTGGCCATCGGCGCCTTGTTACAATAGCGCGATGGACTCTCTCGTACAGACAATCTTGGTCAGCGCGTTGCCGCTGCTCTTCGCGATCACGTTGCATGAAGCGGCGCATGGCATCGTCGCCCGCCGCTTTGGCGACAATACGGCGTACCTCATGGGGCGTATTTCGCTCAATCCGATGCGTCACATCGATCCGATGGGCACGATCGTGATCCCGCTGATCATGTTGTTTGCGACCAGTGGTGCGTTTATCTTCGGCTATGCGAAACCGGTGCCGGTTGACTTCGGCCGCTTGCGTAATCCTCGCTGGGACAGCCTCTGGGTCGCGCTCGCGGGGCCCGCGTGCAACCTATTGCAAGCGCTCGTGTGGGCCTGCATTGCGATCGGACTGCGCAGCCTTGACGTCGAGGAGCCGTTTTTTGTGCGCATGGCGTCAGCCGGTGTCGCGGTGAACCTCGTGCTATGCGCGCTGAACCTGTTTCCGCTGCTGCCGCTCGATGGAGGCCGCGTGCTTGCCGCGCTATTGCCGGTGCGCGCCGCCTACCGCTTCGCGAAGATCGAGCCCTACGGCTTTTTCATCGTGATGGCACTGGTGATGACGCGCGCGCTCGATACATTGTGGCTGCGTCCGCTGGTGAACGTCGGCTACGACGTCGTGTTCGGCATATTGCGTCCGATCGTTTCTTTGTTCAGCCACGTCTAAGCGGGCATGGGCCAGGCTTAGACGATTTCCTCACATTCGACCTCTCGATACCATGTTCCCCGACCGTATCTTCTCCGGCATGCGTCCGACCGGCTCGCTGCACCTTGGCCATTACCATGGCGTGCTGAAGAACTGGATCAAGCTGCAATCCGAGTATCCGTGCTTTTTCAGCGTGGTCGATCTGCATGCGCTGACAACGCACTATGAAACACCGGATGTAATCGAGAACAACGTGTGGGAAGTGCTGATCGACTGGCTCGCGTCTGGCATTGACCCGGCGCAGGCCACGCTGTTCATACAGAGCCGCGTGCAGGAGCACGCGGAGTTGGCGCTGCTGCTGGGCATGAGCACGCCGCTTGGCTGGCTTGAGCGGGTGCCGACCTACAAGGAGCAGATCGAGAAGCTGCGCGACAAGGATCTGGGCACGTACGGCTTTCTCGGCTATCCGGTGCTGATGGCCGCGGACATCCTGCTGTATCGCGCGTCGCTAGTACCGGTAGGCGAGGATCAGGTGCCGCACGTGGAAATGACACGCGAGATCGCACGCCGCTTCAACTACTTGTATGGTCGTGAGCCGGGCTTCGAGGACAAGGCCAACGAGGCAGCGCGCAAACTCGGCGGTAAGCGCTCCAAGCTGTACCACGAGTTGCGCAGTGCTTATCAGCAGGAGGGCGACGAAGAGGCGCTGGAGCAGGCGCGCGCGCTGCTGCAGGAGTCGCAAAGCCTGTCGATGAGTGATCGTGAGCGGCTGTTCGGCTATCTCGAAGGTTCGCGCAAGATCATTCTGGTAGAGCCGCAGGTGTTGCTGACCGAAGCATCACGGATGCCGGGGCTCGATGGGCAGAAGATGTCCAAGTCGTACGGCAATACGATTGGGCTGCGAGAAGACAAGGTGTCGATCGAGAAAAAGGTCCGCACGATGCCGACCGACCCGGCGCGCGTGCGCCGCAGCGATCCGGGCGATCCGGACAAATGCCCAGTATGGCAGCTGCACCAGGTTTATACGGATCAGCCGACGCATGAATGGGTGCAGCGCGGTTGCCGCAGCGCCGGGATCGGCTGCCTGGAGTGCAAGCAGCCGGTGATCGAGGGCATTCTGCGTGAGCAGCAGCCGATGCTCGAGCGGGCACAGAAGTACATGGACGATCCGTCACTGCTGCGCGCGATCGTTGCGGATGGATGCGACAAGGCGCGCAAATTCGCTCATGAGACGATGCGCGACGTACGCGAGGCCATGGGGCTATCGTACAGCTGATGGCGATCGCCGTTGCCTCCGAGTGGGTCCGCCGATGGACCCATCTAGTGCCGCGCGATGGCACCGTGCTCGATGTGGCGTGCGGCAGCGGCCGGCATGTGCGCTGGTTTGCCCATCGCGGCCATCCGGTCGTCGCGCTGGATCGCGATGCGCAGGCGTTGGCCGCGCTGGCCGAATGGCCGACAGTGCGCCTCGTGCATGCCGACCTGGAGCCGGATGAGAATAGCGCAGCATGGCCCTTCGAGGCGCATCAGCGCTTCGCGGCTATCGTTGTCACGCAGTATCTGCACCGGCCGCTGTTCAATGACCTGACCCAGGCGCTGGCGTCGGGCGGCGTGCTGCTGTACGAAACGTTCGCACAGGGCCAAGAAACGCTGGGGCGGCCCTCGAATCCACGCTTCCTGTTACGCGCGGGCGAGCTGCTGGAGGTGGCGCGGCACGCCGCGTTGCGCGTCGTTGCGTTCGAGGACGGCTTGGTTGCCGGGCCTAAGCCCGCGTTCGTGCAGCGGCTGTGCGCCGTTCGAGAAAGCAGCGTTGACGTGCGCGGCCGTAAAATGGGGTTACATGACAGGCCAGCGAGGTACGATTTACCCGCCCAATCCGCTACAATCTTAGTTTAACGATTGATTTTTCAGACAGTTTCATGAGCCAAGCAATGCAAGCCACACCGATTGGCGGCAGCATCCCGGCGATTGTCACGCCGATGTTGGATGACGGGGCGTTGGACCTTCCGGCGCTGCGCGCGCTGATCGACTGGCATATCGAAGAAGGCAGCGATGCGCTGGTCGTGGCCGGCACGAGCGGCGAGTCGGCGACAGTATCGGTCGAGGAGCATGTGTTGCTGGTCAAGACGGCGGTCGAGCAAGCGGCGCGCCGCATCCCGATCATCGCCGGCGCGGGCGGCAACTCGACTGCCGAAGCGATCGAGCTGACCCGAGCGGCCAAGGAGGTCGGCGCTGACGCGTCGCTGCAGGTCGTGCCGTACTACAACAAGCCGACGCAGGAAGGGATGTACCGGCATTTCAGGGCGATCGCCGAGGCGGTTGACCTGCCGGTGTTCCTGTACAACGTGCCGGGCCGTACCGTCGCCGACATGAGCAACGAGACGATCCTGCGGCTCGCTCAGGTGCCGGGCATTGCGGGCGTGAAGGATGCGACCGGCGATATCGATCGTGCAGCGCATTTGATCAATGCAGCACCGGCCAATTTCTCGATTTTCAGCGGCGATGACCCGACCGCGATTGCATTGATGCTGCTGGGCGGACACGGCAATATCTCAGTCACGGCCAACGTGGTGCCGCGCGCGATGCGTGAGCTGTGCCGTGCCGCCATCGCCGGTGAGGCGAAGACCGCGCGGGCCATCCACTTGAAGCTGTTGTCGCTGCACAAGCACCTGTTCGCCGAGTCCAACCCGATCCCGGTTAAGTGGGCATTGCAGCAGATGGGCAGGATCCGCGGCGGCATCCGCTTGCCGCTGACGCCGCTGGCCGATCAACATCATGAAACGGTACGCACCGCGCTGCGCGACGCGGGGTTGACCGATTGACCGCGCCCTGCCGGGACGACTGCATGGCCGGGCCAGCAGGTACCATTCGCATCACGAAGGATTGCATGAAACGTTTCGATTTTTCCGCGCGCGGGTTGCGCGTGACGGTATGGGCGGTTGCTGCGTTGTCGCTGGCAGGTTGTGACACACTCAATGACGTGCTCGCTCCGGATCGCGTCGACTACCAGAACGCGACTTCCGCGCCGCGGCTCGAGGTGCCGGCGGATCTGAAGGCTGCGCCGCTGGACCAGCGTTATGTCGCTCCGTCCACGACCGCGGGCTTGGGCGGGCAGCCGACGCGGGCCACGACGCCGGCCGGCAATACGACCGAGGGCGTGCCTACCGCGCAGGATCCCTATGGGATGCACATGGAGCAGGATGGCACGCGCCGCTGGCTGGTGGTCAACGGGCGCACGCCGGACGAGTTGTGGCCGCAGCTCAAGGCGTTTTGGGCGCAGAGCGGCTTCGTGCTGAAGACGGATTCGCCGGCAACGGGAATCATCGAGACAGACTGGGCCGAGAACCGCGCGAAGATCCCGGGCGACTGGTTCCGCAATTCGGTGGGCAAGCTGTTGGACTTTGTGTACTCGTCGGGCACGCGCGATCGCTTCCGCATGCTGGTCGAGCGCAATGCGAACAGCCGCGCCACCGTGATCACAATATCGCACACCGCGAGGGAGGAAGTGCTAACCGGACGGGACAAGACGTCGTCGCGCTGGGTCGAGCGACCGCGTGATCCGAAGCTGGAAGCGGTGATCTATGCACAGCTGATGCAGAAGTTTGGGCTGACCGACAAGCAAGCCCAGCAGTTGATCGATGGCGCGCGGCATACCGGCCCGAAGGTGCAGGTGGCGATCGGCAGCACAGGCACATCAACGATCGACTTGGCCGAGTCGTTTGACCGCGCGTGGTTGCGCGTCGGCCTGGCGCTCGATCGCACGAACTTTGCCGTCGATAACCGCGATCGTGAACGCGGCCTCTATTACGTCCGTTTCAATGATCCTGTGCAGGAGATGAAGCGAGAGGGACTGCTTGGCAAGTTGATCTATGGCGGCAAGCCGAATGTCATCGGCAAGGCGTACCGGGTCAATGTCCGCCCGAAGGGCGACGGCGCCACGCAGGTTGCGGTGATCGACTCGAGTGGCCAACTCGATACGTCTAGCGATGCACAGCGGCTGGTGGCGGCCTTGCATCAGCAACTGAATTGAGCTTGTCCGGATTGCAACCTGCTGATCGGGTGATACCGTGCGTTTTGCGAGTTTAGGTAGCGGCAGCGACGGCAACTCGCTGCTTGTCGAGGCGCAAGACGGCACCACGACGACCCGCGTGCTGCTCGACTGCGGGTTTTCCGCGCGCGAACTTGAGCGGCGGCTCGCCCGCTTAGACGTCACGCTTGATACGTTGCGCGCGATCGTGATCACGCATGAGCACGCCGACCACATCGGCAGTGCGCTGGCCGTTGCCCGGCGGGCGTCGATTCCGCTCTACATGAGCTGGGGCACGGCGCTGGCGGTCGGCGCAGACGATGCGCGGGGTGTCGAATGGCGGGTATTGTGGGGCGGGGAGCCAGTTGGCATCGGCGACCTGGAATGGTTGCCGTACACTGTGCCGCATGACGCGCGTGAGCCGCTGCAGTTCGTGTTCGGCGATGGTCAGCATCGCGTTGGCGTGCTGACTGACGTGGGCACGTCGACGCCGCACATTATCCAGATGCTGGATGGTTGCGACGGCTTGGTACTGGAGTGTAATCACGACGTGCGCATGCTCGCGCAAAGCCGCTATCCACCCTCGCTGAAGGCCCGAGTCGGCGGCACGCACGGACACTTGAACAATGACGAGGCGGCAGCGATCCTGGCGGCGATTGATCGCTCGAAGCTACGCTGCATTGTCGCGGCCCACCTGTCGCAGCAGAACAATTTACCGGAGCTTGCGCGTGATGCACTGGCTACGGTCCTCGGTGCGTCCTCGGCCGATGTGATTGTCGCGACACAAGATGACGGATTCGGCTGGCAAGCACTTTGAGTGCGGTGCGTGTGCCGCTGCTGTGCGGCGAGCGGGGTCAAGATAAAAAAAACCGGCCCGCAGGCCGGTTTTTTATGCTGACGGCGATTACTGGCTTACGCCCGAAGCCGTGGCAGCAGCCGAAGCCGCGTCGCTCGCAGCAGCGGCAGCGCTCGAAGCCGCGTCGTTAGCTACAGCCGCAGCGCCCGAAGCGGCAGCTGCCGCGTCCGAAGCAGCCGAAGCAGCAGCCGGAGCCGATGCGGCAGCCGCGTCGCTCGCAGCAGTCGGAGCTGTGCTTTCGTCCTTCTTGCCGCAAGCCGCCAAAGCCATCACTGCCAACAGAGATGCTACGAGGAGGGATTTCTTCATGATCACGTCCTTTTATGGTTACAGGTAAGCAACAGCGCGAATAATACCGGTATTGTGTGCTTCAACACTCACCTATGGCCGCTGGTGGGTCGCATGCTCGTCGCATCCCTCTCACCTACGGCTTGGGCAGGAATTATAGGCACTTTCCTATCGACCGTCGATAAATCTGGGGCCGGTTCGTTGTCTTTTCCAGACAAACTTTCATATCGCGGGATACCGAACGCTAGCCGCCTAGAGCTCGCCAATCCGTATCCAGCCCGCACGATACCATTCGTACAACAGCTGTGTCATGGACGAATGGTGAGAGAGTGTTACAAATTTTTTCCCTGGAAGCATTCGCTGATCGGCTAACGTAGTGATGGTTTTACGCAAGCTTCGTACCAGCTTCGCTGATTCCCCGTTCAAGTAATAGCGTGTGTCGTCGTACAACAAAATCGTTTTCGGATCGAGTTCGATGCCATTTTCGACGATGCGCGAAACAAACGCATGACGTGACAGGGCGCGCGCAGGTGGGTCAAAAAAAACAGTCGTCTTCGGTTCACTCAAGTAGCTGCCGACAAATTCCGCGATGTCCGCACGCGACCAACGCATCCGCTCGACCAATTCCACGACGCGGTCGACCAATGGCGGGGGCAGTGCGGCCGGATGATCGCTCACGGGCGGCTGATCCGGATCCGCGTAGCGGCGCGATGCGCCACGAGCCTGCGCCGCGCGCTCAGCAGCATGATACAGGAATTGCTCGGACAGCTCGCCGTCAAGTGGCGCGCGAAAGCCGATTGAGCAGGTCATGCACTCGCCCAGCGCGATGCCATCATGCGCGATGTGCGGTGGCAGGTAAAGCATGTCACCCGGCTCAAGGATCCAGTCCTCGCTTGGCTCGAAATGCTGCAGCACTTTCAGCGGCAAGCCCGGACGCAGCGAAAGGTCCCGCTGCGCGCCGACACGCCAGCGGCGTCGGCCATGCAACTGAAGCAGAAACACGTCGTACGAGTCGAAATGCGGTCCTACGCCGCCGCCATCGGTCGCATACGAAATCATCACATCGTCCAGCCGCGCATCCGGCAGGAAGCGGAACCGGCTCATCAGCGCATGCGCGGCCGGCACGTGCAGGTTCACGCCCTGCACGAGCAGCGTCCATTGACGCTGACGCGTGGCCGGCAAGCGTTCGAATGGTCCGTGCTCGAGTTGCCAGCGCGCCTCGCCGCGCACCGCACGCTGCCGGATCACGCGTGACTCGACATCGTCACGTTGCGCGAGGTCAAATAGGCACTGCCGGGTGATCGGGGAATGGATATCGAGCAGCGCCTGTCGAATCAGCAATGGCTTTTTTTGCCAGTAGCGGCGCATGAACTGCGCCGGCGTCAGGCCACCCAGCAGTGGGGTCGGCACGTCGGGGCGGGGCGGGGTGACAAACGCGGGCGGGGTGGCCGGTGTACGCGTCGAAACGGCGCGCGACAACATCCGCGGCGCCAGTGGGGAGGGCCGCACAGGCATCGTATAATGGAGCTTGTATTCTGGAGAGTCGAATGAAAATCGCGAAGAACACCGTCGTTTCTGTCGCCTACAAGCTGTCGGATGCACAGGGCAACCTGATCGAGGAGAGCGACGAACCGATGGTCTATCTGCACGGCGGCTATGATGGCACGTTCCCGAAGATCGAGGAAGTGCTAGAAGGCCAAGAGGCGGGATTTTCGACGCAGATCCAGCTCGAGCCCGTCGACGCGTTCGGTGACTACGATCCTGAACTAGTCAAGATCGAGCCTCGAGACCGCTTTCCTGAGCCACTCGAAGTCGGCATGCAGTTCGAGGGGACGCCCGAAGGCGGGGATGACGAGGTCGATACGCTGATCTACACGGTGACCGATCTCGCCGAGGACAAGGTGGTGCTCGATGGCAATCATCCGTTGGCCGGCATGGCTTTGCGCTTTTCGCTGACGGTCAGGGACGTGCGCGAGGCCACGGCCGATGAGGTCGAGCACGAGCATGCGCATGGCGCCGATGGGCTTGAAGTCATCGACCTGGACGAGGATGACGGCCAGGACGTTGACGGCTCGTCTCCAGCGGCCGGCAAGCCGCCGACGCTGCATTGACCCGCGGTGCGCGGCAAACCCGGGCCTTCAGGTCTGAGCTTGACCCACAAGTTATGGACCTGAATTAAAAATGCGGAACATCTCGGTGATTTCGTGCAGGACGAGGAAGCCGCGCCAGATGAGTGGGGCACCGGGTGGTTCGATGCACGCGGCAATACAGCGCTTGCCAAGGAGAAACTCATCCTGCATTAACCGCTTCTTTTCTAGCCGCCCCACTATCTGTCAGTTCAAGCTCCGGCTAATATACCGTACTGATGCCACGCAGCCACAGCTCCTTGACCAATCAATCGGTCCTGGTGCTGCAACGTCAAGTATGCACGCTCCATGCGCCCCTAGGCCGAACTGTTGTTCATGCAGAACGTATCGATGTTCCGGATGACGGTGGCTCATCGTCGGGCCGGTGAGCCTCGCGCAGACCGAGCAAGTCCAGGTATACGTCGAGAGCACGCTGAACCGACGCAGCGACCAGCTGTGTCATGCTGCTGTAATCGCCTGTCACGCACGCCTCATCCAATGAGTCGTAGTAAGCGAGGCGATCTTCTTTGCGGATAACGGCAGGTGGATAGCCAAACTTCATCAACTCAAAGTTGAGCAGCAGTCGGCCCGTTCTGCCGTTACCGTCCACAAACGGGTGGATTTTTACAAACCGTGTATGCAGCTCGGCTGCACGCGTGACAGGGTGCACCTTCTGCGCTTGTGCGTGCCAGTCAATGAGCGCAGCCATTTCGGCCGGCAGATGCAAGAAGTCCGGCGGCGTCGTACTAGCGCCCGCGATCACCACGTTCTCATGACGATACTGGCCGGCCTTTTTGTCATCGATCCCTTTCAACACTAGACTGTGAAGGTTGCGAATCTGCCATTCGGACAGCGTCTCGTTCTTCGCGATGATCTCTTCGACGTAGAGAATAGCGTCGCGATGGTTTGTGGCCTCAAAGTGCTCGCGCAGCGACTTGCCTCCCACCGTAATGCCTTCCAGCACCACCTTCGTCTCGCGCAATGTTAGCGTGTTGCCTTCGATTGCGTTCGAGTGGTACGTCCATTCCAGCATCAGCTTTTCGCGCAGTGATGCGACCGTATGCGGCGGCAGTGGGCGCGCCGCATCAAGCTTCGCCTTGTCGGCGTCAACAGCTTCCAGCATAGGCTGTAAAGACGAATCCATCCCTTTCTCTCATCACGATTTTTAATCTACCACGCCTGCATGCAAAATCTTGTTATCGATCGCATCACGGCGAGCTTGCGCCCAATCAACACTTAGTTCGCTGCGTGGCAGAAGCCATTTTAGGTTACCCGATCTAACTGAAAAAGCTACAAAAAGGTCGATGCCAGCGCAGCCAATGGCGACTTTTCCTTGGCGGAAGACGCCCGCTTAAAGCGCCTTGCCCTGTCCCGCGGCCTTAACGCCGTTGTGGGTAAAGCTCAGAACTTTAGGCGGGGAGGATGTCAAGGCTCGGTGTGGAGCCGGGCAGCGGGCATATCGCCCGATATGTCGTCATTCGATAGGCCGGCTGGCGCCGCACTGGAGGTTGGCACGGCCGGATCACGCGGAGCCGGTGCGCGCTGGGTAGGGGCCGGCCGACGCTCGGTGGGTTGTGTCGTGGCTCCGCCTGGCATCCATAGCCCGTTAGCTGGCGTTGTGGTTCCGCCCGGCAGCCACAGTCCGTTGGCCGGCGTCGCGTCCGGCCCTCGCTCGGATGCGGCGGTCACAGCGCCCGGCGGCTGCGCTGCCGCGGTGGCGCCAACGTCGCCGGGTGACGATGCCGTGCCCGGCGGGCCAGACGCGGACGGTATGGCCGCGAACCGAGCTGCATTGGGCCATGCACGTTCGCTGACGTGGAACACCGGCCAATGTGCCGGTTCGGCCCGGATATCGAGCCACTGTGGATCAGAGCCGGCTCGCGCGATCGCGATTCGGGTGAAGTTTTTGACACGCTCGCCGTGGTTATCGTGCAATGGTTGGTCGATTCGCACGCGCGGCAGCGTGTCATGGCTCGCGCCGTGGATCAGTATGACCGTGCCGCTGAAGCTGCGCGACAGCTCGACCAGCGTCCGTTTGAACTCGATGTACCCATCGCGCGGCAGGCTGCGACCCCATCTTAGCCAAGTCAAGTGCCCACGTTGCTCATAGCGCTCAAAGTGGGGATCGGCGTCGATTAATATGCTGATCGCCTTGAGCTTGCGGCGCTTGGCATATTCCCCAGCGTGCCGTAGCCAGAACGCATTGGCGACTGCCCGATCCTCGAACTCGCCGTTGCGTCCGCCGGCATTCGAATAATGATTGTTGCCGTCCGGCACGTTCAGTGTCACGAAGGCGATACCACCGGTTTCCCAGCGCAGGTTCTCGTGATATTGTCGGAAGCGCGGCAGGTCGCTTTGCCGCACAATGGGCATCGCCCTGCTGCCGAGCGAGTACGGCTGGTCGAAGAACGTTTGACGCACGAAGTCGAGTCGCTCGACCGGATCAAAGCCCCCGGCAGGCCTGCTATCGCAGTCCTCCCAGTCGTGGCGGCCCGGTATGACGACGAGGGGCACCGCGGACGTATCGAGCAGCGTGCGGCGCGCGGTGAACAGCGCATCGACGCACGGCTCATCCGGCCGGCGCAGCGCGCCGTCCCATACCGCGAATTGCAGCTTCGGGGTGCGCCGTAGCCTGTCGAGTAGCGCCCGTGTGGCCGTGTCGCTCGACAGCGACAGCGGCAGACCCGCGATCACAGCAAAGCGCACGCTGTCGATCACGGGCGCACCGGGCGCCGCCTGTGCGCCCAGTCCACACACAGCAAGCAGCGCGACTAGCGCGAATGCAAGCGTGCACGTCACCGCCGTGCAGCGCTTTCGCGCGTAATGGGATGGCAGGCGCGGTGACCGCTCAGCGGGACTCACGATCCCCGCGCTCGACGAGATCGTGCAACTCATACAGCAATTCGAGTGCATCACGTGGGCGCAGCGCATCTGGGTTGATGTCGCGCAACCGCTCGACTGCAGCGTGGGGGGCGGTAGGCTGTGCCTGCGGCGTGGCGAGGTCCGTCTCGCCTGCCGGTGGCTCGCAGTGCGGCTCGGCCGCTTCATCAACCGCGAGCGACGCTGAGGTAAACAAATCGAGCTGCGGCGCCGGCTGGCCAGCCGTTTGCTGCTCGAGTAGCGATAGGTGACGGCGGGCTGCGCGAATCACCGATTGCGGGACGCCGGCCAGTTGTGCGACCTGTAATCCGTAACTTTGGTTCGCCGGACCTTCGTTGACCGCGTGCAGAAACACGATCCCATGGTCATGCTCGACCGCGGACAGGTGCACGTTGGCCGCCGTCGGGCATTGCGCCGGCAACTGCGTAAGCTCGAAGTAGTGCGTGGCGAAAAGCGTATAGCTCTGGTTGTGCGAGATTAAGTGGCGCGCGATGGCCCATGCGAGCGCGAGCCCATCGAAGGTCGAGGTACCGCGACCGATTTCGTCCATCAACACAAGGCTGTGTGGCGTCGCATCGTTCAGAATCGCGGCGGCTTCGGTCATCTCGACCATGAACGTCGAACGGCCGCCCGCGAGGTCGTCGGCGGCGCCGATTCGCGTGAAAATCCGGTCCACGGGACCGAAACAGGCTCGCTTTGCTGGCACATAGCTGCCGATGTATGCCATCAGCGTAATCAGCGCCGTTTGCCGCATGAACGTCGACTTGCCGCCCATATTTGGTCCGGTGATCAATAGCAGCTTGCGTTCCGCGCCGAGCCGGCAATCGTTCGCGATGAACTGCTCGACCTGGGCCTGGACGACCGGATGCCGTCCTTGCTCGATCTCAATACCCGCCTGTTCGTCGAACGATGGCGCGACCCAGTCCAGTGCACGGGCCCGGTCGGCGAGCGAGGCAAGCACGTCAAGCTCGGCCAGCGCGCACGCCACGCGCTGACAATCGCCGATGTGGGGTAACAACGCTTGCAACAATGCGTCGTACAACGCGCGTTCGCGCGCGAGCGCGCGCTCTTGCGCCGATAGGGCTTTGTCTTCGAACGCCTTAAGCTCCGGCGTGATATAGCGCTCCGCGTTCTTCAAGGTCTGGCGCCGCCGGTAGTCGTCCGGCACCTTGTCGATCTGCCCGCGCGTGACCTCGATATAGAAGCCATGGACCTTGTTGTATTCGACACGTAGATTCGCGATGCCGGTGCGGGCGCGTTCGCGGCTTTCTAGATCGACGAGGAACTGTCCGCAGTTCTCCGAGATGTCACGCAACTCGTCCAATTCCGCATCGTAGCCGCGGGCAATGACGCCGCCGTCGCGCACCATCGCGGCAGGCTCGGCCGCGATCGCCCGCTGCAGCAGGTCGGTGCAGTCAGGCGGTGCGTGCAGCGATGCATTGAGCTGCTGCAACGACGCCGAGTGCGCGATGAGCGGCGCGACCTGCTCGCGCAATTCAGGCAGCTTGCCGAACGTGTCGCGCAGGCTGGCCAAATCGCGAGGCCGTGCACTGAGCAAGGCGAGTCGGCCCGTGATGCGCTCGACGTCGGCGATCTGCCGCAACGCGTGGCGAAGCGCGTCCAGGTCGTTGCCTGGCGCAGCGTCGAGCAACGCGCCAATCGCTTGCTGGCGGGCACGCGCGACAGCCGGATTGCGCGGCGCATGATGCAGCCAGTGGCGCAGCAGGCGGCTGCCCATCGACGTGCAGCATGCGTCTAGCAGCGAGAACAGTGTCGGGGAATCTGTGCCGCGCAGCGTTTCGGTCAACTCGAGGTTACGCCGCGTGGCCGGATCGAGCCCGATGTACTCGGATTCGTGCTCGACCTTCAGCGAGCGGATGTGCCGCAACTGCTGTCCCTGTGTCTGTGCCGCGTATAGCAGTAACGCGCCGGCCGCGCCGCATGCGGCGCCCAGCGTTTGCGCGCCGAAGCCGTCGAGACTGGCGACCGCCAACTGTTCACATAGACGTTGCACGCCGGAGCCGGGATCGAAGTGCCATCCAGGAACGCGTGTCAGCGTGCCGACGCTTGCGGGCAGCACGAGTGCTTGCGCGGCGCTGTCGCTCACCAGCGTCTCGGCCGGCCGGATGCGCTCGATCGCAGCCGCCACTTGGTCTGCGCCGACTTCGGTCAGCCGTAGCGCGCCACTTGCCAGATTCAACCACGCGAGCCCAACCCCGGTTAACGTGCCGCGACGGTTGTGCGCGGGCGCCAGGGCGAGCAGGTACGCGTCACTTTTATCGGCGAGCAGCGCCGCGTCGGTCAGCGTGCCGGGTGTGACGATGCGTACGACCTTGCGCTCAACCGGGCCCTTGGAGGTGGCCGGATCGCCAATCTGCTCGCAGATAGCCACGGATTCGCCGAGCTTTACGAGCTTGGCCAGGTACTGCTCGAGCGAGTGGTGCGGCACCCCGGCCATCTTGATCGGATTGCCTGCCGACGCGCCGCGCTGCGTGAGCGTCAAATCGAGCAGTCGTGCCGCTTTTTCCGCGTCCTCATAGAACAACTCATAGAAGTCGCCCATGCGGTACAGTACGAGCGTGCCGGGGTGCTCGGCCTTGATGCTGAGGTACTGGCGCATCATTGGCGTGTGGCTGCCGATTTCCGCGAGGGCAACCGGTTTCGGCGTTTGGCCTTTGCTCAAGTCCATGTTGGATTGGCTCCCGGGCGATTCGGGGTGGTTCCGCGTGTGTTCACCAACGGGCACGTTTTCCATCAGTCATGCAAGCAGTCTGTCAAATTTTAGAATATCGACCGTGCGGCGGTTCCCTGCCGTGTCGATGCGACCTTGAAGACGCTAGTTTACGTGTATTCCGCCGGTTAGGGACGACAAAGCCCTAATCCGTGTGGGCAATGTACGCGTGTGAGTGCAATAGGCGCCAGGCGGGACCGCCCGAAATCCTTGGATCAACCCGTTCTCGCTCATGATATCGACGATAGCCATGAACGAGGCGAGCCTGGATAGGCGCCATACGCGTGGCCGCGCATGCTGTGCATCGCGTCGTAATTTTCTAGCCGCGCCGGCTCACTGCCGCACGACGAGGCCGGCGTCGAGCACGATCCGAGGACGGCTGCGCAGCGGCATGGCGTTGAGCGGCCCGGCCGGGTTCGTTCCGGCCCGTTTTTTGGACTGCTTTGTCCAACTGGGCCATGAGCGCGTGCAGTATGTCGGGCGGGACAATGCCGCGGTGTTCGGGTTTGCCGTCAGTGCGTTCTTGCCAGGTTTTAAAATGACCGGCGCGCACTCTAGCCTTATCTGGCGTCGGTGCATGCAGATGAAGCACCCATTTTGGCGTTTGGGTGAGTGAGTCCAGCCGTTGATTCAACTCGTTGGTTAATTCCGGCGACAGGCTAAGCTCATATTCCAACATAGCGTTTTCGTGCACGGTGTTCTTCGCGACTTTTGTCCAATTGTGCCCGCCCGTCACCGTTATCCCGCCTGCGTCCCAAAGAGCCTTGAATGCACTGAACGAAGGTGCGAGTAGGCATTCGATGGCGTGCGCTTGCTTGAAGAGTGAGTCGATCTCGTTGCTGATGTGCTCCAGCTGCCGAATATCGGTATCCATGACCGTGAGTAGATGACTGAGCCGTTGACGCAACGTTTGTTTGGCCTCATCGTCCAGGTCCAGCGATTCGAGTTCGGCTTCTTTCTGCTCGAAGTTCTGCCTGCGTGCGCGAGCCACCGTGGTCATGCCAGTGCATTGCTGTTGCGCCAGGCGAAGCTGTGCCATGTACTGATCGGTTGTCTCGCGTGAGCCAAGGGCCGTATCGGCAGTCGTTATTGTCGCAAAGGCGTGACGGATTTCATCTATCAAGCCCTCCATGCCTTCGCGATGTTGATCGATTTGTTTTCGTGCGTCGGCCGGAATGTCATCGGGAAGCTGTTTTTTGAATGCGTCGAATTCGGCGCGTTGCCGCTCAGCTGGGGTGGGCGTTGTAGTGGCGGTGTCCATGCGTGTGGCCTTGGCTTTACGCGCTTTTTTCTTCTTGCCTTTGGACCTGGACGTTTGCGCAGACTGCTTGCTTCGCTCCAGTTGGCTATTCTCCAGCCAGTCGTGATCGGCCGATCCGGCATCTTGCGCGTACACGATGGTTTTGAGTACCGCCTGGATCCCAGCCTCGATATCCTGCACGGAGCGATCGGCAAAGTACACGTCTTTGAAAGGTTGCAGCCACTGCCTGAGCATCGCGGTTTCAGCTTCCTCGTCGCGTTTGCCGACGCTGCTTCGGGCCGTGCTGACACGACGCGCCGACTGGCCGGGCCGCGAAAAGATTTGCTGTTCTGCGATCCATGCTTGCAGCTTTTGGCTGACAGCATGCGTGTGGGTGGCGATGCCGTCGAGCATTGCCGTGCAAAATTCGGTATCCTGGCCTGGCTTGTCGTTCTTTTTATCCCGGTTGGCAGCGACATGCTCCAATAGCGCCAACGCCACCTTGGTTTCCTCGATCAGTCGCAGGGCAAACTGCTGTTCGGAGGCGGGACCCAACAGCGGCGGGTGCAGCGGGTTTTTCCATAGCGAGTCCATCATCGCACAGAGCAGCGCCGCGTAGCCGGCGCTCCATGTCTCGAGCGAAAGTCCGCCATATCCGTTTGATGTCATCTGTGTGTCGTCTCGCGCGCCGAGATGATAGGCGTGCCAGTACCGGGTCACCATCAGCGCGTTGTGCCGTATCGTGCCAAGGCGGGCGTTGCGATAGCGTCTCATTGACAGTTCACGATTGGCTTGCCCGCGCTGCATCCCTAGCAGGGGACGTGGGTTCGTACGCTGAGGTAGGGCAGATTGAGCGATGTCGTCCAATGCAAGTGTCAGCTCCTTCACGCACGCCGAGTTGTCGGCGAGCCACATGTGTAGCTTAGGCCGTAAGGGCGTGGGCAACCGGATGTTGCTGTATGGCGATGGTACTTCGGCGGAGGCAGCGGGTTGGTGCTCGGCATGCGACGTTTCGGATAACGAAAAACTGGGCAGTTGCCAGTGACCATCGAGCGCCCCGGGTGGCGTGGACGAACTGAGGGAAAACGATTTCGTCCAAATTTGAATGGATGCCTGGTCGATTTCCTCCGCTGCGCGGCGGATCATCTCGTTTTTGCCCATGTACAACGGGGTGGCGGCGAAGGGCAGACGAAACGGGTCGGCGCTTGCCATGGCTTGCCCAGCCATTGCTTTCCAAAATGTTGGCGGCAGCTCGCTAAGTAGACGTTGCGCTTCGATCAGGCTTTGTTTTCGTGTCCGCAGCGCGCTGATCTGCGCTTTTAGGTTTTTGTCTGCGGCCGGGATTTCCTGAGTGGGAAATAGACCGCTCATGGGCAAGTGCCTTTCTAGACTTGGGCGCGAGATCCCGACTTCGTCCTGAAGCGATGCTATCGCGGCCTGGGTCAGCGTCAGATAGGCATGCGCGGCGTTGGTCATATCCTTCAGTTGCAGCGCTTTCAGCGCTTTCGCATTGGACGGGTTGGCGCAAAGCTTGATGAACGCGTGTATCGATTCTTCAGCACGGCTGACCGCTGTCTTCATGGCAAAAAGATCGTTTGTCGGCACGTGGACGGGCGGGAACACGCGTGCAGCATCTCGCTGCTCTTTGCGTAACCGTTCTATGTCTCGCAGTACAGTTAAGCATGGCGACAGTTCGCTCGCCAGCTTCTTTGCTGCATCATCCAGCATGCCTGGCTTAGGGCAGCTGGCGGTGTTCGCCACGCGGGACGAAGAGGGCGCTATCGAGCCGATATCGCGAAGCGCCGGATTGGGCAGGGGCGCGCGATTAGCCGTGGTGTGCCCTGGCGCCTGAGTTGAGGGTTGAGCGACGCAGGGTGGAGGACTAGTGGACTGCGTTGCGTCGGCAAGCGAGTGTCGGCGAATCGTCATGGCTTAGGGGCTGCGGCGCGTACGGTGCGACGCTGAGTTACGGAAGCATCACAAGGATGTAGCATGGATGCTCTGCGCGTCGTCGATATCCGAAACGGTTGGCCGGGTCGCGAACGGGAATTTTTTCGATCTGGCGCAACGCACCAAGAGCAGAACGCCGGAAGCAGCGGGCGTACGCGCGCCCGCGATTGTTCCCTGTATACGGTTCAGGCCGCCGTTCCCAACCGGCTGTACGGCTTCAAGATCTGCACCATCTGCGCGTACTGCTTCGGATTGCCGGCGACGATCTCATGCTGGTACAGGAAGTTTGAATCCCCCGTGTAGTTGCCGACCAGGCCCCCCGCTTCGGTGACGAGTAGGCTGCCGGCCGCGACGTCCCACGGTTGAATGCCTTGCTCGAAGAAGCCGTCATAGCGGCCGGCGGCCACATACGCGAGGTCCAGCGCGGCCGCGCCCGGCCGACGCAGGCCGGCGCACGCACGCGTCATTTCGCTGAACAGCTTCAGGTACGCGTCCAGGCCGCTCTGATCACGGAACGGGAAACCGGTACCGATCAGCCCATCGGCGAGGCGGTCGCGCCGTGACACGCGGATGCGCCGATCGTTGAGAAACGCACCACGGCCACGTGATGCGGTGAATAAGTCATTGCGTGTCGGGTCGTAGACCACCGCCTGCGTGACGATGCCACGATGCGCAAGCGCGATCGACACGCAGTATTGCGGGAAGCCGTGGATGAAGTTCGTTGTGCCATCCAGCGGATCGATGATCCACAGATACTCGGATTCGCTGGCGTTGGCCCCCGACTCCTCGGCGAGGAACCCATGGTCGGGGTACGCGGTGTGCAATATCTCAATGATCGCCGCCTCGGCTGCCTGATCGACTTCGGTGACGAAATCGTTGTGCTGCTTCTTGGTCACTTGCAGCAGGTCGACGTCCAATGACGCGCGGTTGATGATCTGTCCGGCGCGGCGCGCGGCTTTGACAGCGGTGTTGAGCATCGGATGCATGGGCTTTTCCTTGGGCACGGGGCAACTGCCGCGGCGCGATACCGCGCGGCCAGAGCGAACGAATTGAGCAAGAGCGACGCGCGCCAACACGTCGGTCGTGCGGCGGCATAATGAATCCGCTATTTTATCAGCAAGCGCCACTGCGCGTTGGCGCATGTTCCGCGCCGCCGCACTCGCGATACCATTGAAGTCTTTGGTCATCGAATCTGAACCGTGAATCACAGTGTCACTCCACTCGGCTCATCTCCGCCAGGCTCGTTCTCGACAGGCTCGTCTCCGGTAGACTCGTCCCTGGTAGGCTCGTCTCCAACAGGCTCGCCCCCGGCTGGCGCGCCTTCGCCCCTGTGCGGTGACTCGACGTCTTTGGCGGGCGGCTTGACGTCGGTGCGCTTCGTGCTCGTCGAGCCAAGCCATCCCGGCAATGTTGGCGCGGCGGCCCGCGCGTTGAAGACGATGGGTTTCTCCCGGCTGGTGCTGGTCGCCCCGCGGCTTGAGGCGGTACGCACCCATCCCGATGCACAGGCGATGGCCAGCGGCGCGCATGACGTGTTGGCGGCCGCCCATGTCGTGCCCACGCTGGCCGATGCGTTGGCTGGTGTTCACTGGTCCGTGGCGCTGACTGCGCGCGAGCGTGAGTGGGGGCCGCCGACGCTGGCACCCCGTGCGCTCGCGTTGCGGGCCCGCGGCTTGGCGGCGGCCGGCGACATCGCACTGGTGTTTGGCAACGAGCGCACGGGGCTGTCCAATGCCGACGTCGAGCGCTGCAACGCGCTGGCGCATATCCCGGCCAATCCTGCCTACAGCTCGCTGAATCTCGCGCAGGCGGTCCAAGTGCTCGCTTACGAGTTGCGGCTGGCGCTATTGGACGCCGCGCCGCAGACGCCATCCGCCGACGTGGCCTCGTCGCTGGCATCCCACGACGAAATCGAGCGCATGTTCGCGCATCTAGAGAATGCGCTGATCGCGCTGGATTTCCTGGATCCCGCCAGTCCGAAGAAACTGATGCCGCGGCTGCGCCGGCTGTTTGCGCGAACCGGCCTGGAGCGCGAGGAAGTCAATATCGTGCGCGGTATCGCCAAGCATATCCTGCTGAAATCGCACGGCTTGCGTGGCGACGATCGGTAGTGGCCGCGTGTCGGATCGGGCGCGCTGCCGGTGCCCCATCTCAATACCATGCCCCGCCTATGCCCTGTGAGTCGCCATGTTTGACAGACTTCGCGAAGACATTGCTGCCATCCGCCAGAAGGACCCTGCTGCACGCGGCACATGGGAGGTACTGACCTGTTACCCTGGGCTGCATGCACTGCTGTTCCACGCGCTCGCGCACCGTTGCTGGCGGACAGGGTGGCGCTGGCTTGGGCGCTTCGTGTCGCACCTGGGGCGGTTTTTTACCGGTATCGAGATTCATCCGGGCGCGACCATTGGCCGACGGGTCTTTATCGATCACGGGATGGGGGTGGTGATTGGCGAAACGGCCGAAGTGGGGGACGATTGCACGATTTATCAAGGCGTCACGCTGGGGGGCACGTCGCTGTCGCGCGGCGCCAAGCGGCATCCGACGCTGCAAGCCGGCGTGATCGTCGGCGCGAACGCGCAAGTGCTCGGCGGTTTCACGGTCGGCGCGAACGCGAAGATCGGATCCAATGCAGTGGTGGTGAAGCCGGTGCCCGCCGGGGCGACGGCGGTCGGCAATCCGGCGCGCGTGATTGTGCCCAACGTGCCGTCGCCCGGCGCCACGCCCGTCAACGGGGTAGGCATCAAGCATGAAGACATGCCGCTGAAGCAACCCTTTGCTGCGTATGGCTTAGTGCCGAACGCTGACGACCCGATGTCGCTAGCGATTCATGGATTGATCGATCACGTCGCGCAGCAATCGGGTCGGATCGACGAGCTGGTGGCAGCGCTCGAGCGCCTGGGCGCGCGTCTGGAGCAATTTGATCGATGCCAAACCAGCATCGCCGACTTGCGTAAGCTCGGCGAGGTCATTCAGAACAAGTAGCCCGCGTCGGGCTGCCGCAGACATCGAGCGGCAGTGCGCGGATGCCGTTTGCGTCGATCCTCAGGTAGCCGCCACGTGGTGCACCGTAGTCTAGCTCCCAGTCTGGCAGCACCCAGCGCGCGGTGCCATACTGGTGATGGCAAGCGGGCAAATGCGTGTGGCCATGGACCATCGTGCGGGCATGGGTTGTGGCAAACAGGCGCGCGAGTGCGTCGGGTGTGACATCGTACCGTGGCGACGGTTGCGTCGGTCGGGCAAGGCTCTTGCGCCGCATGCGCTCGCCGATCCTTTCCCGCCAGCGCAACGGCAGCGCGAGAAATAGGCTTTGCGCGAATGCAGTGCGCGCGACGCGGCGAAATCGTTGGTAGCCGACATCGGCCGTGCACAGCGCGTCGCCATGCGTGAGTACGATGCGCTGGCCAAAGGCCGTGATGACGAATGGATCGGGCAGTGGCATTGCGCCCGCAGCCGCCATGAAGCGGCGGCCGAGCAGGAAATCGCGGTTGCCATGCATCACGTACAGCGCAATGCCGCATTCGGACAGCGTATGCATCAGCTCGGCGATATGTCGTGCAAACGGCGACGCGAGCATATCGTCGCCGATCCAATACTCGAACAGGTCGCCGAGAATGAATACCGAATCGGCATCGCGTGCGGTGACGCGGATGAAATGCTCGAACGCCTCCACGGTGCGCGGCAGCGCCTCGCTCAGATGCAGGTCGGCTATTAGCAGCAGCGCGCGCGACGCGGCGCCGTTATCAGCGGGATTCAACGCGCGCGTTCCGGTCTCAGACGATGACAGCCTTCTTGATCACGACATCCTCCAGCGGCACGTCCTGATGAAAGCCGCTTTTGCCGGTGCGTACCGCCTTGATCTTGTCGACTACGTCCATGCCTTCGACCACCTTGCCGAACACAGTGTAGCCCCAGCCTTGCGGCGTCGGTGCACTGTGATTCAAAAAATCGTTGTCGTTGACGTTGATGAAGAACTGGGCACTCGCCGAATGCGGATCGTTGGTGCGTGCCATCGCAATCGTGCCGACCTCGTTCTTCAGTCCGTTGTTCGCCTCGTTCTCGATCGGCGCATCGGTTTGCTTTTGCTTCATGCCGGACTCGAACCCGCCTCCCTGGATCATAAAGCCGTTGATCACGCGGTGGAACACCGTGTTGTCATAGTGGCCTTTCTTCACATAGTTCAAGAAGTTATCGACCGTCTTGGGCGCCTTTTCGGCGTTTAACTCCAGCTTGATGACGCCGTAATTCGTATGTAGTTCGACCATGTTCGCTCCTTGCTCATGTCGGTTGAATGAAGGTTGAGTACGGTTGCTGCAACGGTGTTCTTATTTGGACACCACCGTGGCCGATTGGATCACGATGGACTTTTGCGGCACGTCCGAGAAGCTGCCGCGCGTGGTGGTGGGCGTCGCCTCGATCTGCTTGACGACGTCCAAGCCGGAGATGACTTTGCCGAATACCGCGTAGCCGTGGCCGTCAGGATTCGGGTAATCGAGATTGGGGTTGTCCACCGTATTGATAAAGAACTGGGCGCTCGCCGAGTTCGGGTCGTTGGTGCGGGCCATCGCGATCGAACCGGTCGTGTTGTTCAGCCCGTTGCGGCTTTCCAGCGGGATCGGCGCCCGCGTGGGCTTTTGCTCCATCTCCGGCGTGAAGCCGCCACCCTGAATCATGAAGCCGCGAATGACGCGATGAAAAATTGTGTTGTTGTATTGGCCCGATGCCACATACTGGATGAAGTTATTGACCGTGCGTGGCGCTTTTTCCGGATACAGTTCGACGCGAATCTCGCCCATCGACGTCTTGAGCAGCACGTTCGGATGGCTGACGCCCGCCTGGCGCGTTCCGGCATTGGATTGCGCATGCACCGGCGCTGACGCGATGAGCGCCGCGCCAAGCAGCGCGGATAGCAGCAGTTTCATGTCTCGGTTCCTGTGTGGGAGCATCGGTTAAAAATACCTCGTGCGCCGCGTGCAGCGCAACACGTCCGCGCCGGGGCGGACGAATCAAGGTTGTCTCGTCTGCGGCGCCATGTAGGGCGCGAGTGCAGGCGCCGCGCTGGTGCCCGGGACGATCGTCGGGAAGTTTGGCGTCGCGTTCTGCGGTGGCGGCGTGGTTGGCACCGCCACCGCGCGGCCGGCCGGTGCCTCGCCGTCGCCCTGCGGTGCGCCGCCGCCGCCGGATGGTGCGTCGGTGGTGCCATGCGGTGCATCGGTGGCACTAGGCCGTGCATCAGTGCGCGTCGGCGGGCTCACCAGTGGCACGATTTGTCGACTGCGCCGCGCCGAATATGTGTCACGTGGATCGAGTGCGCTGGCGCGCTTGAACGACTGCGCCGCCAGTTGCAGGTAAAGGTCGCCCAGGTTGGCTTGCGCGAGCGCATAGCCTGGACTGGCGCGCAGCGCCGTCTCGAGTACCACGCGGGCTTCATCTAGCTTGCCGCGCTTCGCATACAGCGCGGCAAGGTTATTGTATGGCTCGGGCAGTTCCGGATAGGTCTGTGTGAGCGCCGTGTACGCGGTCATCGCGTCATCGTCGCGGCCCAACTGCGCGAGCACATTAGCGCGCTTGAAGCGCGCCTGTGCATCGCGCGGGTGCGAGCGCACGCGCTCGTCGAGCCGCGTGAGCGCGCCGGCCCAGTCGTGCTGCGCGATCGCGGCGTCGATTTCGGGCGTGCCGTCGGCGACGGCGGGCGAAACCTGCGCTTGCGCTGCGCCGGTGGCAACCAAGAAGCTCATTGCCGCAAGCGCGATGCGACCGCGGGTCATGTTCATAGGCTCTTTTCACGGTGTTATACTTCAGCCCATTCTAACAAAACGTCCGGCTGTTCCTGAAAAGAAGAACAGTCAACGGTCTTCGCGCCACTTGTGGCCGCATCCGACCCAGTCGTCTCCCCGAACGGATCACGTCGGCGGCCGTGCGGCCGTACGGCGCCCTCGCGCGAAGCGGGTGGCGTATCGCGTGAGTGTCGCGGCCGGCTGCGTTTGACAGCGCTCGGCGCACGCAACGTTTTTCTATGGATCAGCTCCGTCTATACAACACGCTCAGTCGCAACAAAGAGATCTTCGTTCCCCTGCACGAGGGCGAAGTACGTATGTACGTGTGTGGCATGACCGTCTATGACTATTGCCACGTCGGCCATGGTCGGCTGATGGTCGTGTTCGACATGATCCAGCGCTGGCTGCGCACGCTTGGCTATCGTGTCACATATGTGCGCAACATCACCGACATCGACGACAAGATCATTCGTCGCGCGGTGGACAACGGCGAGCCGATCCGCGCGCTGACCGAGCGCTTCATCGAGGCGATGCACGAGGACGAGGCGGCGTTGAATATCCAACGCCCGGACCATGAGCCGCGCGCCACGCAATTCATTGCGCAGATGCTGGGCATGATCGACGCGCTCGAGCGCAACGGCTATGCGTACCAGGGCCGTGATGGCGACGTCAATTATGCGGTGCGCAAGTTTGCTGCATACGGCCAGTTGTCCGGCAAGTCGCTCGAGGACCTGCGCGCGGGCGAGCGCGTCGCGCAGAATGACGCCAAAGAGGATCCGCTCGATTTTGTGCTGTGGAAGCGCTCAAAGGGCGGCGAGCCGCCCGACACCGGCTGGGATTCGAAATGGGGGCGTGGGCGACCGGGCTGGCACATTGAGTGCTCGGCAATGAGTTGCGCGTTGCTCGGCGAGCGATTCGACATCCACGGCGGCGGACAGGACCTGCAATTTCCTCACCACGAGAATGAGATCGCGCAGAGCGAGGGCGCAACTGGCCGGCCTTTCGTCAACTACTGGTTGCACAACGGGTTCGTCAACGTCGACAACGAGAAGATGTCAAAATCGCTTGGCAACTTTTTCACGCTGCGCGACGTGTTGCAGCGCTATGACGGCGAAGTGATCCGAATGCTGATTCTGCGTGCGCATTATCGCTCGCCGCTGAATTATAGTGATCCGCACCTGGACGACGCGCGCGCGGCGCTCACACGACTCTATACTGCGCTCAAGGATGTCGCGCCGGACGATCGCGCGCTGGACTGGAGCGAGCGTCATGCGGCGGCATTCCGCGCCGCGATGAACGACGATTTCAACACACCGGTTGCGTTCGCAACATTGTTCGACCTGGTTACGGACTTGAACCGTACCGGCGATCCCGCGCTGGCGCGCCAGCTCAAGGGGCTGGCCGGCGTACTGGGCATGCTCGGGCGCGATCCGCGCGAGTATCTACAGGGGCGCGTACCCGCTGCGCAGGGGCTTGCGTTGCTCAATGCCGCGCAGATCGACGAGCAAATCGAAGCCCGCGCGCAGGCCAAGCGTGCGAAGAACTATGCCGAAGCAGACCGGATCCGGGCGGCATTGCTCGATGCCGGGGTCGTGCTCGAAGACAAACCGGGCGGAAAGACCGAATGGCGACGCGTGTGAAGCGCGGCGGCGTCGGCACGAGTCCGCAGCCAGGAGGCGAGATGACAACGGCCAAGAAGGCGGCGCGCAGCACTGGGGCGAAGGCGCCGCAGGATGCGGCGATAGCGGCAGCAAAGCGCGGCGCTGCCCGTACGCGTGTGGCGCGCGCCAATGGGCCTGAGGAAGACGCTGCGCCAAGACGCGTGCCGCGTGCAGCCTCGAACGCGGAGCCGGCGCGCAAGGCGCGTGCGTCGGTGCAGCAGGCCGAACCGGTGCACAATGCGCGTGCGTCGGCGTCGGCGTCGGCGTCGGAGACCGAGCCGGTATGCAACGCGCGTTTGCCAGTGTCGGATGTTAGTCTGGCGCGCAAGGCGGCTGCCCCAGCGTCCGAGGCGTCGGTCCCGACCGCCTCATCGGAGCAGGTGCTCACCGTGTCGCGGCCCGAATATTGGGACCGTGCGTGCGCGGACCTGGTCCGTCGCGATCGTATCCTGAAAAAATTGATTCCGCAGTTCGGGCCCGTTCACTTGATGGCGCGCGGCGATCCGTTTATGACGCTTGCCCGCTCCATTGTCGGCCAGCAGATCTCGGTCAGCGCTGCGCAGGCGATATGGGCGCGGCTCGCGGCCGCATGCCCGTCGATTGCGCCGGCGCGCATCGTGAAGCTTGGGCAGCCGCGATTGATCGAGTGCGGATTATCCAAGCGCAAGTCGGAGTACATCCTGGACCTTGCGCAGCATTTTACGTCCGGTGCGCTGCATGTCGCATCATGGGCGTCGATGGATGACGAGGCGGTCATTGGCGAGCTGACGCAGATACGCGGGATTGGCCGCTGGACCGCTGAGATGTTCCTGATTTTCAACCTGATGCGCCCGAACGTACTGCCGCTGGATGACCTCGGACTGATCCGTGCGATTAGTGTCAATTATTTCAGTGGCGAGCCAGTCACGCGCAGCGAAGCCAGGGAGGTCGCGGCGAATTGGGAGCCGTGGCGTACTGTCGCGACGTGGTACATGTGGCGCAGTCTGGAACCGCTGAGCGCGCAGGCTTAGCCCGCGCTATCAAGCGTGGGGCGGACAGGGTGGCGTCATATCCGCTGTCAACATCGCATCGGCAACTATCAGAACGCCAATGTGATAGTTCAGAGCCGGTCCCGGTAGGGCGACACGCGGTTAGAATACCCGCTGCCGGATAGTTCAAGGATTCGAACAAATGAAGACCACCTTTCTGGATTTCGAGCAGCCGATCGCTGAACTCGAAGCAAAAATCGAAGAATTGCGCTTCGTGCAGGACGACTCGGCCGTCGATATTTCGGAAGAGATCGAGCGGCTGTCCAAGAAAAGCCAGCAACTGACGAAGGATCTGTATGCGCACCTGTCGCCTTGGCAGGTGTCGCAGATCGCGCGGCATCCGCAGCGCCCCTATACGCTCGACTATGTGAACGAGCTGTTCACGGATTTCCACGAATTGCACGGTGACCGATCGTTTGCCGATGACCTGTCAATCATCGGTGGCCTAGCGCGCTTCAATGGTCATCCGTGCATGGTGATTGGTCAGCAGAAGGGACGCGACACGAAGGAGCGCGCGTTGCGCAACTTCGGCATGTCGCGCCCGGAAGGCTATCGCAAGGCTGAGCGGCTGATGCGGGTGGCCGAGAAATTTAACTTGCCGATTTTCACGTTTATCGACACGCCGGGTGCATATCCGGGCGTGGGCGCTGAGGAACGTGGTCAGTCCGAGGCAATCGGTCGCAACCTCTATGTGATGGCCGAGTTGAAAGTGCCGACGATCGCGACGATCATTGGCGAGGGCGGCTCCGGTGGCGCGTTGGCCATTGCCGTCGCCGACAGCGTGTTGATGCTGCAGTTCTCGACCTATTCGGTGATTTCGCCGGAAGGGTGCGCGTCGATCCTATGGAAGAGTGCAGCAAAGGCGCCCGAGGCAGCGGAGGCGCTGGGCTTGACCGCGCACCGGCTCAAGGCGCTCGGCCTGATCGACAAGATTGTCAACGAGCCGCTGGGCGGCGCCCATCGGGATCCGAAAGGCATGGCCGCGATGCTGCGCCGTGCGCTGGCCGACTCGTTGCGACAGTTCCAGGGCATGAGTTCGAACGATCTGTGTGACCGCCGCTTCGAACGGTTGATGAACTACGGTAAATACAAGGTCGGCCCGTTCGGCAACTAACGGCGCGATGCGGCACGCGCTGGGCGGCGTCTAGACGAGTAAGCGGATGATGGGTGCGGACGAATCATCGGTCGAGCGTCTGATTCTCGGGGCGGTGGCAGCTCAGGCCACGGCACTGCATCGCGATGCGTCCGTTGCGATCGCTTTCAGCGGGGGCATCGATTCCACGGTGCTGCTGCATGCAGCGACTCGCGTGCTGGGCGCACGCCGGTGTGTCGCGTTGCACGTTCATCACGGGCTCAGTCCTCATGCCGATGCCTGGCGCAGCCATTGCGCCGACATGGCGTGCCGGCTTGATGTCGCTTTCGATTGCCGCGCTGTCGCAATCGCGCGCACGCCGCAGCACAGTGTCGAAGCCCTTGCGCGTGACGCCCGCTATGCCGCACTCGAGCAGATGTGCGCGGCTCATCGCGTGCGCGTGCTGTGGCTTGGCCATCACGCGGACGACCAAGCCGAGACCGTGCTGCTGCAATTGCTACGTGGCGCGGGGCTGCCCGGGCTCGCCGCGATGCCGTTGCATCGCGTGCTACCGAACGGGCTCGTCCACGTGCGGCCTTTATTGCCGATACTGCGGGCGTCTCTCGATGCGTATGCGCGTCAGCATGCATTGCGCTGGATCGAGGACGAATCCAATGCAGACCTGCGGTATGCGCGCAATGCGGTGCGGCGGCATGTGATGCCGACGCTGGCCGTTCATTTTCCCGGGTATCGCGACGCGCTAGCGCGAACGGCCCGGCATGCCGCCGCCGCGCAGCGTCTGCTCGAGGATTTGGCTAGGATCGATTTGCGTGCATGCACGTTTGCCAGCCAGCGCGCCGCCGCTGTGAAGCGATCCGATGCACCGGTGCCCGCGGGACCCACGTTATCGCGGCGTGCGCTGGTTGAACTCAGTCATGAGCGTGCAGTCAATCTGCTGCGGTTCTGGATGCGCGAGGCGGGGCTGGCGACGCCATCCGCGGCGCGCGTCGAGGAAATACTGCGCCAATTGCGTGAGGCCGGAGGCGATGCGGCGCTACGGATCGAGCACGACGAACATTGCCTGCGCCTGTATCGCAACCGGGTCTGGTGGGAGCGCCAGGATGACGGGGCGGCCAGCCATGACGTGATGCCGCCGAGTGCCGAGTTGCGGTGGTCGGGCCAGTCAGTTTGGCGGCTGCCGGCGTGGCGAGGATCGATTGTTTTCGTGCTGTGTGGCGCCAACGATGAGCAGGGGGTGCAGCGCAGCGTTCTCGAATGCGCGCCGCTCACGATACGCGGTCGGCGCGGCGGCGAGCGCATGCGCTTGCGCGCCGGCGGTCCGCTGCGCACGTTGAAGAACCTTTTCCAAGAGGCGGCGGTGCCGGCCTGGCGACGTGATGTCCCACTGTTGTTCGTCGGCGACACGTTGCTGTGGGTACCCGGGCTGGGCGTCGATCCCAACGTTGCGGGCGGCGGCCGGGTGCGGATCGAATGGCAACCGGACTTATTGCTCGCGTGACCCTCGGCTGCAGGCGCATCACGGCGCGGCACGCATTTTCGCTTGTCAAGTACACCGGCATACGGTAGGGTTATCGGTTTGCCCGCCTGGCTTTACTCGATTTTCATTGATCGGGCGCGCATGCGCTGACGGCGCCGCTTCTCGTTTGTGCCTTTTTTGTCGAACGACCCCGCGTGCGCGCCGGCGTGGTTTCTCCTCTAGTTTATAACGGCAATGGCACTCATCGTACATAAATACGGCGGCACCTCGATGGGCTCGGTTGAGCGCATCCGGAATGTCGCGAGGCGCGTCGCGAAGTGGCACAAGGCGGGTCACCGGTTGGTCGTCGTGCCGTCCGCGATGTCGGGTGAAACCAACCGGTTGCTCGCGCTTGCGAAGGAAATATCGGCGCAGCCCAGTGCACGCGAACTCGACATGATCGCATCGACGGGCGAGCAGGTTAGCGTTGGCCTGTTGTCGATCGCGTTACAGGAAGAAGGCGTCAACGCGGTTAGCTATGCCGGCTGGCAGGTCGCGGTCAAGACGGACAGCGCGTTCACGAAGGCGCGCATCAGTGAGATCGACGATAAACGCGTGCTGGCCGACCTAGATGCCGGCAAGGTTGTCGTCATCACGGGTTTTCAGGGCGTGGATCCTGACGGCCACATCACCACGTTGGGCCGGGGGGGCTCCGATACGTCGGCAGTCGCGATCGCGGCCGCGATGCGAGCCGACGAATGCTTGATCTACACTGACGTAGACGGCGTGTACACGACCGACCCGCGCGTTGTCGAAGAGGCGCGTCGGCTTGATCGGGTCACGTTCGAGGAGATGCTGGAGATGGCCAGCCTCGGCTCTAAAGTGCTGCAAATTCGTTCGGTCGAATTTGCTGGCAAGTACCGGGTAAAGACGCGCGTGCTGTCGAGCCTGACTGATCCGTTGATGCCGCTGGACGACGAAATGCGTTCGGGCACCCTGATTACCTTTGAAGAAGACGAGAAAATGGAACAAGCCGTTATCTCCGGCATTGCCTTCCAGCGCGACGAAGCGCGCATCGCGGTCATGGGCGTGCCTGACAAGCCAGGCATTGCCTACCAGATCCTCGGGCCGGTCGCCGATGCCAACATCGACGTCGACATGATCATCCAGAACACCAGCGTGGACGGCAAGACCGACTTCACGTTCACCGTTGGCCGTGGCGACTACCAGCGCGCGATGGATATCCTAACCCATCAGGCCGACGGACAGGTGAACGCGCAGACGGTGCTGGGCGATCCCAAGGTGTCCAAGGTGTCGGTTGTCGGCGTCGGCATGCGTTCACACGTGGGCATTGCTAGCAAAATGTTCCGCACGTTGTCGGAGGAGGGCATCAACATCCAGATGATCTCGACGTCCGAAATCAAGATCTCGGTGTTGATTGACGAAAAGTATATGGAGCTTGCCGTGCGCGCGCTTCATAAAGCGTTTGAACTCGACCAGGCGTGATCGCGCGGTGGCTGCCGATCGTGGCGCGCCTGTGTTGTAGCGTCTTATGAATTGACGTGATCGCGTAGAGCCGCTATGATCTTGCCTTCGTCGCGTGGACTCCCTACGCGAGCGAAGTTTCGGGAGACGTGGCCGAGAGGTCGAAGGCACTCCCCTGCTAAGGGAGCATCTGGGCCAAAACCTGGATCGAGGGTTCGAATCCCTCCGTCTCCGCCAGTACTTCGGTATAGGGCGGTGGAAACCCCGGTTCTTCACGGAGAACCGGGGTTTTCTTTATCTGTCGCCTGTTCTGATCGGCGCCCTTATCTTCGGAGCGCTTGCCTAGCCTGCCCCGAATTTAATCCAGACCGCAGCGAGAGACCAAGGCTAAAAACGGCTGAGCATGCTTCAAGCGCTCAGGCGAACTGCTCGGGCGTCAGGTAACCAATGGCATGATCCGCCATCAATCTAGTCATTTTTGTTCACTACTGCGCTGATCCAACCACTTTAGGCTAGCCTGCTGGGCAGCATCGCTTCGCGTTGCGCTTGCTTCATGCCCTATCCCTTATCGAGCTTGCCATGGACTTTGATCCGAACGCCGCATCGCACAGTGCTCAAGTGGTGCTATATGCTATGGAGAGTCGCCAAGCTGGCCATCCTGCCGCGGCTGCCGCCTCATGTCCTAAAGTTGGCAGTGGCTCAGAGCGCGCGCGTGTCGCAACACCCGACGACAGGCTTGTTGGCCAGCGCGACGAATAGCTTGACGGATGGCTTATCAACAGGCCGAACAAGTCGCCCGACAACGTACCACGATCTGCCACCAGAAGTCCTCCAGCAAGTGGCTGACCATATGCCATTCGACGATATCGGCAACTTATCGATCGTGGACAAGCAAACGTACCATGTGTTACGGGAAAGGTGGCTGAGCCGGCGTTGCTGGCAACGTGCCAAGGCTGCGCGCAACGTACCGCTCTGTCCGTTAGAAAGTAGGGATAGTCCGGGGATGAATGTGCTCGATCTCGCATCGATGCAACAGCTGCTTACTGAGATCGAGCGTATCCGTGTTGAGCCGGCGCTTCGCGCTGAGCCGCTCAAGGCACTGTGGCCCGCAATAAGGGCTATGCGCTGGGAGCAGCAGCAAGCAGCATTCGAACAAGTTTTTGAGGCTGCAGGTCGTGTCCCCACGCAAGGCTTGCAGATACAAAATGACATGATCCGGGCCCTACATGAAATCTCGCGCCATCGGCCACAATGCGATGTCCATGAATTTGCACATGCACTATACAAGTTTGTATATGCTCAAGCCGAACGACGAAGCGCTGAGCAGGGCAGCACGTGGGCTGCGGTGGCATCGCTGCTCGGAGGTTTGGGCAACGGCGCATCACAGTCGTGGTATGAAGGCGAATATCAGGCTTTTTTAGGCCGGCTTCCCGCGTTGCACACGGCCGAACAAGCCGACCTGATCGCGGAACTGGCGATACTGCTGCCCCGCGTTTTCCGCCATGCTAGTGATAAAGGCGCAAAGATTGCCTAGTATTACGAAACGTTGCTGGCATGGGTACAGCGCTTACCGCCATCCTATCAGAGTGAGCCGATTGGCGCATTGGCCGATTCGATACGGTTACTGCCGGACGCATACCGGCCTATGCACTATGCCAATCTGCGGCACTTGGCACTGTTACTGCCGGATCCTCAATTAGATAGCGCGCTATGTAGCCTACCGTTCGGGTTGGCGGCATTGCCGCCGGCTCAATACGCGTACGAGCTTTCGCTACTTGATCCTCTCTTTCAGCGCGTGCTGCCCCCGCAACGTGCCCCGGTGGCGCTCGGACTGCTCAAAAGCACGAAAGACTTTAATAAAGCGCTGTCAAAGCAGCTATGGCAGCGTGCTGAACCGCCCCGGGAATCGTGGAGGCCGGTTGGTTTAAGTTAATGCGGGCACACCAGCGGTATTTCTGAGTTGCCTATCGTAGTTTGCCTCAGCTTCGGCGGGTGGGATATAGCCGAGTGGTTCCATCAGCCGATGATGGTTGTACCAGGCGACCCATTCAAGCGTTGCCCATTCGACGGATTCCCTTGTTTTCCAAGGGGCACGCCGATGAATCAGTTCCGTCTTGTACAGGCCGTTGATCGTTTCAGCCAACGCATTATCGTAGCTGTCGCCACGGCTGCCTACCGATGGCTCGATGCCTGCTTGGGCCAGCCGTTCGCTATACCGAATGCTGACGTATTGCGACCCTCTGTCCGAATGATGGACCAGTGTTCCGTCGTTGCCCGGTTGGCGGGCGTACAGTGCCTGTTCAAGTGCATCCAGAACGAATTCCGTGGTCATCGACGAACTGACGCGCCAGCCAACGATGCGACGGGCGAACACGTCGATCACGAACGCCACGTACAACCAGCCCTGCCATGTCGAAACATAGGTGAAGTCCGACACCCAGAGCTGATTCGGTCGGTCAGCTTTGAACTGGCGGTTGACCCGGTCCAGCGGGCGCGGCGCGCTCATATCGGCAATCGTTGTGCGCACACGCTTGCCGCGCAGCGCGCCACGCAAGCTTTGCAGCCTCATCAGTCGTTTGACCGTGCAGCGTGCCACCACAATGCCTTCGCGCTTCATCTGTCTCCAAACCTTTGGCACGCCATAGACCTGCATGTTGACTTGCCAAACACGCCTGATCTCGGGTTGCAGCATCTCATCGCGTTTTGCACGGGCGCAGCGTCTCGACGGGTCGCCAAGCAGCGCCGTATGGCGTCGGTAGCCCGACGGGGCGATCCGCAAGACCTTGCAGATCGGCTCGATCCCGAAGGTGTCGCGATGCTGATCGACGAAGGCCTTTAGGACTTGAATCGGCGCTCGAGCTGCGCCTGTGCGAAAAACGCACTCGCCAGCTTGAGAATCTCGTTGGTACGGCGCAGTTCCTTGACCTCTCGCTCCAGGGCCTGGATACGCTCGCGCTCGGCGCTGCTCACGCCATCGCGCTCCCCGCGCTCGACTTGCTCACGCTTGACCCAATCCAGCAACGTTTGCGGCGTGCAGCCGATCATCGGTGCAATCGATTCGACTGCCGCCCACATCGACGGGTGCTCACTACGCTGCTCGCGTACCAAGCGCACTGCGCGCTCTCGCACTTCCGGGGAAAACTTGCTTAGCTTCTTGTCCATGGCTCCATTTTCTCAAGAGTGGGAGCCTCCACCAAACCCGGTGCGGTTCATAAAGATTGAGAAACATTATGGTGGTGGTACCACCCTGGCGTTTATCTCAAATAAGCACGATGAACTCGCTCAAGTACTGAGTCGGGCTGATATCTTAAAAATTGCAAGCTATGACTGTGCAGCCCAGGCGTTGCAAGCGGTGCTCGACTGTGGGCCGATGCTTGGCGAGCGCGGATTCAACCAAGCGGATATCGTCAGAATCGCGGGCAATGGCGGGGGCGCGCAGGCACTGGATTCGGTGCTTGACGTTGAGCCGGCGCTTGGCAAACGTGGTTTCAACCGAGTTGATATCGCGAAAATCGCGGGCGATAGCGGGGCGTGGCATGCTCAACCTTATCCCACTGAAGGGATCGCCCAGAGCCGGCCCACTTTAACTGTGGCCAAGACAGACGATGAGGGGAGAATTGCTGCCAGACGTTCTGGCTAACTTATTACGGGCGCGGCGCAGGCAGCCGCGAAGTGGACTTGTTGGGCAGCTTGTAGCCGTCGTAGCCTGCGCGTGGGCCACGCTCGCAGCTCGACTGCAACGTACGCCCGTCCAAAATCACCGCACTGGGCTGACCTTGCCGGCCCTGCGCAACACGCAGCACCGAGTGCAAATCCTGAACCATCGCTTCGAAGCAGCCCGCTCGCGGCCAGCGTTGAGTTTGCTGATACACCGCCTCCCATGGCGCAAAATTCGTCGGCAGCATGTGCCACGCAGCGCCTGCACGAGCTAGCCAACGCAGCGCGTTGAAAAACTCGCGCAATTCATACCGTCTTTGCGGTGCATCTGGCTCCATCAACGTTAAATACGCAGCAGCGAAGCTCCATTCTTCGTCCGTCACATCGCTCAGATAGGATCTACGTTTCTCCATCTCGATTCGATTCCCAGCCTCGCTGAAAGTGCATAACACGCTCTAGCTTCTTTAAACGGGACGTTGCCAACAGACAACGTGACAGCTCCTACGCATTAGCTTTGCGTTATCAGCCAAAAATCGAGTGCCCGCTAATGATTGCTGTGCTATTCGCTCGGTGCCTTTGCCTTTGGTTTTTGGAACCAGCCGAATGCAGGGGCGAATGTATCCCGTGTGTGGTCCAGCGCATGGTTGATCGCGACTGCGTCCTGACATTGGGGCCCGAGAGTTGCGCTCGCCATACCACGCTCCAAGCGCGGCATTACGCCAATGTCTGGTGAGTTGACGACCATGAAGATGGCTGCTTGTATTACCTTTGCAGAGCGCATCGGCCGGGGACTGGATCGCGCATGGCCGTCATCCGGCAACAGGAAGCGCACAGCGTGCATCAGGGTTCGTTTGCCATGAGGACACTCGCCGCGAGGAAAGACGGGCGAGCGATATCCCTAGTCTAGCGCACGGCGGTGGCTATCGCGCTGGTGTGTGATGTGCGCGCTACGCGTCGAAGAGCAAAGGCGTATCGTTCGCCAGCCCGCATGATTGCGGGCTGGACGGCAGACGCACGACGGTCAGCGCGGTGTATAGCTCGCTGATATAGCTCAGACCACCCCACTGTTGCGCGTCACCGATCACGTACAGGCGGCACTTGGCACGAGTGATGGCGACGTTGAGCAGGTTCGGCGTGTCAGTTACCCAATTGCGGGCCTTCGCGCCTTGCTGGCCGGGCGCCGTGCCCAATACGAGGAAGACGACGTCGGCTTCCTTGCCCTGAAACGTGTGGACGGTGCCGACCTCGATGCCGTCGAATTTACCGCGTCGCACGAGATCGCCGCAGGCGTTGGCCACTTTGCGCAAGGGTGAGATGACGTAGACGCGGGCCGGTTTATTATCCTCACCATGCGCCGGCTCACGCCGCAACGTGGTCAGGCACTGGCGTAGCACGTCCAGCTCGTCGTCCGACACCGGATGGTGCACGCGCGTGGAGGCCACGTCGAACCAGGCGCTGTCGCCGAGGACACAAGAAAAGGGCGTGGGCAGTGGTTGTCCTGCCTCATCGACGCGCCCCTGCACCATCTGGTCGGCGTAGGCGATACGGTTGGCGACCGAGAACATTGGATCGTCACAGCGCCGATGCGTACGCAACGGTATGCCGGTCCAGGTGCGTGTCTCGCTGCCGGTGTATTGGGCCGAGCTGCTAACCCAGGAGCCGAACGGCGTGATGCGGTCGGCGAGCGTTTGCGCCGACTCGTCGGCGGACGACCAGGCTGGATCGACCTGATGGCGGCGCCGCAACGCTTCTGTGACGTGCAACGGTACGGTGAAGATCGGTTCGATTTGCAGCGGATCGCCGACGATGACCGCACGGCGGCTGCGCCAGATCGCACCAGCGGCTGATTGCGGGGTGGCCTGGCCCGCTTCGTCGATCAGCAGCCATCCGAGGCTGTCCTGCCCCATGCCGACGAACAGGCGATCGAACGAGGCGAGGGTCGTGGACACGACAGGCACCACGAAAAACAGGACATTCCACAGCAGCGGCCGTTGGTCGACGAGTAGCTTGTCCTGCAGTGTGTTGGTCAGCATGCCGTGCACCACGCGCAGGTTGCCGATGAACTTGCCGGCGTTGGCGAGGATCGTCGCGCGATGCAGTTCGATGGCGTGCAGGAACAGCCGTGCGCGCAGATGATCGAGTGCAGGACTGACTGCGATGCTGGCGCGATGACGGGTGTCGGCGGGCAAGGACCAGAACGCATCATTCGGAAAATGCTTGGCACCGATCGCATAGCCCGCGTCGAGGGCCTGCTGGGGGCTTCGAGCGCGTGGCGTCGCACGATCATGCGGGGCGTTTCGCGGCCGAGCCATCGCATTAGGCGATCCCAGAGCGAAGGTAGATAGGCCGCCTCGCATTGCGCGAGGACCGCCTGATGACTGTGCAGGAGGGCGCGCAGGTCGGTCTGCTGCTCGCGCAACGCGGCCAGGGCTTGTTCACTCGCGGCGAGCGTATCCGCCGCGCTTTGAAGGGATGCTTCGAGCGTTTCCCATTGCACGCGGCTGCGATCCAGCTCTCGTGCGGCCTGCTCGGCAGCCACCAGCACGGCGCGTTGCTTTTCGATCTCGGCGTGCGTATCGAGAAACGCGCGCTTTGCGTTTTTCCATTCGGCTTGATAACGTGGGTAATCTTGGTCGGCCGCTTCCAAAATCTGCTTCATCGTTAGCGGACGATCGTCGCAGGGGGCGGCACGCTGAGTCGCAGCGTCCGGCGTCGTTGTTTCTGTTGCGTCGTCAGCGTCGCCGTCGCCGTCATGGTCCGGCGCATGGGTTACCATGTCAGCAGTGGATGTCGGCCGCTTGACCTTGCGCTCGTCACGGAAAAAGCCTGTGGCAAACGATCGCCGATTGCTGGCATTGCCCAGTGCGGCGGCAATGACGCCCCAGCCGTCGATTGGCTGTCCTTCGTCGTCGAAGACTTTCTGCGCGTGGAAGATTTCGCGGATCACCTCGTCGAAGTAGGCGGCCGGCTCGAATTCGCGACCAATCTTGGCGCGGGCCGGCAATGTCTGCGTGATGTTCTTGACGGCGTTGTTGTTGCTTGCGACGACGATGGACGTACCGTCGATCACGTCGCGCTTGAGTGGCGAAAACTTCATGCCGGCTATCTGCACCGGCTTGTCAAACAAGGTTGCGGGTTTGTCGAGTGCGGCGATCCGCTGGGCGCGCGCCGTGACGATCTCGGCGATCACGTCGCACAGCAGCGTGGTCTTGCCGGTGCCGGGCGGGCCGTTGACACCGAGGATGCCGCTGCTGGAGCTGAGGGTGTGCAACACGTGCGCGACGGCGGCCTGTTGGGCAAGCGCCAACGGGTATTGGGAGGGCGCCGGCCACCGCGCGCATGGCAGGCGTGCGGCGCTGACCAACTGGGTCATAATGACGTGTTCGGTGAGTTCGCCGACGGGCGCGACCACACGTCCGAAACCAACCACGGCCGGGCTGCGCTACACGATCGAGCGTAAGAACATCGAATTGATCGGTTGCAAAACGAGGGACGTGACTGAACGAGGCAACGTGACGCCTAGCGATCCGGACAGGGAGGGGCGTCGTCGCGCAGTATCCTGACCGGAATTGACTTGGCGGCCGGTACCTTGCTTTGCTCGGCATGATGCCACAGCGGCAGCAACACATTACACTCGGGATAATATCCAGCAATGCAGCCGGGTGGCACATCGTAGGCGTGCACGCGCAGACCACTCAGGCGCCGTTCGATGCCATCGTTCGCGATGGTCTGCAGCGTAATCCTGTCGTTCTCATGCAGGCCGCGACGGTGGATGTCGTGCGGGTTCATCAGCACGACCATTCGCGAGTCCTGGATACCGCGGAAGCGGTCATCGTGTGCGTAAATCGTCGTGTTGAACTGACTGTCGCTGCGCAGTGTCATGAGCCGCAGCGCATCCGGCTCGCGCTGCGGCATGTCCGAGTCTTTGTCGAGCGTCGCGGGCACGAGGAATTCGGCCTTGCCCGATGCCGTGGTAAAGCGCCGCTCGCGCGCTGACAGCGGGCGCGGGAAGCCACCCGGTTGCCACATGCGCCGCTCGATATCCTCGAACATGTCCGGATAGGTTTGGGCGATCTCACGGCGCACCAGCGCATAGTTGTCGCGCCATGCGTTCCAGTTGGGCCCTACACGCGGGTCCAGCGTGGCTTTCGCTATCCCGGCAACGATGTAAGGCTCCGAGCGCAGCTTGTCGCTGGCCGGCTGCGCGTAGCCACGGGAGCCGTGAATGCAAGCGGTGCTGTCCTCGATCGACACAGCCTGCTCGCCGCTTGCCTGCCGGTCGATTTCAATGCGGCTCAGGCAGGGCAGCACATAGGAAATTTCGCCCGGCAGCAGGTGAGAGCGGTTTAATTTGGTGGCGACGTTGACCGTGAGCCGCAGCTTGCGCCAGGCTGGCTCGATGCGCGAGCGGTCTGGCACGGAGCGGACCAGGTTGCCGCCGAGGTTCAGCACCGCGTCGATCTTGCCGGCGAGCATGGCCTCGAATGTCTCGACGGTGTTCAGCCCTTTTTCGCGAGGTGGCTTAAACGAGAATTGCTCGGCGAGCTGGTCCAGCGGCGCAAGCTCCGGCTTCTCGGTGATGCCGACCGTGCGTTGTCCCTGCACATTCGAGTGTCCACGCACCGGCGAGGGTCCTGCGCCCGGTTTGCCGATGTTGCCGCGTAGGAACAACAAATTGCAGAGTAGACGCACGTTTTGCACTCCCAACCAATGCTGCGTAAGGCCCATTCCATAGTGTGCGATCACCGAGTTGGCCTTCATGTACTCGGCCGCCGCTGCCTGCAGTGCGTCACGCGTCAGCCCGCTGGCCGCCTCGATGTCGGTCCATGCTGTGTTGCGCAGATAGTCGGCGAATGCGTCGTAGCCGGTCGTATGCTGTTCGATGAACGCCACATCGATTGTCCGCGGTGCGCCGCTTTGCCGCGCCTGGTCATCGGCGTCGATCACGGCCTTGCAGATGCCGACGATCGCGGCACTGTCACCGCCGTTTCTGACCTGATGGTACTGCGTGCTGATTGGCGTGCTGGCTGGGGTGAGCATCTGCACGGGCGACTGCGGATTGGCAAAGCGGATCAGTCCCGGTTCGCGCAGTGGGTTGAACGTGATGATCGGCACGCCGCGTTCACGCGCGTGTTGCAGCGGATGCAGCATACGCGGGCTATTAGTCCCGACATTTTGGCCGAAGAAAAACATCAAATCGGTCTTTTCAAAGTCCTCGAGCGTGATCGTGCCGACTCCCACGCCGATGGCTTCCTTCAGGCCGACACTGCTGCTTTCGTGACACATGTTCGAGCTGTCCGGTAGATTATTGGTGCCGAAAAGACGCGCGAACAGTTGCAGCATGTACGCTGTTTCGAGCGACGCGCGCCCTGACGTGTAGAACACCACCCGCGCGGGATCTAGCGCGTGCAATTCGCGGCCGATTTCATCGAACGCTTGCTGCCAGCTCACTTCGACGTACTTGTCCTGTGCACGGTCGTAGCGCAGCGGCGCGGTGAGGCGACCCGCTGCCTCCAAATCGTGGTCATGCCAGGTGGCTAACTCGCTTATCGTATGAACGTCGAAAAAGTCCGGCGTCACGCGCTTTTTCGTGATATCCCACGCGGTGGCTTTCGCCCCGCTTTCACAGAACTCGGCCAGGTGCGACTGTGCAGGCTTTGCCCATGCGCAGCCCACGCACATGTAGCCATCGGGTTTGTTCTGGTGGGTCAGCAGGCCGCTATCTTTGAGCGCAACTTTTTCCTTCGTCAGGATTCCGGCGACCGCCTTCAGTGAGCCCCAGCCGCCCGATGCATAGGGGTAAGCTGCGCGCTTGGCTTCCGGGGCATCCGGTGCGTCTGGCATGATCAACCTCGCTATGCACCGCAGGGGCGATGGGCCGCTGCAAAGCAGCGCAATACGGCGATGCCAGTCAGCGCGCCGAACAGCGCCGCGGCGATCGGGAAGGTGCCGAGCGTATCGAGTGCAATGCGTGCCGGCTGGTGCGCCCCAAGTAATTGGATGCGTCGGCGCGTCATCGCGGCGCCCAGGCTCGTCAACTCGGCTTCGAGCATGCGCTCAACGCGCGGCAGCAGCACGGCTTCTTCGTCGGCAACGTGATGGATCACAGTGCGCATCAGTTGCATGAAAAGACTGTCGTAAGCCGCATTCTCTGGCCCCATGCCGCGCAGTCGTTCAATCGTCTGCCGTATCGCGTCATGCTCGGGCTTACTTTTTTTCAGCACGTCATCGTCCGGATCGACGCGTGCGAGTGCCGGGTAGAGAATTTCTTCCTCAAGCTGTGTATGGATCTCCAGCGCAGTACAGGCGCTGCTAACGATTGCGCGCTTGCGCCACCAGGGTGAGTGGTGGCGGTAGCGGTGGAAGGCCGCCAGCACGTGAGTGTGGTCGGCGCGGATCGCAGCGGTAACAGGCAGTGCCGCAAGCGAGGATAAAGCCATAACACCTCCTGGTCACAAAACGTCATGCATCGCGCATTTGCCGTGCCTGGCCGCACGCGCTTGGCAGTGAACGGGCACGTGAGTTTGGCGCGGTGAGCGGACGCTGGCGTCGTGGCGGCGGCCTGGTTGAAGATGAGCTGCGCCGGTGCCCGGGCATGAGCGTTGCGCGGCAAGTGAGGCCGGCGCGAGCACACTCGTGCGGCGCATTCCTTAAGCGTTCGATGAAGGAGGCTCAATATGGCACGCAAGACCTTGGAAGACCTGTTTATCCATTCGCTATCTGACATCTACAGCGCGGAGAAGCAATTGACGCGCGCGCTTGGCAAGCTAGCGCGCGCCAGCACGAATCCTGAACTCGCACAGGCCTTCGAAATGCATTTGCAGGAAACGCATGGGCAGGTTGAGCGCATCGACCAAGTGGTCGAGAAATGCGGCATCAAGCTAAAACGGATCAAATGCGTAGCAATGGAGGGGCTGGTCGAGGAAGCCGCGGAACTGCTGGACGAAATCGAGAAGGGACCTGTGCTCGATGCGGGGCTGATCGGTGCAGCCCAAAAAGTGGAGCACTATGAGATCGCGTCTTACGGCACACTATGCGCGTTCGCGAAACAGCTCGGCCAGGACGACGCCGTGCCGTTGCTCAAGGCGACGCTCGACGAGGAGAAGGCAACCGATCAGAAGCTAACGCAGTTTGCCGAGAAGGTTGGCAATCCGCAGGCTAGCCAGGCCTAATGGAACCGTGCCGCGCGCCGGTGCCGTGTGGCCAGCGTCGCGTGGCAGCGCTCAGACGGTGCCGGCTCGACAGACACGCCTAGGGAGGCACGACTTGCCCCGCTGGTCGTGCGGCTCCCTCGGACGGCAGCCGGCCTGACGCGTCGGGTGGGGCGCGCCTCGGCCCGATCACAGTGAGCGAACGGCAATACTGCACCATTCGTTAAAATTACCTTGCCACGGCAATACCGCGAGGCCTCCGGATACGCTGGCATGGGGAAAGACGCTTTTTGCATGAGCAAGCTGCGTCTGAACGTCATTCAGATCGATGTAGTACAGCGCACGCTGGCGTCCGTCAGCGGGCGCCTCGGCAAATTGACGCAGCAGCAGCCGCACCAGCGCGTCCTCGTCCGGGAAACTGTAGCCGACCAGCACGACGATCCGGGATTCGCGTAGCAGCCGTACGGCCTTTGGGAACAGCGCCTGAAAATAGGGTTGGTCATAATCCTGGGCGCGCGATGGCAGCATAATGTCTGGGGGATTGCTGCGCAGTATCGGCGTGTCGCGGCGACGGTAGTCGACTTCGAAATGCCCCTCACGCCGATAGATCTCAAACCCCCCATTAAGCTTCAGCAGATGACCGCCTGCAAAGGGCACCGCCACCGCACGCCGGTCCGTCTCGCCGCACCAGGCGCATGGCGTGAAGCCGCGATACAACTCGCGCGAACGGGCACGTCGAAGCGCTGTGTCCACCATGGCTTCAATGACGAAGTCGTAGTTCGTCGTCAGAAAATTCACGCCGATGCGGGGCGCGGGCCGCTCGCCAGCCGACGTCGCGCTCGCATGCTCCTGCAGCGCGGCAAACAGCGAGCTGATCGCCGTCTGTGCGTCGCTGAGCGGCTGGCCAAACGATAGCGTGTCGCCGACCAGCGTAGGAGGCTTAGCAAGCTGGTGAAACTTGCGAAGCACCGCATAGCGCAATTCGCGCTCGACCAGCTCCAAATAGAACTCGTCGACGTATCGGTTGCGGATCAACGGATACTTTTTCAACATGCCCACCTGATAGACGATGTCGAGAAACGCGGATCGGTCCAACCCAACGGTGCGATCAATCTGCGTCATACGCAGGAAATCCTCCAGGAACGGAGATTCGCTCGCCCAGTCGTCATCGGTAAAGTCAAACAGATCGGTGCCGGTCGGATAGCGGTGATCCCAGGCACGGGAGAAACCAGCGCCGAGCACGAATGTCACGTTGCCCGCCGCGGGATCGCCGTGCCGCGCTAACGCATGCACGCTTTGCGCAAACTTGATCGGCGCCTGCCGGGCTGGTGACGGGGAGGTTGGGCCGCTGCGTTGGCGCGGATTGCGTTGCTTATCGTTGTGTTCCGTCATGGGTAGTTGAGTCGGGGACGATGTCCGAGGGCGGGTGGCGCGCTACCAGGCCGCGCCCGCCGCCGTTTTCGTTGCGTGTCTGGCCGGGCGCAATACCCGTGCCTGCCGCGCGACGACGCACTGTTGTCCATCGAAGAACGGGTGGCACGAGGCTGGCGCGCAGTCGTGTCCTGCGCGAGGATAAGGCCGGCGCTTGGGCCGAACTCGGGGGAGGGGCGGCTGATAGGTAGCAGCCGACGCGCGTATTGGTGCGGCTCGCGCCTGTCGATGGACGACGCGCGGCGGCACGCCGCTTTAGCGCGATTTGCTTCGGGCGCTCTTGCGGGCAACGGTGGCACGCGTGGCGTCCTTGGCCGATGCCAGTCCCCCGCTATTTAATTGCTCCATCCACGATAACGTGTCCGCATACGCGAGGAACTGCTGTAGATACTCAGGCGACAATTCGCGCATCAACGAAAGCGACCGATGCACGAGACTGCTGGAATTGAGCGGACCGGCATTCCTCGGCACGTGGTTGAGCGATTGCCGAAGCTGCTTTTCGATGCGGACTCGGGCCCAGGTCTTTCTAAAATAATCCAGCGTTGCCGGCGCCGGATCGGACACGGGATGCGGCGCGCTGGCAATGGTGCCGGCATCGCCGTGTGCGCGTTTGCGCGTGGCGATGTAGTCGAGCAACGCCGCGAGCGTAGGGTCCCCGGGGTCGCGTGAGACCGTTGCGGCAGCTGCGTCGCCGCAGCGGGAATTCGCCCGTTCGAGATCAGCGGCATACGCATCCAACAACTCGTCAAGCCGGCGCTCCAGGCGGCGTCGCACCGCGCCGACGTGACCGGCCGTGCGCCGCTCCAGCGCGTCAATGAAGCAAAAGCGCACCGGGTCCAGCCGATCGGCGCCGGATGCCCGCCATGCGTCGAGCCGAGCCCGCACATGTGTGTCGCTATGGCTCACGGCGCTCACCGTTGATTGCGGACGGCCTGGGTACCGCGGCAATCTCTACGCGTCGGTTGCGGGCCCGTCCAGCTTCGTCGGCATTCGAGCTTACCGGCTGCTCGGAGCCGAACGCGGCGGCGAATACGGACGAGGCTGGCACGCCTTCCGAGATGAAAGCGCGCGTCACCGTCAATGCGCGCTGTGCCGACAACTCCCAGTTATCAGCAAAGCGACGATTGCCCGCGCGGACCTGCTGGTCATCGGCGAAGCCGCTCACCATCAGGATTTCGTCATGGGTGCCAAGGTACGAGCGCAGCGGCTTGGCGAGACTTTTCAATAGCTCGCGACCTTCGGGCTGCAACTGGTCCGAATTCAGCGCGAACAGCACGCTGCCGCTGATGCCGATACGGCCGTTCACCAGCGTCACGCGTCCGGCGGCCAGCGGCCCGGCCAATGCCTGTTCCAGCGTCTTGCGGCGCTGTGTCTCCATTTGCCGCTGCTGGACTTCGTGTTCGAGCTTGGACGACAGTTGCAGCTGCATGCCGATGACGCCGATCAGAATCAGCACGAACGCACCCAGCAATACCGACATCAAGTCGGCAAACGCGGCCCAGATAGGCGCGGCCGCTTCCACGCCGCCGTCGATGTCGTCACTCATGGCGCTTCGGCTCTCGCACGCGCCTGCGGTGTGGCGAGTTGTTGCAACTCCTCGACAATTTGTTTCTGCGACATCATGCTTAGATCAATGACTTCCCGCGCCTGCGCGACGTAGTAGGCGAGTTGTTCGTCACTGCGCGCCAGCGATTTGTCCAGTGCCGCTTCGATGCGCTGTAGATGCTCGACCAGCGTAGCGTTGGACGCGCCAAAGGACTGGACTGCCACGCCGAACGCCTCGCCCAAGCTAGCTACCTCGACTGCGCCGCTGGTGAGTTGCGTCGCGGCGGCCTCCAGTTGCCGCGTGCCGGCTTGGACCTCGTCGGTGAACCGGTTGCCGATGCGCTCCAGCAAGCTTGCCGATGTCGCGACCAGTGCGTCGATGGCCGAGCGCTGCTCATTGGAGGCATGGTTGACCGCGTCGAGTAGCGTCGCCAGCGTTTCAAGTACTCGGCCGCGTTCCTGCAGAACCGCTGTGTCGTGCTCGAGGCGCTCGGACAGTTGCTGACGCAACTCGGCGATCACCTGTGCCGCGGCCAGCGGCGCCTGCGACGCGGCCTGCGCGAGCTTGCCGATCTGCGCGATCGTTTCGTTGGCCTGTGCCGAGATCTGTTGCGCTGTGTGTGCCAGCGTGTCGCAGATCTGCTGCTGCTGCGCGGCTGAGCGCGTGCTGGCTTCATCCCATTGGTGATGCAACGTGGTGGCCATGGAAGTCAGCGCCGTGGTCCACGTGGCTAACCGGTGCTCGTCCTGCGATTGCAGTTCGGCGCGTAGCCGCGCCTGCGATTGCGCTATTGCATCAAGCGATGCCATCGCGTGCTGGGCGAGCTTCGCGGCGGCTGCTTCGAGCACGTGCTGATAGTCCGTGGCGCGTTGCTCTGCGGCCTGCTCCTGCCGCACCAGTGTGTGCTGGCAAGTCTGGGCGAGCGTCGCCACGTTCGCTTCCAGGCGTGCCGACAGCGTCTGCAACAGGGTCGCGGCGCGTTGTTCAGCCGCCTCTGCGAATTGGTCTGCCGACACGCGAAGGTGCTCGAGCAGCGCGCCACTGGACTGCCGATGGTCGGCCAATGCCTCGCTCCAGACCGCCGCCACATCGCGCGTGGTCGCGTCCAGGCTCGTGGACAGCGCATGTAACTGCTGCTGCACGGCGCCGGCGACGGTATCGTGCAGCGATGCCGTATCGCGCGCCAGGCCGGCCATCGTCGCCTGGACGACCGGCTGCAGCGCTGTACCCGCGGCGCGGGCACTGTCGGCCACGCATTCTGTCAACGATTGTGTCACGGATGAGATCAGGCGCGTATGCGCGTGCTCGACCTTGTCGAGGATAGTTTGCTGCCCGGCGAGTTGTTGCTCACTCAACGTCCGTGTCTGCCGCTCGATGTGCGTGATCATCGTTTGCAGTTGGTCAACCAATGCAGGCATCGCATCAGCTTGTCGTTGCAAAACCTGAAAAGTTGTCTCGCGCTGGTGAGCGCTCGAATGGATTCGCAATGTTGTTGCGATGGCCGTATCGAGTTGCTGCGCGACCTCAATGCGCTCGTGTCGGCACAGCGCGGAAAGCAGCCCCAGCATGGCGGATGCCGCCACACCTGCAATCGATGTGCCGAACGCAAAGCTCAGTCCGCTGACCGGCGCGGCAAGCGACGCCCGGATGGCGCCCAAATCGGTGGCGCTTTGCAGCGCGGCGCCGGTGCCGCGCAGCGTCGTCACCATGCCGAGCAGGGTGCCCAGCATGCCAAGCAGCACCAGCAATCCCACCAGGTAGGGCGTTAGCACTGGGCCCGGCAACGCGACTCGCTGACCGTCCAGCCGCAGGCGCACCGTACTGCGCAGGCCGGAAGGCAACGGCGCCAGCCAAGATTCCAGCGTTGGCGGGGGGGCGGACAGGCTGGCCACGGCACGCGTCAATGTAGCAGTGGTCTGCTGGTCGCGGCGCAATTCCAGGGCGCCTGCCAGATAACCGGCGCCGATCAGCAGCGTGACGGCCGAGGCCAGCAGGTTAGCGCTGAGGTAGCCGGCGCCGATCCAGCCTATGACGGCCAAGCCGGCCAGGAAGACAACAACGTGAAGGCGAAAGCGGGTCATAGCATGTGGGTTAGCGGGTACGGTAGGTCGAGAGCAGTCCTTGCACCGGTTGAAACCGGGCATCGAGTTCGGCGATCAGCACGCTGCGCATGTCGTCGCGGAATACGTCCAGCCAGGGGCGGGACGTGCCCGCGGGCGGCGGCGCGGCGTCGCGCAAGCGGGCAAAATGCGCGCCGAGCAACGCGGGCACGTTGGCCAGCAGGTTATGCTCGCGTGGCGCCAGTGCTTGCTCCATGACGGTATCGACGGCACACAGTCGCGCCATACCTGGCGAGCACACTGCCAGCATCGCGCGCAGCCGTCCCCGCAGCGCACCGATATCCGTTGCCATCGCATGCTGTATGCCGACGTAGCGGTGGCGAAAATCGGCGTAGTCGGGCACGGTGTCGCTGCTCGCTCCGCGCAGCGCTGCGGGCGTGGCCGCGTGGCGCGTCCCGGTGGCGAAGCCGCAAGCGGCATCGATGCGGCAAATCAGCGACATGCGCACGGCGGCAGTATGCGCCGACGCATCATCGCTCACGTCCGCTACTCCGGCCGCATCCGATGCGGCGCCGTACGTGTTGGCGTTGAGCGCCGTCGATAACGCAATGGCGTCGGTCCAGCCGAGCCATTGGCTTAATTGGTTCGGCAACGATTGTCCGGATTCGGCTACATCGAGTTGCGCGAGCCGGGCAAGCAGACGAACGAGCGTCGGAGCGCCGGGCGCCGCTGGCCGGGGGACTTGTACCATACCACCAGAGTCAAAAAGACAGCAGTTTACACGTCTGTGGGAGACGCGGGCCGTACTCGGTTCCCGCCTGCCATCATCATCGACGGACCGGACGCCGCGCTAGCGGCGCCTCTTTCCTTGAGCTGCTGCTCGGTAACGTGGCCGCGACGCAGATCGATCGCATAGCGCCACAATGCCAACCGGATTATTCTCAAAATTCGTACTGTTGTTCGCCTGCCGTAAGAACGCCGGATAGCGTACGGTATCCAGCACGGTTGTCCACGCGATTGTTACCGTGCGGCGGCCGAATTCAGCGTTGCAATCTCAGATCGGTCGCTTCATTAAAAAGCAGCGCCACTAGTTCGGTGTCAGGTTACGCGCCAAAGCGGCGGAGCGCTGCTGCTGAACCATCGTAGTATAGAGCAATGGCGAATCAATGCTGAGCGAGACAATCGAGCTGTTTCATATCATGCGATTGTGCGAGGGGTGCTTTGCGCGCAGCCGTGTTTTTCTGTGAGGCAGCCCGGCCGCTGTAGATCAACGCTTGACGTTGCTCACGGCAATTTGTCGCATTGAATAAAGGGAATCCGCTTGGATGCTTTCCGGCTAGTGCTTTACACTTGTGGCTACCTTAAGTATCGAAGCGGCATAGGGCAGTTGAGCACAACGCTTGAACGCGTTGTGAGCAGCAGCAAACGATGAGCTGATCGATCAGCGAACGGGTGCATCGCAGTAGCTGTTTTTGCTGAATACAAATGACGTCTGGAGGGAAAATGAAGAAGTACCCCAGCTTAAACACAACGGCCTCGCTTCTGCGTGGCACGTCTACTTTTCCCGTTTATTCTGTTCTCGACTTTGCCCACTTAACGTACGGCAAGGCAGCTTCGCTTTGAGCGCGTGGTGCGTCACAATAAGATCTTGCATCTAGGGGGTGCATGTGTTAGGTGTCGTCGTCGTTTGAGGTAATCAATGTTGGCGTAGCGCGCTCTATTGGGCGGCGGAGAATGTATGCGGTCTTACTCAAAAGTAGAGACCTATTGTTAGCAAAGTGGTAAGGATAGCGTAGAAAATAAGATTCGTTATGCTATCTACGCCGATTTTGCAATGGCCTTATGATGCTGAACTTGCTCATGTGCAGCATCCGTATTGGGAATTGTCATGGTTCCAAGGAAAGTATTTCCTGCTATCGCGACACAACCTTTGACCCATGTCAGGAGTGGCTATGAATCAAAAGATCAGCCCGCTAATCAATGTGCTTGAAGCACGCTACAAGACAGCAGGGCGACTTGCTGAACTGGGTTACCAGTCTGTCTTTGATGTGGCGCGCGTGACGCGTGAGCAGTTTCTCCGTGAACATCGCGAGCAGCTCGGCACTAAGGCTGCCTGCGCCTGTTATGACCAAACAGTCGGTTACGCGCAGCAAGTAGCGTTCCGGTTTCGTCAGCGGCGCTTGACGCGCCTGGTGCAGCAAACCTTTGGCCCGTTTACTGGGCCCGGGCCCAGCTATGACGAGCAGTTTCGTCTGGACTGGAGCCAAATGAGTGCGGTAGATGCTATCGAAGCGAATACGTCACCAGCAGCCTATCTCGTGTCGCTGTATCACTTGGCGATGAATCAAGAACGAAATGCGCCTCAGCCCGACGCGATCAACTCACTGGCAAAGCGCCGCCCCGATATTCCGGAACTGGTTGTGGATAACGACAGTTTGAATCAGCGGCTACCAGAGCTGACACTGGTCAATACGATTTTGAGCCGCGCGATTAAGGACACGGTGCCGGACGGAAAGACGGTCGATGAAATGCTGGCCGAGACTTACTATCCGAACCAGCTGCCATACCATTTTGCGCATCAGCAAGCCATCGAAGGATTCGCCGTGAGCGGCATGTCGCTCACGGAGGTGATGCAGCAGGTCGATACCGCGTGGCCTTACTTTATTGCTCCTGTCGCGCCTAGCGACACGACGGCGAGAATGGAGGCGATGCGACTTGCGAGCCCATTTGCGCCGCCATTGCAAACGTTGATTGCTGCTGCACCTTATTTTAGTACCCATATGCTGACGTTAGCGCAACTTGTCGCTAAATGGGGAAGTGATCTTTACTCCACGACAGAAATTGATCCGTGGTCAGATCTTTACGCACATGCTTATGTTACGCCATCGCAAAATGCCGTGCTTGACGGGGTAAAAGAATTAATTTGGGTGGGAAATCAGTATGATGTCTTTACACAATTAAAATTAAAAACCGTAAACGATTGTCATGTTGTGTTGGGCGGGCAAAATAAGGAATATTATTATCGTCCCATCAATAATGTCATTGTTACTGACGGTGGTCCATATAGACGTTACCCTATATTACAGTACCGTGATGAAGACAATGCCGAATTAGATCTGAAGGCTAGCCCGCTGCGTGCCGATTTCTTTATCCGAATGCAGACATGGTCTCCTAGAAAATATTATTCAGAAATCGGCTTTACATTGATATTAGATGGCAATGATAACCCTGCTATCTACACCTCGGACCAAGTCGACTTTTACCAGAATCACTTTGGAATTAGCCCCACACCGATCCATCACAATCATGCAACCTATCTCAGCAACGTCACCCAGCTGACTGGCCACACGGGCTTGAGCGTGGCAGATCTGGAACGCGCGCTATGCACGCGAGTCGGTGGCGATACTGTGATAGTGTCGCCCCATATCGTGACTCGTAATGCAATTTTCACTAATGGAAAGACCGACCAAACGCCGCATATGCCTTACCATTATGGCGCAGTCTATCTGCATGCGGGTAAAAGACCGGCGATTGAAATGGTGGAAGATAACGAGGGTAATCTTACACTCACTGGCTTGACCGATGACCGTTTGGATCGATTGGACCGTCTGATACGCATGCAGCGCACATTAGACTTACCATTTGATCAACTGGATTATTTAATCACAGCGGGCATGCGTGCCGAAGGCGTCGATCCGCTTCAAGCAGATGGCAATCTGGGACTGTACACAAACACAAATACGTTGCGGCTGATTGGGGTCTTTCGTCATTACCAGCAGCGTTACGGCGTTACGGCCGAACAGTTCGCCGCCGTGGTGCATCAAATCACACCGTATGCGATTACTCCCGATGTGCCCATGTTGGACCGCTTATTTAACAGCAAGCAGCTATTTGATCAACCTTACACGCTGGACTGGGAAAATGTAGATTATACGGCGACAGCCACTACTGTGGATAAGGGGCGGGACGCGCGTATTGCCAAGCAATTGGCAGCGGGCCTAAAGCTCACCGACGCGGAGTTCGCGCTGCTGGCCGACCTCGTCGCTCAGTATCAAGGTAATCAAGCTAACCATACCTTTCCCAATAGCTTGGGGGCTGTCTCCGCGCTGTACCGGCTGGCTAGCATTCCGCGTTGGTTGGGGCTGACCATTGCAAGTGGTTTGGCGCTCATTCGCTTACTGGATCAGGCTAAGTGGTTAGGCGATGACTGCTCGTTGCTTGCGCATCTGGCAGGTGTACCCGCGATTGCGGTATTGGATGATAACGGCCAACCAAAAAGTAACGATCTACTCGATGGGCTGATGCTGCTGTCCATCGCGACTGACTGGTTGCACGCGCAGGAGATCAGCGTGGCGCAATGCGCTGCGTGGCTGTTGCCTGTGCCGCCGCAAATCGGTAATCAACGCCAGTTAGAATTAATTCAGCAGCTGGGCCAAAGTATCACTCACAGTGTAGTTACACCCACCCGTTACGCTCAATCGGGTGCACCCACAACGGATACGACGGGCGGGACGTTGGATTGGGCAACGCTGATGCAACAAGCCAATTTGGTTGATGCGCAGGGGCTAGTACAAGACAATACAGACACGGTTTCGCAAGATAGTATCACAGCGGCCGTGCAGGCCGTTGTCATGGCGCAAGCACTGGATGAGGGCAGTCAGGCGCAGGCTACGAGTGCACTGAGCGCATTACTTTATAACGCGCAGCAGTCGCAGCACGGCATCCTGGCGAGCACATTGGCCCAATTGCTGGCGGTGTCGCAAGCGCTGGTGCGGCCGCTGGTGCGGTGGGCCGGCAGTACGCCCTGTGAATTTTTAAATCAAACCCTGGCCCAAAAGTCGGTAACCTGCCCACAGCAAATTGCCGATACTTACCTGAAGCGACTCGCGATGCTATCGCGCGGTGCACAGCTAGCCTCCTGCTTTGAACTGAGTGCGGCGATGTTAAACAGCTATTTGGCGCAGCCTGCCTGGTTTGGCGAGTCCGAACCGAACCTCACGACACTAAGCTTTGCGACGCTGTATCACCTCGGGTGTTATCGCGACTGGCTGCATCACACCTCGCACACCGAGAATGATCTGCTTGCATATCTAGGACAGGTCAACAGCGAAGCGCCACCGTCGGCACAGGATGCTGCCCCGCTGCTAGCAACTTTGTTGGATTGGCAGGCCAATGAAGTGCAAGCTGCAGCGGCCTATGTGATGGGTGATGCCGACACGCCGGCACGCACCATCCCGCAAATTGCAACGATCTTACGCTTATACCGCTTGTCGCAACAAACGGGCTTGGCGGTTGCGCCATTAACTTCAACGATTAACATCCGCGCCAACAGTGACTACGCGAGCTGGCAGCGACTAGGGCAGGCAGTAGCCGCCGCCAGTGAACAGGTATTGACGGCCACGCATTAGCCAAGCGAGGTGGCTGACCGACTCGCCAATCGCACCGGCTGGCACCGAACCTGTGTGCACTAAGACCGCTTTAACTTAAGCAAAGGATCACCAACATGCAAAATGCGCTTGCCAAACGGCTCAATGAATCCCGGCGCGATGCGCTACAAGCCTATTATCGGGGTTATGTGGCGCCGACGCTGCCGGGTGTAGGCGATCAAGCGGTGACCCAAGACGATCTGTACCAATATTTGCTCATTGACACAGCAGTGAGCGAAGAGGTTGAAACCAGTCGTGTCGCGCAGGCAATTGCGAGCCTGCAGCAGTACCTATACCGCATTGCGTTAAATCAGGAGCCGGGTTTTAATCCGATGTCGCAAGACGATATCGCGTCATGGCGGGAGATCGATAGCCAGTATGCGCGCTGGTCAGCCAGCCAGCAGGTCAGTGACTATCCGGAAAACTATATTTTACCGTCCACGCGCCAGGACAAAAGCCACTTCTTTGAAGAACTGGAAAACTCTCTAAACCAAAATCGACTTAATGTCGACCGCGTGCAGGACGCGGTGCTCAGCTACTTGAACGAGTTTGAGGCGGTCAGCAATCTGTTGGTGATCAACGGCTGTTGCAGCCAAACGGATTTTGGCAAAGGGACTTATTACTTTATTGGTCGCACCACTGCGGAGCCGCATAGCTATTACTGGCGCAGCATGGATTTGAGTAAAAACGGCGGCACGGCCGAGCATCCGCAGATCACGCCAAATTGTTGGAATGATTGGCGAGCGATCACCTTACCCTTGAATAGCAGCAATGTGCTCAGTTGGACTGTGCGGCCGGTATTTTTCAATAACCGTTTGTACGTTAGCTGGGTTGAACGGGACCCCACGCCGAAGAAAAAGAGCGACGGCACTGACGTCACGCCGGAAGTGCATGCTTACCGCGTACACTACGGATATTTACGTTATGACGGCAGCTGGTCCGCGCCGAATATAGCTGAGCTGCAAGGGTTCGACGAAAAGGGAAATTCTTGTGTCTTGACAGGTGGTGTGCTGGAGGTTGAGGAAGGTACCAATTTTGAATTAACTAAAGTTGATACAGTAGCGATCGTGGATTTTAGCCGTGGCGTGACCGGTAGTACGCGTCCAGAAGGCAACCTGTTTATTGGCTTATTTGTGTATGAAGGTGAGCAGGATAAGATTCCTGATCAAGCAGCATTTCTGTTTTGTGATACATCCTTTATTATTATAAAAACAACCGGCGATAACGTTAAGTCAGATTTTTTAATTTATCGGCCGGGTGCTATCAAAGACGGTATCCGTTATCAATCATTACAATATAATTTACAGGGTAAAAAATATCAAATTGTCGTTGGATCAATCCAAAAGAAAACTCCGCATTATGATTCAGGTATTCCTAGCAATTGGCCGGGGGCTTTGGCCACACCTTCGGTGTCAATTGCGAGCGACGGACTGACGCTGCAAGTTGGCGCTGAACTAGGTCGATGCCCCGATGAAACGCGTGATGGGGGCGTATGGAAAAGCTTGTATGTGTTTCCTAACGGTGATCAGACGCCAACCGGAAGCACAAGTAATCGAACGCATTATCATTTGACAGCTGGCGATGCGAATCGATCAATCAAGTTTAGCTTTGACGGATCGAATTATCGTTTTTACGATACTAAAATTAAATACGATGCTGGTTATGGGAATGTGGATATTTCTGCTGGGATTTACAAATATACTACCGCTACTCTTCCAGTTTACATGGGTTGGGGGTATGGGTGGAAATTTGTAATTGATAGTTCAAAAAACATCGCTTTTGAAGGAGGTACGCCCACTTCAAGGACCTTGGATTTGCACGGAAAGGCTGTGTTATTCTATAATAATCCAGCCACTGAAATATTTTTTTCTATCGGGCCAGAAAATGGTTATTGGGATGCTTATCACTTAACCTTTGGTATTAACAAGAACGCCAATAAAGTCAGTGTCACATATCGATTCCAGCATAAATTATCCATTTACACGGTTCAAGGCGGTACGGAAAAAAGTGTGGTGGCGAGCAACACCACCACGCAACGCTACGTGTTGCAACCGACAGACAACTGTGCCGCCACGCATTCGATCAGCAGCGAGGACTTCCCGGAGCAAGGAAATATCACTTACCATCTGCGCAATGAGTTGGTGCGCACCCCGTCTTCTGGCAGTGTCGGTCGTGCCTATCAAACGTGGTCAGTTCAAGTTGAATTGGTGTCGGTGAACACACCGGCCCAGGTTCCTGAGCTGTGCACGCGTTATGACAGCCAGCAAGGCAACGTCCAATTCATTACGTTTAACGGAAATAAGGCGGAGGACGGCGAGTTTCTGCTGCCCGACACCCGGCTCAATACGACGTTTGTGCGCGAATTGATTCGCCGGGCCAACGTCAGTTTAGGCACGCTGCTGCACTATACGACTCAAGCAATGCCGCAAGAACCGCAATTGCGTGTCGACAGTAGTGCGCCCAACGGCCGTCTGCAGCCGATGGATTTCACGAGTGCCAACGGCCTGTATTTTTGGGAGTTGTTTTTCCATGTGCCGTACCTGGTCGCCACGCGCTTTAGTAGCGAGAATCAAAACACCGACGCGCAGCACTGGCTGCACTATATCTTCGATCCGGCGGCCAAAGATAAAGATACCGATGCGGTCACCGGTATCACGGCGCCCGATTACTGGAATGTCTATCCACTGTGTCCGCCTGAGGATGCCGATGTATCGACGGCCAGCTTTTTGATGCGCGATGCGCTCAATCCAGATGCGCAAGCGTATGCCGATCCGGTTATTTATCAAAAAGCGGTGTTTATGGCTTATGTGCGTACCCTCATTGCGACGGGTGACAATGCGTATCGGCTGCTCACGCCCGATGGACTGACAGCCGCCCGCGTATTTTATGATCAGGCACGGGAGCTGATGGGACCGCCGCCCACGGTCTCGATGAGCAGCCGTTGGACGCCCAATACGTTGCAGGTCCTCGCGAGCCAAAAATACGCGGCGGTGCGTGAATTGGAGCACGAACCGGACATGCGCTGGCTGGCCCTGCCGGCGCAGAACTTGAGTCTGCTCAGTATATTAGACAACCCAAACTTTCGCCCGCCGCTCAATACGCAATTGCTTACGTATTGGCAAATGCTCGACGCACGGCTGTACAACCTGCGCCATAGCTTAACCCTGGATGGCAAGCCGCTCAGCTTGCCACTGTTTGCGACGCCTGCTGATCCATTGGCGCTGTTGACGCAGCGTGCCCAAGCGGGATCGTTAGGTAACAGCGGCAATGGTGCCAGTCAGATTATTCTGCCATATCGTTTTCAATCGCTGCTGCCGACGGCGTACCGCGCGGTCGATATGCTCAGCCAGTTTGGCAATACGCTGCTCAGCGTGCTGGAGCGTGGTGAAAATGCCCATCAGCTGGAACTGAGCCAACAGCATTTGGTGGACCTGTCCAACTTCACGATCAGCTTGCAGCAGCAAGAGCTGGATGCGCTCAAAGCCGATGTCGACACGCTACAGGCCCAAAAGACGCTGGCGGATCAGCGCTACCACTACTATTTGGATAGCTATAACGACAATATCAGTCGCGCCGAGCAAGAATCGATGGACTTGCAAAATACCGTCAGTGATATGTCCGTGAGCGAAGCGGCAATGTATGCGGTTGCTGGCGGCCTCGATATGGCGCCAAACGTTTTTGGCCTGGCTAATGGCGGTTCCCGTTGGGGCGCGGCGACGCAGGCTGTCTCACTTGGCATGAGCGTGGCGCGCACCGCGATGGAAGGCAAAGCCGCTCGTCTCGCGCAAAGCGAAGCATACCGGCGACGGCGCGATGACTGGCGACTTCAGTATGAACAAGCGCAGTTAAAATCCCAGGTGATCGACAAACAACTGCAGGCGCTCGCAATACGGCAAAAGGCCGCTCAAACGGTGATTGATCAAGCCCATACGCAGCAAGCGCAACAACAGGCGATGCTCGATTTTCTGAGTTCTCGCTTTACGCAATCGAGCCTGTATCAGTGGTTGACCAGCCAACTCTGCGCACTATATTACCAAGCGTACGATGCGGTACTGTCACTGTGCATGAACGTGCAGGCGTGCTGGCAGTATGAGTTGGGAGATTTCAGCACATACTGGGTTCCGACTAATGCGTGGAACGATAGTTACCGCGGGTTGCTGGTCGGCGAGACGTTGTCGCTCAGCCTGCATCGAATGGAATCGGCCTATCTGGCACGCAATGACCGTCGGCTCAATATTACCCGGACCTTTTCGCTTAAGACGCTGCTAGGCGATCAATTTGACGCGCAAAAAGCGCAAGGTAAGTTTGAGTTCACGTTGTCAGAACAGGACTTTGACGCCCATTATCCGGGCCATTATGCGCGCTGCTTACAACAGGTCAGTGTCACGCTGCCTACACTAAACGGTCCTTATCAAGAGGTGCGGGCATTGCTGACCCAAACTCGCAGCCAAACGCTGTTACAACCGGATATCGACGGTGTCAACTATTTAAACGATAACGCAACTGGCAGTGGCACACATGTCGTGAATAATTTGCGGCCAAGCCAGCAGATTGCGTTGTCCTCGGGCTTAGACGATAGCGGCACGTTTGCACTGCTTGTGCAGGATGGGCGCTATTTGCCGTTCGAGGGGACCGGTGCGGTGTCCAGTTGGATGCTGACTTTCCCGCGTGCAGTGGAGGAAACGATTGAGGGTAAAAAATTGCCCGCCGATCCTGCACAAAAAGCGTCATTGGACGCGCTCAACGATGTACTTATTCAAGTGCAGTATACCGCCTTGGATGGCGGAGTCAGCTTTACCAATGCGGTCAAGCAAACGTTGATTCCGAGTTAAAGCGCCGGTTCGGCCTGCACGCGCTGTGCTTGCCAGGTCATGCTCGGACAGCTACGTTAAGCACCTGGTCAAACTCGGGATGGTATGGCCGGTCGGCTAGCGCATAGGTGCGAGAGGACACCGGACGGCTTTTTTTACGGTGGCGCCTCCCAGGGGCTGGGCGAGACATTGCGTGTCGGTGGCGTCAGTGGCACCGCATCGTTAAGCTTGCCGCTGCCGCTCACCGATGTGGGGCGCGCGACACTGGCGCTCGCGCTTACTTACGATAGTGGCACGGGCAACGGTCCATTCGGACTGGGCGTGAGGCCGGCTTTGGCGCGCACACGTTTGATCCGGCACGCGTGCGGCTCGCGGACTTGGACGGTTCAGGCGCGGCCGACTTAATCTATCTGGAAAGCGATCGACTGCTGAGTTTCCTTAATCAAGGCGGCAACAGGTTCGCTCAGCCGGTGCCGCTCGCGTGGCCTGACGGCGTGCGCTATGACAACACGTGTCAAGTGAGCTTTGCGGATGCACGGCACTGGCTGTGCGGCGCTGGTATTGACCGTGCCGCATCCGTGGCGCGACAGATCCAGACCGATGAGATCACCGGCAACACCCTGACGCAATGTTATACGTATCGGCACGGTTTTTATGATGGCCACGAGCGCGCGCCCGAGGATTACGCACGGAGTATTACTGGACGTGGAGCGCGCGACCCGAGTTGCAACACGCGTGGAGCCAACCTTGGGTGCCGGAAGACGATTTGCCCACAGCCAGCTACACAAATTTTGGATTCCGGCTAATCGAAGCGATCGCGCCGCGTTACCTATTTACCTTTCAAAATCGTAATGTGGTGCGAAGCGTGACAATAATTTCCGATAACGACGCGTAGAGTGCTTTGCCCACTACGAAAAAAAATTTTGAAAGAAAGTTGACACGCGAATGCGCGTGCTCTTAATCTTTGTACTGCCTCCAGGCGAGTCAGCCCGCGACAGGGGGTAAACCCCGAGCTGGATGCGGCGCATTCTAGTGTAGAGGCCGCGGTTGCTGGTTCAGTGGAATGATCTGCCCGTCTGTGTAGTAGATTTTGCTTTCCTAATTTTTAGTATTTCATATAAAAAGCATCGCTGAATGGCAATGCTGGGGTACGCGTTACGTCCGCGATCCATGCATACGGGGCGACCGTGCGCCGGCGATATGGCGCAACGCGCGAGTGAGGAAGTAAGCAGCAGAAATGACATATCAACCCATTGCTTTCTCACTCGAGGTTTTTTTATGCTCACTCGTTTTGGAGTATGGCTTCCGTGCGTGACGGTGGCTGCGTTGTTTACGTTGAGTGGATGCGGGGGCGGAGATGGGCCCCAGAGTACGGCCAGCCGCACCGTGGCCGTGCTGCCGTCGTCATCCGATGCGCCGCTCACGGCTCCCACCGCGCCGATCGCCGCCAATCCGGCAGTGGTCAAGACGGTCTCCCCGGTCGAAATGCCCGATACCGTGGTACCGCTGAACTACAAGCTGTGGTTCCGGCCAAATCCGGCGTTGTCAGCGTTTCAGGGGCGCGCTGACGTTCAGATCAAGGTGCGCGAGCCGGTCAACGCGATTGTCGTCGCGGGGCACCGGATCCGCTTCATCAACGGCTCGATCACGCTGCAGCCGGGCAATGTTCCCCTGACGGCGGTGCCCCAGGACAAGGGGGACTACTATCAGCTTCGTCCCGTGAGCGGGCAGATTGCGGCGGGCACCTATTCGCTGCATATGGAGTGGCAGGGCACCATCAACTTCAAAACCTATGATGATCCGGTCACGCACACCGGCGGAAGTTGTGGCGACGATCCCTATCCCGGCTGCTCGGCCGCCGAGGGCGTGTTCCGCGTCGACTTGAAGGCGACGGATGGCATCACCAGCGGCGCGATCCTCACCCAGGGCGAATCGGACCTCTCGCGCCAGTGGTTTCCGGGCTGGGATGAACCGGCGTTTCGGCCAAACTATGAGGTGAGCGCCGACGTGCCGAGCAATTGGCGGGTGGTGTCCAATGCGGCGGAGCTGCCGTCGGTGGACATCGATAGCGGCTACAAGCGAGTGTCGTTCGAGAAGACGCCGCCGATGCCGTCCTATCTGCTGTTCTTCGGCGGCGGGCAATTTGATGTGCTCGAGGACGACTTTTCGAGCCCGCTGCCGGATGGTAAGGGTCTGCACCTGCGCATCTTCACGCCGCCTGGTATGAAGGAGTGGGCGCGTCCTGCGATGAATCAGACCAAGCAGGCCCTGGATTTCTACTACCGCTATACGGGTATCCCGCTGCCGCTCACCAAGTTCGACACGGTCGCCGCAAACGACGCGTTTAAAGAGCAAAAAGACCTAAACTTCGGCGGAATGGAAAACTGGGGTGCAATCCTGGAGTTCGCAGACGACATCCTGCCGTCTCCTGGCACACCGATGTCGGACTACGGCCTGACCGTGCTCACGCATGAGGCTGCGCATCAGTGGTTCGGCGATCTGGTCACGCTGGACTGGTGGGACGACGTGTGGCTGAATGAGTCGTTTGCGACGTTCTTTGAGAACAAGACCAAGATTCGCTTCTTTCCGGACCGCTTTAGTTGGGCCGACGAGGTGAAGAATAAATACCGTGTGATCGCGGCGGACTTGAAATCATCGGCATTCCCGGTTCAGCCCAACTTCAGCGCGTACGCGTCCAATGATTTTGTGCTGGGTGCGGGCACGTTCGTCTATAACAAGGGCGGACAGGTGCTCAAGATGATCGAGGGCTATTTGGGCGAGCCGGTGCTGCGCGGCGCGTTGCAGTCCTACTTAGCTAATTATGCGCTCGGCAACGCCACGCCCAAGCGGTTGTGGGACGAACTGGCCCGAGTCAGCGGCGAGCCGATGGCGGCGATCGGCGACAGCTTCGTGCGGCAGACTGGTATTCCGCTGGTTTCGCTCGACACGCGCTGTGACCTGAGTGCCAATCAGACGGTCGTGACGCTGAAACAGCAGCCGTTTCCGAACCAGAATCGGTATCCGGGCACGCAATGGACTATTCCGCTGACGTTAGCATATGGCGATGGCTTGACCCGCCGCAAGACGCTCGCGATGAAGGCCACTGACATGCAGGTGCGGCTCGATGGCTGTGGCGCGGTGTTGGCCGATCCGAGTGGGCAGGATTACTACGTGGTCAATTACGGCGACAATGCCTGGAGCCAGCTGCTGGCGCAGCGCACCGCCTTGCAGGATCCGGCGCGCTTGACCAACTTGAAACTGGAAGCCAAGTTGCTCGTGGGGGCAGGCCTGGCTGATGCTTCGCGCCAGACCAGCATCGATTCGATTGGGCCGGCGTCGGTGGCGCAACTGCGTATGCTGCGCCGTGACACGGCGGGCCTTGCGCAGCCGGGCGTTGAGCGTCGCGTGCCGCGCTTGCAGGGTCCGGCTAAGCCGCGGCCCAGTGTGCGATAGGTGAAAAAGTAGCCCCTAGCCGTTGGCCGGGGGCTAGGGTGGCCCGGGCACGGCAGCCGAGGCCGCCTGCGCCGGCGCCCGCGCAGGGGGCGCCACGCGACGTGGCGTTGCGTAACTCATTGATCAGTGCGCCTTGGGCTCGGTCACGAACCCGATCTTGGCCAACCCGCTCGATTGCGCGTAAGACATGACGTCGGCTACACGCTCGTACGCGACCTTGCGATCGGCTCGCAGATGCAATTCCGGCTGCGGGTGGGCCTGCGCGGCGGCGGCGATCTTGCGCTGCAACTCGGCGTCGGATACTTTGACGTTATCCCAGAACACGGTGCCATCGGCATTGACCGACACCGTGACGTGCGCGGGCCGCACATCCTGCCGCTGGCTGCTCGCGTGCGGCAGGTCGAGCTTGACTGCGTGTTGGATCGCCGGAATCGTCACGATAAAGATAATCAGTAGCACGAGCATGACGTCGACCAGCGGCGTCATGTTGATCTCGTTCATCAGCCCGTCGTCGTCGTCCGCAAAGGGGGTCATTGCCATTGTCGTACCTCGCTCATTTGCCAGCTGTCGCTAGCCGCGGGCCTTCGCCGCGCTGGCGCGTTGAGGACAGTCGTTCGCCTGTCACGAAGTACGCGTGCAGCCCGTGCGCGAAGCGATTCAGCTTGGTCACCACGGCCTTGTTCGAGCGGGTTAGCGCGTTGTAGCCGAGCACTGCGGGAATCGCGACGAATAGGCCGAATGCCGTCATGATCAGCGATTCGCCCACCGGTCCCGCAACCTTGTCGATTGACGTGTCGCCGGTTGCCCCGATCGTCAGCAGGGCATGATAGATGCCCCATACGGTGCCGAACAGGCCAACGAACGGTGCGGTGCGGTGCTGCCGATCGAAGCAAGGATCGCCAGCCCACTTTGCATTCGGGCGACGCAGTCATCCAGGGTGTCCTTCAGGCAGCGCGTTATCCAATCCGAAATATCCATCCGGTCGTGCAGGTGAGGCTGGCTTTTATGGTGATGGTCGGCGGCTTCCTTGCCGGACAGCGCGAGTGCGACGAACGGGTTATCGGTGGCACTGGCGCCGGTCGAGCTGAGCTTCATAAGACCTTCGGTGAAATCGTCGGCATGCCAGAACTGCTGCTCGATATTGCGCGTCAGGCGCCGCAGCCGCAGCACGTCCCATCCTTTGATTAGGATCACGCTCCACGACAGCACTGACATAATCAATAGTGTGATCGCGATGCCGCGCGTGACGACATCTCCTTGTGCCCACACGTGGGCCATACCGTAGTTCTGCATGGTGCTTCCTTCGTATCCTCGTTATCAGTGACGCTGTTGAGCGGACGGGCTCGGCAATGGGCGCATCGGCGGCGCGGTATCAGCCGGCGCAGCGTGGCTCAGTCGCTTAGATTAAACACATACGGCTGATCGGCCGTGACCCGGATCGGTTGCCCATTTTCGATGTACGGCCGGCACGTGCTGGCTAGCGCGGCGTTGCGCGCGGCCTCGTCCAATCGATCATAACCGCTACTTTTCTTGATCGTGGCCCGTTCCACTTTGCCCTCCAGGCCGACGACCAGATTGACGATCACTGTGCCCGTTTCCTCGCGTCGTCTAGACAGCGCGGGATAATCGGGCCGCACGATCTGGCAGTCGAGCTTGGCGACGCCCTTGGGTGCGCCCTGCGCGACGACCGAGCGAGGGCTCGGCGCGGCGGGTGACGCAGGCTCGGTGACCGGCGCGGGCGTAGACACCGGCGCGGCCGGGGGCGCCGGCGGCGTGGGCACCGATTGCGATGGGGTATCACGTACCGGCATCGGTGGCGTGGGACGCTTGACGACGGGCTTGGGATTGGGCCTCGGCCTTACCACGGATTTGGGTTTGGGTTGCGGCGCAGGCGTGGGCGTGGGCGCGGACTGCACCGCGACCGGTGCCGGCGGGGCCAGCAGTTCGGCCATGAGCGGCCGGGACTCGACCGTTATGGTCGGGACGGTGTCGGCGCGCCCATAAACCAACCACGCGATCACGCCGGCATGCAACAGGGCCACTGCGGCGAGCGTGGTCGCGTAGTGCGCGACGGGGCGCGATTTCATCGGCGAGGCTGCACTGGAGCGCAGCGCTCCAGCCAAACTGGGGGAAACCTGCATATTAGCGTTGGCCGATGGCAGATGCACGAGGGGCGCGACGCGGACAATGGCCGGCTTTGCTTCGACGCGGGCCGGAGTGGGCCGGGCTCAGCGTCGGAAAATCAGAAAGGAGAGGCATAGCGTTGTCGCGAATCCAAGCAGCAGTTCCATAAAGCCCTCCGGGAGCGCGGTGCGGTAATGGGGCTGGCTCGCGCGTCGCGCTGGCTTGCACGGAGAAAGACGAGCCCGGGCAGAACCGATGCGGCATCGGGCCGCGACCCGGCATCAATTGGTGTCAGGCCGCTTTGCGCTCGTAGAACGCAACGGGCGCCGGCACCCCATGACGCGCCGGGTGGGTGTCGGGGCCGCACAGGTTCGTGCATGCACCGCAGGCGGCAACCAGGTCGCGCACGGTTTCCTCGCATTTGCCGCAGCACGTTGCCACGCCCAATTCGAATTGCAACTCGTCGAACGTCGAGGCACCGGACGCCAGCGACGCACGGATAGTACGGTCAGAAACAGACTTGCACACGCAGACGATCATGATGCGCTGACAGCTAACGTTAATGCGAATTATTATCATTCTTTGTGGCGACCTGTGCAAGCGCGATGGATCATTTTTTGTCACATCGGGGCGGCGGCCTTGCGTCAGGCCGGTACGTTGCGATAAATCGGTTCCGACGCTATTTCAACGTGTTCGGCGACCACGTTGACGCTGAGCAGGTGCCGGGCGATGCAGGTCAATTGCGGGGCGTCGCCTGTGGTGACGAGCCGCAACGGCGCTGGCGCGGGGATCGTCTCGGCGTGCGCGGCGGCCGGGCCCGTGTCGATTAGCAACTGCTGGTCGACCAGCCGCCGCACCAGTTGACGCGCGATCGCCTTGCCCGTGTCGATGACGTGAAGCGGGTCGGCGGTAATCGTACGCACTGCATCCAGCAGAAACGGATAGTGGGTGCAGCCTAGCACCAGTGTGTCGGCGTTGGCGTCCAGGATCGGCTGCAGGCATGCGGCCAGACGCTGCATGACGACCGGCGAGCCGATGTCGCCCGCCTCAATTGCCTCGACCAGACCATGGCCCGCCTGGCAGACGAATCGGCAATCGCCGCTGTACTGGGCGAGCAGCGCGTTGAAGCGCGCGCTCTTGAGCGTGCTGGCGGTCGCCAGTACGCCGGCCACGCGGGTGCGCGACTGCAACGCGGCGGGCTTAATGCCCGGCTCAACGCCAATGATCGGCATCTGCAGACGCTCGCGCAACATCGATACGGTATGCGCGGTGGCGGTGTTGCAGGCCACCACGATCGCCTTCACGTGTTGCGTCGCAAGCCACCGGCCGATGCCTAGCGTGCGCGCCGCGATGAACGCGTCGTCGCGCTCGCCATACGGCGCGTAGCGGGAATCGGCGCAATACAGCAGTGCCTCATCGGGTAACGCCGCACGGATCGCGCGCAGCACCGACAGGCCCCCGACTCCAGAGTCGAATACGCCGATCGGTGCCGCGTTGCGCATCGTCATCTTCACCGTGCTGGTGGCTACCGCGGCTTACGATTGGACAGCTGTCGTCGCGGACTGCTGGTAATTCTGGATGCCTATCCTGTTGATCAATTCGAGTTGTGTCTCGAGCCAATCGATGTGCTCTTCGGTGTCGTCCAGGATGCGGCGGAAGATCTCGCGCGACACATAATCCTGCACGGACTCACAATACGCGATTGCTTCCTTGCAGGTCGTTTGCGACGCCAGTTCGAGCTTCAGGTCGCATTCAAGAATTTCCTGCGTGGTCTCGCCGACCAGTAGCTTGTGCAAATCCTGCAGATTCGGCAAGCCATCGAGCATGAATACGCGCTCGATCAGCCAGTCGGCATGCTTCATTTCACCGATTGACTCGTCGTATTCGTGCTTGCCCAGCTTGTCCAGTCCCCAGTGCCGATACATCCGTGCATGCAGAAAGTACTGGTTGATTGCCGTCAGTTCGTTTTTCAACTGAGCGTTCAAATATTCGATGACTTTCTTGTCGCCTTGCATGATCGGTTCCTTGTTGTGGGCAGGCACGGATGGTGCGCAAATCATGGAGCGAACCGAGTCGTCCGTTGCCCGCCAAATGTAAAGCCGCGCGGCTGCGCAGCATGCCGATCCGCTACGCGGCCGCAATCGAAACCTTGCCGATCTTGGCCTGCCATTCCTTCGGGCCGGTCTGATGGACCGACGTGCCGTTGGAATCGACCGCCACGGTGACCGGCATGTCCTGGACCTCGAACTCGTAGATGGCCTCCATCCCGAGATCCTCGAACGCGACCACGCGCGCGCCGCGGATTGCCTTGGACACGAGGTACGCGGCGCCGCCGACCGCCATCAGGTAGGCCGCTTTGTGCTGCTTGATCGCATCGATCGCGACCGGGCCGCGCTCGGCCTTGCCAATCATTGAAATGAGGCCGGTTTGCGCGAGCATCATCTCGGTGAACTTGTCCATCCGTGTCGCGGTCGTCGGGCCAGCGGGGCCGACGACTTCGTCGCGCACCGGATCGACCGGGCCGACATAATAAATCACGCGATTCGTGAAGTCGACCGGTAGCGGCTGGCCATTGGCTAGCATGTCCGCAATGCGCTTGTGCGCGGCATCGCGTCCGGTCAGCATCTTGCCCGAGAGCAACAGCGTCTGGCCCGGCTTCCAGCCGGCGACCTGCTCGCGCGTCAGCGTATCGAGGTTCACGCGCTGGCTGGTCTCGGTGTTCGGCTGCCAATGCACATTGGGCCAAGCCTCCAGCGGCGGCGGATCCAGCCGCGCGACGCCGGAGCCGTCGAGCGTGAAGTGCGCATGGCGGGTCGCTGCACAGTTCGGGATAATCGCGATCGGCTTGCTGGCCGCGTGCGTGGGCGCCGCCATGATCTTCACGTCCAGCACGGTTGACAAACCACCCAGTCCTTGCGCGCCGATGCCCAGTGCATTGACCTTTTCGTGCAGTTCGACGCGCAGCGCCTCGATCCAATCGCGCGGTCCACGGGCGATCACGTCCTGGATGTCGATCGGATCCATCAGCGATTCCTTCGCCATCAACACCGCCTTTTCGGCCGTGCCACCGATGCCGATGCCAAGCATGCCCGGTGGGCACCAGCCGGCACCCATCGTCGGCACGGTCTTGAGCACCCAGTCGACGATCGAATCAGACGGGTTTAGCATCGCGAACTTCGACTTATTCTCCGAGCCGCCGCCCTTTGCCGCCACCTGCACGTCGAGCTTGTCGCCCGGAACGATCTCATAGTGGATCACTGCCGGCGTGTTGTCCCGGGTGTTCTGACGCGCACCTTCGGGCGGGTTGACGATCGAGGCGCGCAGTACGTTGTCCGGGTGCGTGTAGCCGCGCCGCACGCCTTCGTTAATCATCTCCGTCACGCTCATCGTCGCGCCATCCCAGCGCACGTCCATGCCGACCTTGACGAACACCGTGACGATGCCGGTGTCCTGGCAGATCGGGCGGCGCCCCTCGGCGCACATCCGGCTGTTGGTGAGGATCTGCGCAATCGCATCCTTTGCTGCTGGGCTTTGCTCGCGCTCGTACGCGCGGCCCAGCGCCTGGATATAGTCCAGCGGATGGTAGTAGCTGATGTATTGCAGCGCATCGGCGATGCTTTGAATCAGGTCTTCCTGCTTGATGACTGTCATGGTGCTTTTCTCTTGGGGCGCCGCATGGGCTGGCGGCGGGAGTCACGCTCAATTGTGCGTCGAATCGGCTAGTGACACAGGAACATGCGGCGCGTGCGAGGTAAGCTTGTCCACCCAGGCCATCACGAGCGCCGACAGCAGGAATGCAAGATGGATCAGCACTTGCCACACCACCGCCTGCGACGAATGCTGGTCGGGGTCGATGAAGGTTTTGAGCAAATGGATCGACGAAATGCTGATCAGCGCCATCGACAGCTTGATCTTCAGCACGCCGGCATTGACGTGGTCGAGCCACTCCGGTTCGTCCGGATGGCCCTCCAAACCCAGCCTCGACACGAACGTCTCGTAGCCGCCGATGATCACCATGATCAGCAGGTTCGAGATCATCACCACGTCGATCAGCCCGAGCACCACTAGCATCACATTGGTCTCGGTTAGCGACGCCGCGTGCGACACCAGGTGCCACAGCTCCTTCAGGAACAGGAAGACGTAGATGGCCTGGGCGAGGATCAAGCCCAGGTACAGTGGGAGCTGCAGCCAGCGACTGAAAAAGATCAGCGACGGCAGTGCGCGCATGCGGCGCGGCCCGGACGGCGAAAATGGCGGGTGACTGGAAGGCATCGTGCAGCTGAGCAAACGGTGTCGCACTGCCCGTGCACGCGCGCGGGCAGAGGCGAACGCCAGGGTGGGGTCAAAATACAGTTATTGTACCAATGCGGTTATTGTACCGCGTCGCAAAAGCTTGGCTGTGGCCCGCTCGGCTCAGACGCACGGCGGCGGGTCATGACGCGACCGGGACGCGAGCCGGTCGCATACGGACCAACGCAATGCCGGCGAGCACGCATACCAGCGCGCCTCCGTGCGCTGTGCTCGGACGCTGGCCAAGAAAGGCGATCCCGTATGCAGCGGCGGCCACCGGCGGCCTTCAGAAACCGCCACGCAAACAGCGCGACGAGCGCCGGAATCGTGCTGGCGACCACGCCGGCGGCGGCCGCGCTCGTGTGCCGCAGCCCGTTACGTGCCGAACCGCGATTGCAGGAACAGATCCAGCCATTCGCCGCGCGTGACCGAGCGTATCTTCGCGGGCCGGTACAGCGGCCAGAGCACGCCGACCGCGATCACGAACCGCAGTAGCGTGAGGACTGGCACCGCAATGAACGCGACGATGCATCTTGCTGATGCCGACATTGGCGCCAACGCGCAGTATCGCGCAGAGGAGCAAGCGTGCGTAGCGATCCACTGCGGGGTCACGGCGAATTCGATGCTGTTCGTCGTTTTCTTAATTGGGCTGGCATTGTAGAGTGCTGGCTAGACGTCGGCAAACACGCGGGGCCGATGCGGCGCAGCGACCGACTTTGCTGCACCGCAGCAGCGTAAACTGTGGGTAAGGCGATACGACGGTGCACGACAACGATTTTATTCATTCCATTATCAGGGAGTAGTTTGATGTCTGCCATTGAATCGGTCTTGCAGGAGCGGCGCGTGTTTCCTCCCTCCGTGCAGACCACGGCCGCGGCCGCCATCGCTGGCATGGATGCCTATCGAGCGTTGGTCGCCGAGGCCGAGCGCGACTACGACGGATTTTGGGCCCGCCTGGCGCGCGAGCACCTGGCGTGGCACAAGCCGTTCACAAAAGTGCTGGACGAATCCAATGCACCGTTCTACACGTGGTTCGAGGACGGTTTGCTCAACGCTTCATACAATTGCCTGGACCGGCAGATCGCCGCGGGCCACGCGCAGAAGAACGCAATCGTGTTCGAGGCTGACGATGGCACGGTCACGCCTGTCTCCTACGGCGAGCTGCGCCGGCGCGTATGCCAGTTCGCCAATGCGCTGAAGTCGCGCGGCGTGCGCAAGGGCGACCGCGTGGTGATCTACATGCCGATGTCGGTTGAAGGCGTCGTCGCGATGCAGGCCTGTGCCCGGATCGGGGCGACGCATTCGGTTGTGTTCGGCGGTTTTTCGTCGAAATCGCTCAATGAGCGGCTGGTCGATGTCGGCGCCGTGGCGCTGGTGACCGCCGACGAGCAGATGCGCGGCGGCAAGGCGCTGCCGCTCAAGCGTATTGCCGATGAGGCACTTGCGATGGGCGGATGCGATGCGGTGAAGGATGTCATCGTCTATCGGCGCACCGGCGGCAAGGTCGCCTGGCACGAAGGGCGCGACCATTGGCTGCATGAACTGGTGGCCCAACAGCCCGAGCAATGCGAGCCGGAATGGGTCGGTGCCGAACATCCGCTGTTTATTCTGTACACGTCGGGCTCCACCGGCAAGCCGAAGGGCGTGCAGCACAGCACTGGCGGCTATCTGCTGTGGGCCGCGTTGACGATGAAATGGGCGTTCGATATCAAGCCGAACGACGTATTCTGGTGTACCGCTGATATTGGCTGGGTCACCGGCCACACGTATATCGCGTACGGTCCGCTGGCGTGCGGCGCAACGCAAGTCGTGTTCGAAGGCGTGCCGACGTATCCGAACGCGGGCCGCTTCTGGGAGATGATCGCGCGGCACAAGGTCACCGTGTTCTATACGGCGCCGACCGCGATCCGCTCGCTGATCAAGGCATCGGATGCCGATCCGGCATGCCATCCGCGCGCGTACGACCTGTCGTCGCTGCGTATCATCGGCACCGTCGGCGAGCCAATCAACCCCGAAGCGTGGGTCTGGTATTACGAGCAGGTCGGCGCCAAGCGTTGCCCGGTCATCGACACGTGGTGGCAGACCGAGACCGGTGGCCATATGATCACGCCGCTGCCCGGCGCCACGCCGCTCGTGCCGGGCTCATGCGCGCTGCCGTTGCCGGGCATCATGGCAGCAATCGTTGACGAGACCGGCCAGGACGTACCGAACGGACAGGGCGGGATCCTCGTGATCAAGCGTCCGTGGCCCTCGATGATCCGCACGATCTGGGGTGATCCGGAGCGTTTCAAGAAAAGCTATTTTCCCGAGGAACTCGGTGGCAAGTTGTATCTTGCCGGAGACGGCAGCGTACGAGACGAGGAAACCGCGTATTTCACGATCATGGGACGCATTGACGATGTGCTGAATGTGTCCGGTCACCGGCTCGGCACGATGGAGATCGAGTCGGCGCTGGTGGCTAATCCGATCGTCGCCGAAGCGGCGGTCGTCGGCCGGCCCGATGACACGACCGGCGAAGCGGTGGTCGCGTTCGTCGTGCTCAAGCGCGCACGGGTGCAGGGCGACGAGGCCGTGAAGGTGGCAAACGAGTTGCGGGCATGGGTCGCGAAGGAGATCGGCCCGATTGCCAAGCCGAAGGATATTCGGTTCGGCGACAACTTGCCGAAGACGCGCTCCGGCAAGATCATGCGGCGGCTGCTGCGCTCGCTGGCCAACGGTGAGGCGATCACGCAAGATGTGTCGACGCTGGAAAACCCGGCTATCCTCGATCAGTTGAACGAGGCGCGCTGACGCGATGGGGTGCATGGCACCCGCCGCCGCGCATGTCAATTCGCATCAGCGACAAAGGCGCTGGAGAGACTCGATGCCCTTCGGCCGGTGGCGACGCGCACTGACGTAGACCCCGGCAGTCAGCTGTTTACGCCGGTCTACCCATCGCGTCCTTTCGCATTCGGCCACGTCGTCCGGGGCACCGACTTCATGCCCCCAGGGTCACTGGCAGGTTAGCGCCGCTCGCTTGATCCTGACGGGTGTCTGGCATACTCCGTTGCAGCCATGGGTTTTTGCGTACTCATTTTGCATCGTCCACATTTTTGCGCGTAGACAGTGGGGCAGGGGCCGCGACAAGTTCATCGGCTGGCAACAAGCTCAAAAACGTCCTGGCCACTTCCGGCTCACGGCACGTCAGCCAGTCGTCATAGTATTCGCGCCGCAGGATCACGATGCCGCGCTTCTCCCATCCAGGCTTGTGGAAACGGCGCAGGAGCGGATGGGAGTCGGCATTGAGCGTCAGCATCGTAAACGCCAGACTATCGTCCCACGCACGCCATAACCCTGCAATCGAGAACGGCTCGCCGCTCACTAGTTTGATCCGCCAGCGCACCGCCTTGCCAGTTTCATAGTTCGGCTCGTAAAAGCTTGATGCAGGGATAAGACACAACTGCCCATTGCGCCAGCATGTCGAAAAACTGCGTTTTTCGCCCACGGTCTCGGCTCGAGCGTTCATCGTATCGAACACCTTGACGCCGGGCGGGATGTGCTTACGGGGCACGAGGCCAAACGTTGCCCGATCGGTGCTTCTCGTGCCTTCTCCCATACGGAAAATTGGTGCCGCGTAGTCCTTATAGACGCTGCGAGGGTAATCAAACGTCGGCCGAGGAAACTCAGTGAATGTGCCCAAGTCGCCGAGCGTCGCGGATTCGTAGTGGGTACACATACCGCCCCCTTGAAGCGCCAGATTAGATGGATTGATGCAACAGCACTGTGCAAATACACGTGATGTTGCGAGGATGAGTGGTTGCAATAGTCTTAAGGGTACGCTTTCTATTCGTTGCCGTCAGTACAGTCCACGATAATGATTAAATGACTATCGACGCCGAGTACGTCGCGAAGCGGTGCCACGTGCCACAGCCTTGGCCATGGAAGTCGGGCAGTCATGCGGCGAACCACTTCGCCATGAAGTCAACGAAGCTGCGTACTGTCGCCGGCATCATCGAACGATGAACGCTGGCTCAGACTCGCGTGCGAACGCGCTCGATAGGGTCGAATGTCGACCGTGATAGGGTGTGTGCGTCGGACGTCAGCGCGTCGGACGTCACATTGCGGGTGAGGTTTCTCAATCGCTGCACGAGCCGGGCCCGTTCGTCGTCCGCCGTCTCGTCGTCGGCACCCACGCGGTGGGTGTCCCCGTGACGGCGGGCATCACCTATCGCTTGCTCGAGCAAGTCGATAAACTTGTGTAGTGGCAGGTTTTTGGGCCGCCACGCGATGACGGCAGTGCAAATCTCGATGTCGGGATCCTCCAATGCATGCGGGTCACGCTCGCCGGCGAGCGCGGCAGCCTCGCCCTCGAAAAAACCGTAGTTCAGCAAATGAATGGCATAGTCGCGGTTCGATATCCAGACATTTCCGTCATGGATTCGCGGAAACAAGCGTTCGACCGTCGTCGCTTCCTGACCTTGTAATTCGATGATCCGTGTCAGCGCCGACGCGCGTTCGCCTTTCGGCAAAGTTTCGATTTGCGACTTCAGGTGGTTTAGCAGTGCGTGACGTTGCCGCGTGCGTGCCGACGCGTTATCGCGCGATGGCAACCCGCTATTGGGCTCATCGGGTTGCGTCGCGCACGACGCGCTATCATGCGAGTGTTTTAGATGCTCGATCATCTGGTCCAGCACGTCCTTTCTATCCTGCGGGGCCAGCCATTCGAGTTCAAAGGACTGGATAATCCCATCCAGTTCGGCACGGCTATGCTCGAGCAGTTCCAACGATGTTGTCCATAGCCTGCGTGCTTGATCGTGCTGCTGGGGGCCGGGGGGCAGTTGGCGAATGGCCTGCAGTTTCTTGTTGACAAGAAAGCAATGCCGTCGCGGCAGCAGCAGCTGCCGGAACTTGCTATTGACCTCGGACAACCGCGCCGCATCGCTGAGCGGAACACGGCGGAATATGTTGGCGAGAAGCTCCGTTGGCATCTCGTTCAGGCCAATAGTGGCTTGCGGGTTCTTGGTCAGTTGCTGGGCACCCAGCCCGTCGAGTCGATGCACTCCATTGCGTCGTTGCGCGGTGATTTGCTTCCCGCCTGCATCGGGCGTGCGAGCCGTCGGGGGGATCGGATCGAATGTTTGCGTGCCCTGGCTGGCACGCGGTGCGATGCTCAAGGGTAGCGGATGTGGCATTGGGTAGGCTCTAAAATCCGTGATTGTCGGAGCAAGCGCGGCGATACGTTGCGCCGGTGCCGAAACGACAATGGAAGAACCGAATGAATCGGCACGATACGTTGACATCGGGCAAGCTGCGCGCGGTCCGCCGCCGACACGATCAGCGATGCTTGTACCGCCCTCACGGCTCGAGCACCAGATGTGCCTCCTCGATCGCGACGACGCGGTAGTATCCACGGTGCTTCGAGTGGCCGGGCAGCAGTTTGATCGATTCGGCGGCTGCGGATCGCGAGCAGCCGCGTCGCGCAAACCCGCTTGATCATGCCAATAGGTCGGCGCTGCCCGATTCGCGCCCACGCATGCGCTCCATCGCCTTCAGCGCCCGCTCGCGTGCTTGCTGGTGAGGCACCACCGGCAGCGGATAGTCCTGACCTAGCCGAACCGACGCAGACGCCAGTTGCTCGGGTTGTGCGAGCCATGGCGCATGGAGGCACCCGCTCGGCAAGCGCGCGAGTTCGGGCACCCAGCGCCGCACATAGACGCCCTGTGGGTCAAATTTCTGGCCCTGTAGCACCGGGTTGAAAATGCGAAAGTATGGCGCCGCGTCCGCGCCACTGCCGGCCACCCATTGCCAGTTCGCCGGATTGCTGGCTTCGTCGGCATCGACGAGCGTGTCCCAGAACCAAGCCTCTCCTTCGCGCCAGTCGATAAGCAGATGCTTGACGAGAAACGACGCAGTCACCATCCGCACGCGATTGTGCATCCAACCCGTATGCCACAGCTTGCGCATGCCGGCATCAACGAGCGGATAGCCGGTGCGGCCGTGCTGCCACGCGCGCAGATCCGCGGTATCGGCACGCCACGGCATGGTGTCGAATTGCCGCTTGCAATTGACTTGATGCAGCGGTGCACAATGATAGAGCAGATAGTATGAGAACTCGCGCCAGCCAAGCTCATTGAGAAACTTATCGACGCCGCTGCTCGCGGTGCACGCGCTGCGCGCGTCGCCGCAGTGGCGCCCGGCGCGCGCCGCAGACAGTGCTGCATGCCATACTTGCCGTGCCGAGAGATTGCCGAAGCGAAGATACGGAGAGAGCCGGCTGGTTGCCTGCATCGCGGGAACGTCGCGTCCACTCGCGTAGCGGGTCAGCGCATTTGCGAGAAAATCGTCCAGTTGCGTCTGTCCCGCTTGTTCGCCGCATTGCCACGTTTCGCGCAGCCCGCTGGCCCAGTCGGGAGCGTGAGGCTGGAGCGCCAATGCAGACAGATTTTCCACGCGCGCCGCCACGCCGATGTTTTCCGGCACGGGAAAGAAGTGGATCCGCTGAGGTGCGGGTTGCGGTGCTTCAGGGGAATACTGGTGGCGCGCGGCGCGCCAGTACGCGCCGAAGACCTGAAACGGACGGCCATCTCGCGTGGCCACGGCCCACGGCTCTCGCAGCAAGTGGCCATTGAAAGTGAAAGCCGCAATCCCACGTTCTTTGAGCGCCGTCTTGATCGCGGTGTCGGTTTTGCGTTGCGGTGCCGAATACCGGCGATTCCAGCACACCTTGATCGCGCCGATTGCCACGGCAAACGCTTCGATGGCCTGCGCCTCGGAGCCGTGAAGGACGATCAATTCGCCGCCCAATGCTACGAGCGCAGCATTGAGTGCGCGTAAAGATTCATGGAGCCACCAGCGCACAGCCGCGCCCGGCGGGCGCGTATTTCGTGGTGCCGGGTCGTGAACATACACGCACACGACAGGGTGGCCCGTGGCAGTGGCGTATTCGAGCGCGGGATTGTCGGCTAGGCGTTGATCGTCGCGAAACCACACGACGACGGGCGGTAGCGAGCAGGATGGCGAAGACGGCGGCATTGAGCAGTCGTGAAGTGGGGGCCATGACAATCTCCATCATACGGGTTCGCGCGCGAATCGCTGTTGGGATTTATCAACAGCGTTGAGGCGCTTGCCAACTATGCCGCTACGGTTGCCTCAGCGTCCTAAACCATTGCTGTGCCGGGTTGGTGTCGCCGCGGCGATGCCAGTCAAATCGAATACGCGTCGGGCAATGGCTGGCCGCACATCGCGTGTCATGCGTGCTTGCGCTGGTCGATGGCGCTTTTGCTGCCATCGGGGGCGGGAATGGTATCCATGATGTAGTGGGCGTGCAACGCCGCATGGCGAGCGCTTGTGGGTCGTTCATTTGACCCAACCGGTGTGGCTGAGCATGGGAAAGAACGTCGTTCGGTGCGGCGAATCGGGCACGGGGCAGGTGGCCAAGATCTGCAACAATCTGGTACTCGGTATCTCGATGATGGGCGTGGCTGAAGCAATGTCGCTCGGTGTTTCGCTCGGCATCGACCCGGCGGTGCTGGCCGGCATCATTAACACGTCAACCGGCCGTTGCTGGAGTTCGGATACTTATAATCCGAATCCGGGCGTGCTGTCGAATCCGGGCGTGCTGTCGAATGCGCCGGCGGCGCGCGGCTACAGCGGCGGGTTCACGGCGGACCTGATGCTCAAAGACCTCGGGTTGGCGATCGAGGCGGCGCGCCATGTAAAGCAGCTAGTCTGGCTCGGGGTGCTTGCGCAACAGCTTTACCAGTCGATGAGTCAGCGTGGTATAGGCGGGCTGGATTTTTCGGCGTGCATCAAGCATTGGGCTGGTACGGTGCGTGGTTTGCCCGCAACGGTGCAGCGCTGCGCGCTGTCCGTCGGCGAACCCCTGTCTGACTTAATGGCAAATATTTGTCTGACTTGATTATATTGTGGGCGGCTTGCCGCCTGCATATTCCAGTTCTCTCGGCGATAGACTGTCGTACCCCATTTTCCGGTTGTAGAATGTCATATTAATGACGTCACCCTGCCGTGTGGCGTTGTCACCGGTGTTTCAACACTCCGCCGTGTGGCGTTGTCATCGGTGTTTCAACACCCCGTCGGCCTGGAGGTATGCCTATGTTGCTCGAGGTTGCGTCGAGCTTGCCTGTTCTAAGCAGGATGGTCGAGTGACCCGACGCGTTTCGCCAAGCACAAAAGAGAAGTGGCCGGCGGTAATAGACAAGCCATGGGCGGGCTAATATCTCGCGGGTCTTTTTTTAGTCGCATTGATTTTCGGAATCGAGTGCATCACGTATGGTATCGGGAATCGATTAAGCGGTTTCGAGTTGGGCCAAAGACAGTTTTACATGGATTTGAGCAATTGAGTAAAAAAGCGGGTGTGGTGCCGTTTGATCTAGTTTGCGAGCAAAGGAAACGGAATAGGACGGTGTTAGAAGACGCTCGAACCGCGAGTGAATCGATGCGCGCCGACGCGGACTTAAAGGATTTAGCCGCATCCGGTTGGATTATCAGGGCACTACGTTACAGAGTAACCCGGTGTGTCGCCGTGATGCTTGTCGGTGCTACGGGGGCATGTGGGGGAGGTGGTGGCGGCAAGTCTGATGATGACATGGTCCAGCGCGTCGTCGTTAAAGAGGCGTACGGAGAACGAGAGCGGGCCCGGTCGCCAATGGATCCCGTACAAGGCCAGTACACCGGTACCCTGGTCGGTTTTCCAGCCTCTACGACAAATTCGGCTCATACAACGAATATCATCAACATTACGAATGTAGGCCAATTTTATGCAACGGATGGAACCGTCGAGATTCGTAGTCTGAATCACGACAGAGGCAGGAAAAGGCGTAGTACTTGGCGGGCAGGCCATAGCGTAAGCGAAGCTGTGGTGAACGACTTGGGTGTGGGTGTGGGCGAGCGCGAAGCGCGGATTTCGGACGTCGGCGTACAGACCGAGCTTGAGCGCGTCGCCCAAGCCGCGGATGTCGGCGTACAGACCGAGCCCGAGCGCGTCGCCCAAGCCGCGGATGTCGGCGTACAGACCGAGCCCGAGTTCGTCGCCCAAGCCGCGGATGCCGGCGTACAGACCGAGCCCGAGCGCGTCGCCCAAGCCGCGGATGCCGGCGTACAGACCGAACCCGAGCGCGTCGCCCAGGCCGCGAACGTCGGCGTACAGACCGAGCCTGAGCGCGTCGCCCAGGCCGCGGATGTCGGCGTACAGACCGAGCCTGAGCGCGTCGCCCAAGCCGCGGATGTCGGCGTACAGACCGAACCCGAGCGCGTCGCCCAAGCCGCGGAAGTCGGCGTACAGACTGAGCCTGAGCGCGTCGCCCAGGCCGCGGATGTCGGCGTACAGACCGAACCCGAGCGCGTCGCCCAAGCCGCGGAAGTCGGCGTACAAACCGAACCCGAACTCGTCGCTCAGGCCGCGGACGTCAACGTACAGACTGAGCTCATGGAAGTGCACGAAGCGCAAGGCCAATACGTAGGCAGCCTATCGGGCCACTACAGTTTCACCGCATTGGTTACCCCGTCGGGCAAGTTTTATGTAATCTACGCTTACGGCGACGATATAGGTGAGGCCATTGTTGGCGATCTCGACATGGGCAACGCCGGGACCGGGATCCTCTATTTGAAAGAGCGGCTTGCAATAAAGGTCAATTTAAGCACGTCAACTGATTCCGGCCGTTCGCTGCCTTCCCACGTCGGTTCCACAGTGGTCTCAATCCTGGCTAACCAGTTTCCCAGCTATCAGAGTATTGCCACTCAGGTCGACAACTTGTTGTTCAATTCGCAATCGATTCACATCGTTGCCTCCGCCGATGGCCTGCCGCCGCTCCAATTCCAAGGCAATACCGACATAGCGTTATATACCAAGCCGGCTGTAAGCAAAGTGGTCGGGACATACAAAGGCATGTTCAGCAAACGTGACTATCTTGTCAACGAGATCAATATGCCGAGTATCATTGAAATGACAATCGATGGCCGGGGTAGGATCACAGGGACAGAGGGATATTGCCCGTTTGTCGGCAAAATCGCTCCTCGTGAGTGGGGCAATGCCTACGATATCGAGATTGAGTACTCAGGCGACACAATGTGTTCCTACCCAAACTCGACGGTTCGCGGCGTGGGTTTCTACATTGAAAAGGAACACCGGCTTCGCGTGGTGATGCAAACGCCGGGCAAGGGCGGTATGTTATTCAACATGACGTGCGACAATGCCCGATAGTTGCCTCTTCACGCGGACCAGGCCTCGATAATGGCCGAAGGCGGTTTGCCAGACCCGACGGCGCGGCAGCGCCGGTCCGTGAACCGGTACAATGCCGGCTGTGATTGTCAATTCATGGCTGCGCGATGTCCGATTCATCGTTCGACTCTCGATCCGATGGCGCTGCAGCGCACGCGCGACGTGCCGCTGGGCCGGTGGTCGGCCTACAACCGCCCGCCGCCGTGACGGCTGCTGACCGAACCATGCGTGATCCGGCGCGCGCTTTCCTGCTCGGTCCGCTACTCAAGGGGGTGTCCCGCTCGTTCTACTTGACGCTGCGCGTGCTGCCCGCCGGCATGCGGGATCCAGTTGGCCTAGCGTATCTGCTGGCGCGCGCCGCCGACACGATCGCAGACACGCCGCTGATCGAGCCCGCGCTGCGGCTGCGAATGCTATTAACGCTGCGTGCGCATGTGAATAACGATGAATACGATCGCGGGCCGCTGCGCGAGATTGTTGGACAGTTGGCGGCGCAACAACAACAGTCTGACGAGCGGCGGCTGCTGGAATCGCTCGAGCCGGCGCTGGCGATCCTGCAGCAGTTGGGCGAGCGCGATCGCGAGGCGGTCCGTAGCATTGTATCGACGCTCACGCGCGGCATGGAGTTCGATC